>JAJDEJ010000260.1 GCA_029259815.1 Planctomycetaceae bacterium | reverse complement strand
ATCCGGCGCTGTTATGAGACGGGACGCAACGCCACAACAGAAATGAAGCAACAATTGCGAATCAAGTACGATGAACTGCTGCCACAATGGAACTACACCGCCCAACCCAACAACCGACAGTAATTGTTCGCACAGTGCTAAACGAGCCCGTCGTACAGCACCTCTGGCTCAGCGTGGCCGGGGCGGTAGAGTGTGAGGCCGCCGGCGTCCTCGTTGATGCGGGCGATGCAGTCGGGTTCGCCGTTGGCCGCTCGGTCGAGGATCGCTTCGAGGGCCTGTACGGCTGCGACGACCTGGCGGTCGGCGGCGAGGTCGTTGTAGGCGAGTTGACGCATGAGGGTGAGGCGGTCGTCGCGGCCGGCTGAGGCGCCGCCGTGTTCGATGAAGGCGACTTCACGGACGAAGCGTTCGATGACCTCGATGCCGTAGCCTCGCTGGGAGCGTTCGCCCCACGGTTCGAGGAACGTGCCGTTGTAGTGATTGTTCATGGAGATCTTCATGTCAAAGGGGGTCTTGCCTTCGACCGTGCATTCGACGCCCCGTTTGCGAGAGTGGCCGTTCCAGAGGCCGTTGTCGAAGCGGAATTGCACTTCCTGCTCGACGTAGCCGGGGAAGTTGTCGGGCGTGACCCAAGAGGTGTGAATGTCGAACGCTGCTTCACGTCCTGAGTCGTACTCGTAGATCATCCGCATCTGCACGCTGTCCCACGTCGGGCCGTCTGCCTCGCCGACGAGGCCTCGCTGACCGGTCGCTGTGACGGTCTTGAGTCGACCGCCGAAGGTAAAGTCGATGAGCTTGATGTAATGGACGGCGACGTACGTGCCGGGGTTGCGACCGGTGATCCACTCGGAGAACTGCGAGCCGCTGATGAGCTTCGGCTCCAACAATGTGCAGTAGCCATTGTTGACGTGCTGCAGAACATCGTCCACAACGAGCGTACGCAGCTTCTTGTGATCCGGGTCGAGGAGTTTGTGGTAGACGACCTTCGCAAGGACTCCCTTGGCTTCGGCGAGAGCCACGAGTTCGTCTAACTCAGAGAGTGTGAGGACGGAGGGCTTCTCGACCAGCAGATGCACGCCCGCTTCGAGGACGTGCTTGGCGGCCTCGAAGTGGCGGTCGTCTGGTGTGGCGACGCAGGCGAAGTCGAGATTCTCATGCAGCATCCGTTCAACCGAGCCGTCACCGGCAAAACTGTCGAAGGGATGGATGCGATCCTGAGCATCCTCACGATATCGCTCTGCCCGGCTGCCGGTGCGGGTGGCGACCGCAGCGAGCTGCACATCAAGGTCTCCCAGCGGTCGTTCGTAGAGACCCTCCTTGTGGGCTCGCTCGAAGAACGGCCGGTACGTCTCATCAAAAATCATGCCCATGCCGACCATGCCGGCACGCAGTGTTTGCAGTTCTGATGTCGTGTTCATGGAGAGCATTCTAAGGAGTCGGGCGTGAGATGGTAGCGAATCGTTTGAGACACTTCGTGTGGTCAATAACGTCAAAAGGAAAAGCGGATTTGGCGGATGCGGCGGATTTCTTAGGATCAAATGAAGCGTCACCCTTCCGCCAATCTGACCGGCATCTCGTTCGACCAACCAATTGGCATTGGATTGAGTCAAAAGAATCCGTAACGATCTGCCTCATCCGCCCGATCCGCTTTTCTCTTTCCTGTCATTCGATTCTGGACTGAACACAACGCAACCACGGGGTGTTGCGTCCCCGATTGGCTGCTACAATTGCAGTTCCTGAAATGAAATCCAATTGATCCGACTGCCTCAAGGTCGGTGCCAAGATAGATACAAAGTGAGATGATTCATGTCGACAGACCAAGTCAGCGGCGGCGTTGTGCAGGGGATCGACCCTGTGGAGCTGGAAGAGTGGTACGATTCGCTGGAGTCAGTCCTGCATCGATATGGACCGGAACGCACTCGACAGCTGCTCGTGCAGTTGCGTGAGCGGGCATACGTCCGTGGAGTGACGATGCCCTTTCTGGCGACGACGCCTTACATCAACACGATCTCCCTCGAGGATCAGCCCCGCTTTGCAGGCAACATGGAGATTGAGCGGCGGATCAAGTCGATCATCCGCTGGAACGCGATGGCCATGGTCCACCGGGCAAACCTGCACACGAACGTCGGTGGACATATCTCGACGTTTGCATCCTCAGCCACATTGTACGAGGTGGCCCAAAACCACTTCTTTCATGCCCGGACGGACGATCACACGGGAGACATGGTCTACTTCCAGGGCCACGCGTCGCCCGGCATGTATGCACGGGCTTTTGTTGAGGGGCGCCTGAGTGAGTCACAGTTGGAGAACTTCCGACAGGAGACCACACGTGGCGAAGGTCTGTCGTCGTATCCGCACCCCTGGCTGATGGAGGACTTCTGGCAGTTCCCGACGGTGTCGATGGGTCTGGGGCCAATCTGCTCGATCTATCAGGCCCGGTTCCTGCGTTACCTCCACGCCCGTGGCATCATCGATACATCGCAGTCCCGTGTGTGGTGCTTCGTGGGTGATGGCGAAGTCGACGAGCCGGAGACTCTCGGTGCGATCACCCTCGCCTCCCGTGAGAACCTCGATAACCTCACTTGGGTCATCAACTGCAACTTGCAACGGCTCGATGGTCCCGTGCGAGGCAATGGCAAGATCATCCAGGAGTTGGAAGGCGCGTTTCGTGGAGCCGGGTGGAACGCCATCAAAGTGGTCTGGGGGGGCGACTGGGACCCGCTTCTCGCCCGAGATCACAACGGCAAACTCGTCAAACGCATGGGCGAAGTCGTCGATGGTCAGTTCCAGAAGTACACAGTCTCTGACGGTGCGTACATCCGCAATCATTTCTTCGGCGTCGATGATGAACTCCTGGAACTGGTGGATCATCTCCCCGATCAGAAACTCGAGAAGCTCCGACGTGGCGGTCATGACCCTGAGAAAGTCTATGCCGCCTACAAGGCAGCGACGGAACACGAAGGTGCCCCTACGGTCATCCTCGCCAAGACAATTAAAGGATACGGCTTGGGTGAGTCGGGCGAGGGACGGAATGTCGCTCACAACCAGAAGAAGTTTGAGAATGTCGAAGAACTCAAGCAGTTTCGCGGCCGCTTCGACATCCCCATCTCTGAGGAAGACTGCGTCAACGCGCCGTTTTACAAACCGGCTCCGGACAGTGAGGAGATGGCGTACCTCAATGCCCGACGCGATCAACTTGGCGGATACATTCCATCTCGTCGACCGACAGACGAACGACTGGATGTTCCGGACCTCGATCATAAGGCCTTCAGCCGTCAACTCGTCGGCAACGAAGAGAAGAAGGGCACAGCATCCACGACCCAGGCATACGCAGGCATTCTCCAAGGACTGATGCGACACAAGGTTATCGGCAAACGTATCGTGCCCATCATCCCGGACGAAGCACGCACATTCGGCATGGAGGCGTTCTTCAGTGCGTTCGGCATCTACTCCAGCAAGGGGCAGACCTACGAGCCGGTCGATCGCGACCAGATGATGTACTACAAGGAAGCCAAGGACGGGCAGGTGCTCGAAGAGGGCATCAACGAAGCAGGAGCGATGGGATCATTCATCGCCGCCGGGACGACGTATAGCAATCTCGGCAAGAATATGATTCCCTTCTACATCTACTACTCGATGTTCGGCTTCCAGCGAGTCGGCGATCTGATCTGGTGTGCGGCTGACTCACGCGTCAAGGGCTTCCTCATCGGCGGCACCTCCGGACGCACAACGCTGAATGGCGAAGGACTCCAGCACCAGGACGGACACAGCCAACTTATGGCCACGACCGTACCCAACCTCGTCTCCTATGACCCTGCGTATGCGTACGAACTGGCCGTCATCATTCAAGACGGCCTGCGTCGCATGTACGCCGATGGTGAAAACATCTTCTATTACATCTCGGTCTACAACGAAGCGTACGAGATGCCATCGATGCCCAAGGGCGATCACGTCCAAGAGGGCATCCTCAAAGGGATGTACCGGATCAGTTCGACCGACAGTGGCGACGGGCAGCAGAAACGTCCGCAGTTGTTCGGTTCGGGCACCATTCTCCCAGAGGTGCTGCGTGCTCAGCAACTCATGCAGGAGAAATACGGCATCGGTACGGACGTCTGGAGCGTCACCAGCTACAGCGAATTGTGCCGCGATGCGATGGCGACGTCTCGCTGGAACGCACTTCATCCCGACGGTGATGGTCGTGTGAGCTACCTTGAAAGCTCGCTCGACGGTATCGACGGACCGTTTATCTCCGCCAGTGATAACGTGCGCCTCGTCGCCGATCAGATTCGCCAATGGATTCCGGGTCGGTATCAGGTGCTGGGAACAGATGGCTTCGGTCGCAGCGACACCCGAGAGACTCTCCGCCGGCACTTTGAAATCGACGCAGAATGCACGGTCTTCGCGACATTGTCGGCATTGGCCGATGAAGGTCAGTACGATCGTCAACAACTGCCGGGAGTCCTCCGTGATCTGGGAATCGACGCGGACAAGATTGATCCTCGGACGGCGTGAGTCGCATTGACCCTTGATCCCCATTCCGGCGTTCGTTCCTGTATGTGGGTTGTGAACCTGTTCGTTCACGGGATTCATGTTGGGTTGGTGGATCAGCTGACTGCCAGGACGTTCCGGGTGGCACGCCCTGACGTCAGGAAGGGCGTGGCGAATGGTTTTGGAGCTTTCCTTCACTTGTCCCGCGCTCGCCACTCCCATCCCGTTGGTCTGGGCGTGCCACCCACCTTGGCCAAACTGACCCACCATCCATTTTGCCAGCCCCTTGACGGTCCCCCCCGGTCTCAGGCGATAATAGCTACATGGCAGACCTTGGTCGGTCTGCACATGACTTGATGACTCAATCACCCACCGGACGGACGGAGAGGTTCCATGCTCACGTTGACTGGCCGCGGCAAGACTCAGACCTGCGATGGCATGACCCGGCGGGACTTCATGCAGGTCGGCACATTGGGCGGCGTCGGGTTGTCGATGCCCAGTTACCTGGCCGCGAAAGAAGCCGGGGCCATCAAGCCGGGTCATGATGAGCGGGCCTGCATCATGATTTTCAACTTGGGTGCCCCCAGTCATATCGACTTGTGGGACATGAAACCCGAGGCCGCCGCCGAAGTGCGCGGGCCCTTCAACCCGGTCGACTCCAATGTGCCTGGGATGCAACTCTCGGAGATCCTGCCGAGGCACGCGAAGATCGCGGACAAGTTCTCGCTGGTGCGGTCGTGCTATCACACAGCAGCGGCTGTCCACGATGCGGGTTGGCAGATGATGCAGACGGGGCGACAGTTTCAGGGTGGGGTCAATACGCCGCACGCCGGAGCCGTGGCGAGCTATCTGCTTGGACGCAAGACCGACCTGCCGCCGTTCGTCGTCCTGCCGGAGACCATGGGGCGCGGCGGTGGCAACCTGCCTAACGGTCAGGCGGGGGGATTCCTCGGCAAGGCGTACGATCCATTCGCCCTGATGGCTGACCCCTCCAAGCCCGACTTCAAAGTGCCCGACCTCCTGCCTCCCGCTGACATCAGCACGGTCCGGCTCGAACGCCGTCGCAAGATGCGAGAGATCGTCGACGATGCTGTCAGCAACTTTGAGGCGACCGAGAATGCGGCCTTGCTCAATGACAACTTTCAAGCTGCCTTCCGCATGATGACGAGTACTCAGGCCCGTGAGGCGTTTGATCTGACGAAGGAGCCGCAGAAGGTGCGTGAACGATACGGAATGAACCGCTTTGGCCAATGTTGCCTACTCGCGCGAAGGCTTGTTGAGAACGGAGTCCGCTTCATCACAATCAACTCGTTCCTCACGGTCTTTAACGAAGTGACTTGGGACATTCACGGCTCCAAACCCTTCACTTCGATCGAGGGCATGAAGGAGATCGTTTGCCCCATGTACGATCAGGGGTACACTGCCCTGATCGAAGACCTCGCGGACCGAGGGATGCTCGACGACACAATGGTGTGCAATCTGCAGGAGTTCGGTCGCACGCCCCGAGTGAACCCAGCTGGCGGTCGCGACCACTGGCCGCAATGTTTCACAACTTACTACGCTGGCGGTGGAGTGAAGGGCGGGCAAGTTGTTGGGGCGAGCGATCCGGTGGGCGGAGTCCCAGCCGAACGACCTGTCGAGCCGGGCGACGTGTTGGCAACCATCTTCCACAGTCTGGGATTCGACCTCGAATCCCACCTCCCCGGCCCCGCAGGCCGCCCCTTTCCGCTGGTCGACTTCGGCCACCGCGAGATTCACGAACTGTTTTAGTCAACAACACGTCACTTCCTTGCCTTCCTTTGCTTCTGTTGAAAAATGAATAGAAGCAAAGGAAGTAATGTCAGTGAGCAGACGAGCGTCCATGAATCAATTCATTGCATCTGTTTTCATCTGTCTCATTGTCTCCGTATCGTTTGTCGATTCAGTGTTGTCTGATGACGCGTCGACGGCTGATGATTCCACGCAGATCAGTTTCCGTAACGATGTGCTTCCCATCCTCGCGAAGCAGGGGTGCAACTCAGGGTCATGTCATGGGACGCTCGCGGGGAAAGGCGGGTTTCGGCTGTCGTTGCGGGGGTACGATCCAGAGTCGGACTTCTTCAACATTGTGAAGCAAGATCGCGGGCGGCGGGTCGTGCTGTCGGACCCCGGTCGCAGCCTGTTCCTCGCAAAACCCTCGGGAGCCATTCCCCACAAGGGGGGCCTCCGGTTTGAGACAGACTCCGTCGAGTACAGAATCATCGCCGACTGGATCGCCAATGGGGCAGCCCCGCCGACAGAGGAAGATGCAAGAGTCGAGAGGATCAGCATCTCTCCAGAGCGCGCCACACAGGCTATCGGCGACAAGCGAGAGATGGCTGTCACGGCCCAATTCTCAGACGGAGCATCGAGAGACGTGACTCGTTGGGTGATCTGGTCGTCCACCAACGAAGCGGTGGCAACGATCGGTCAGGAGGGGGCCGTCACAGTGATTGGTCCGGGCGAAGGCGCGATCGTGGCGTCCTATTCGTCAAAGCTCGCAATCGCCCGCATCACAGTGCCGTTTACGAGCAACGAACAGACCGGGGATCAAGCAGAACTCGTGGACATACGTGAGCCGCGGAACTTCATTGACGAGTTGATTGATGAGCAATTGCAACGACTGAACCTGCCAGCCTCTGCGGCATGCAGTGATGCGGACTTTGTGCGACGTGCCTATGTCGACACGATCGGAGCGCTCCCATCGGTCGAAGAAGTCCAAGCCTTCCTGGGAGATGCCACGGAAGACAAACGGGATCGTCTGATTGAGGAGTTGTTGGCTCGACCTGAGTTTGTCGACTACTGGACGTACCGGTGGTCCGACATTCTGATGCTCAATGGAAATCTGCTTCGCCCCGAAGCGTTGAAGGCGTACTACGAGTGGATCCACGAACGCGTCGAAGAGAACACGCCTTGGGACGAGTTTGTGCAGGAGATTCTGACATCAACCGGCAACAGTTATGAGAACGGAGCGACCAATTTCTTCGCCATCAATCAAGATCCCGAGGGCATGAATGAGAACGCGTGTCAGGCGTTTCTCGGTTTGTCGATCGGATGTGCGAAGTGCCATAACCATCCGCTGGAAAAATGGACCAACGACCAATACTACGCCATGGCAAACTTGTTCTCACGTGTCCGAGCCAAAGGCTGGGGCGGGGACGGTCGGAATGGGGACGGGAAGCGAACACTCTACGTCGTCGAGACGGGTGAACTGACCCAGCCTCGGACAGGTAAGCCGCAGCCGCCTACTCCACTCGATGCCGAGCCGATCCCGTTCGACGATCCGACCGATCGCCGTGAGGCTCTGGCTGCATGGATGACCTCCCCTGAGAACCCGTACTTTGCACGATCAATCACGAATCGCGTGTGGGCCAACTTCTTTGGCGTCGGATTGGTTGAGCAGGTTGACGACATGCGGGCCTCGAATCCCGCCTCAAATAACGAGTTGCTGAACGCAGCGGCCGCGTCGCTGATTGAGCACAAGTTTGACCTCAAGTCATTGATGCGGACGATCCTGCAATCGAATGCCTATCAACGATCAAGTCGGCCCTTGCCGGGGAATGCCGAAGAGAAACGCTTCTACTCACGCTATTACCCGCGCCGCATGATGGCAGAGGTTTTGCATGACGGCGTCGTGCAAGTGACGGGGGTCCCCTCGGAGTTCAACCAAATCGCATACGCTGGCTCTGATGTCGCCGACACGGACTTCTATCCCGCAGGGACGAAAGCAATTCAACTCTATGACTCGACGGTCAAGAATTACTTTCTCCAGACCTTCGGCCGCAATCAGCGACGCATCACCTGTGAGTGCGAGCGCTCCGACGAGCCAAGCATGGTGCAAGTGTTGCATCTGTCGAATGGTGACACGATCAACGAGAAGCTGAAGGCCGCAGGGAATCGGGTCGACCAACTGGTGCAACTCCGACGAACAGGCATGTCGGACGCGGCTCTACTCGATGAGGTTTACCTCGCGTGTCTGGCACGGTTCCCGACCGACTCCGAGCGAGAGAGTCTGGTGTCGATGCTGCCTGACACCGGCACGGGAGATGAACGAGAGGTGATCGAGGACATTTTCTGGTCGATTCTCAGCAGCCGAGAGTTTCTCTTCAACCATTAGAGTCGGACCAATTCAACGGTAATCTTCACGACAGAGGCCTTGGGCGAAGTCCGGCTTGCCCCTGTAGTGTTGATCGGCTTATCATGCCAGTGACAGAATCGTCTGGCGGAGAGATATTTTGCTTGAATTTGATTTTGAAGACAGCCTTGGGTATGCGTTGTTCACAACATCCCATGCGATGCGACGGGTTTTGGAAGCTGATTTGTTGCAACTTGGCATGACGCTCCGACAGTGGGAGGTGCTTGCCTGCTTGGCGTGCGACGAAGGCTTCTCACAAACTGAGATGGCCGATTATCTTGGTATTGAACCGCCCACTCTCGCTGGTGTGCTGCGTCGAATGGAGCGTGATGGCTGGCTTGAGCGGAAGGCTTGCAGCAACGATCGGCGGCGGAACCGCATCACAGCGACGGCGAAGGCAGAGGCTGTCTGGAAACAGACCACAGACACCTGCCACCAAATTCGCCAACAGGCGACCGCTGGGATCAACAAGGCGGAGGTGGAACAACTCAAGTCGATCTGTCAGCAAATTCGCCTGAATCTCGCTGAGGCAGGTCACGTTGGAGCAATGGCCCCCGGCATTGACGAGAAGGTCAAAGCTTACGGGAAACTGGCTGAAACGGTTCTTTCCGAAAAGGAAACAGTCGCCACTTGATCACGGCTGAGAGTTACTCGATGCCGACGGTCTGTTCGATCAATTCCAATTGGTCCTTGCTGACCACATAGCTCAGGCGAACCTCTTGTAGCACCGCTGTGAGAAGGTCACCAACGGTCGTGTCCTTGAGCAGAAGAATGACAGGCTGATCCAGCCGGGCCCGGACAGCTTTCGGCAGCGGCGTCTCGACAATCTCCACGCCCACCATTTCCTCGATGATCAGCAGCAGCTGTCGAGTGGCGATTGGTTTCTTCTGCTCGAATTGGGCAATCGGCTGAGCAAGCGCCGCGGCAAGGTCGATGGACGGACCATCTTCAACAAACGGAACATCCAACGGTTGATCGACCGGCTCTGCCAACTCGGCCACGATGTCCTCTACGTCTTCGACAAGTGGATCCGCTTCATCAGGGATGTCCGGCGGAGTTGCCTCCGCGATTTCCGGCTCACCAGCGACCATCGCATCGAGAGGCAATCCATTTGCGGCAGCTGCCATGCGGCGGAGAACGATGGGGTCCGTCTTGGATGAGAGGAATCGTGTACTCCCGTCTGCCATCAGCACGAACATCCCATCAGCTTGTCCAGTACCAAAGCCATCAGGACCCTGGACATACGGTTCGGCTGTGAAGCTCCGCATGGTCGATCGGCCTGCTGCCGCCCACGAGCCGATGTCCGATTCGACCCCTGCGACGAGCATTGTGTTACCGAGCCCATCGGAGACATTGTCCAGTGTGGTAACTCGATCTCTTCCAAACATCCCAGCACGGGGATGACCAACCGGGAGACTGGCTGCATCTGGTCCGACTCCTGTCACGCCAACGAAATGGCTCGCCGGATACCCATCATTTCCTGTTTGATGAGGGACCGCCGGGTTGAGAAAGCGATCCTGACGCTGCCTGACGAATCGGTCGTTCGCAGAGTCGTTCCACGCCCGGCCCCACTGCGGTTGGGGGCCATCAGGGTCGTTCTGGGCAGCGAGAACAGCCAACCAAGAGAATCGGCCAGTTGCAGGAAGCGAAGCATCGCCGACAGTTCCTGCCGGCCATGTGCCGGTTGCCTCACGAAACGACGAGAATTGTTCATAAAGACCTGAGAGTTGGCGCTCCGAATCAAGTTGCTCAGGTTCGGCTGGCGACTGCTGGTCGACGACGGATCGCTGTGGGTTTGACGTCGGAGCAACTGTGGTTACAGGCTCAGGGCTCGCTTTGTCCCGGGGCGAGATTGCGATCCAAGTCACGAGCCCGACTGACAGGCTGGCGGCAACCATCCAGGCAACTCCCACCGGCGTTATGTTTGGCGAAGTCCATGTCCAGAGCCGCTCACGGAGACTCGAACCCGCGAGTGAAGAGGGCTTTGGCGCAGTCGTCTCAGGAGAAGTCATCGGTTCGCCAACAATGGCTCCCTGGGCGTCAGTGCGAAGCACGATTGGACCTGCACAGTCGGGACAGGCGATCGTCGGCCCGACGAATCCTCGGTCCTTCATCCGTAAAGGAATTGAGCAGTGTGGGCACGGAAACGCATAGATCGGCATGCGATCACAATTCAACCAAGGCTCAGCGGGGGGCAGTTGAGCGGAAAATCATCGTCAGGTCTCCAAAGATTGTAAGCGACACCGCCCCCACTCCGGCACCCCAACATGTCGCATGAACCACATTCGTGGTGATCGTAGATTATCGGATCTTCCAGTCGACGTTCGACATCTGAGCCAAGGCCAGCATCAGCGCGTGCGTTCCATCCCATCCGTGACCATTCGCCTTCACCGACTGATACAACTGCTCAGCGAGTGCAAGCCCGGGCATCGAGAGGCCCATGCGGCGCGACTCAGCGAGTGCGATGCCCATGTCCTTGATGAAGTGTTCGACGAAGAAACCCGGATCGAAGTTGTTGTCCATGATTCGCGGACCGAGGTTGGAAAGTGACCAACTCCCCGCCGCTCCTGTGGAGACCGACTTCATGACCGTTTCGAGGTCCAGTCCCGCTTTGTGGCCGTACAGCAGTGCCTCGCAGACGCCGATCATGTTCGTGGCGATGAGCGTTTGATTGACCATCTTGGTGTGCTGACCGGCACCGGCGGGGCCCTGATGCACGATGGTTTTGCCCATGGCTTCCCAGCAGGGGTTGAGAGCGTCAACGATCTCTTTCTCGCCGCCGATCATGATCGACAGCCGCGCCTCCTTTGCCCCGACGTCGCCGCCAGAGACTGGTGCATCGACGGAATGCACACCTTTGTCCTTGGCCGCTTCGGCGATTTCCTCAGCGAGTGACGGCTCACTGGTCGTCATGTCGACCAGGATGTTGCCCGACTTTGATCCGGCGAGTGCTCCATTCTCGGGGCAAAGAAAGACCTCCCGAACGTCTTGGGGGAAACCAACGATGGCGATGATCACGTCGGACTGCTCCGCGACCGCTTTGGGAGAGTCGGCCCATGTCGCCCCCTTGTCCAGCAGTCCCTGGGCCTTCTCCTTTGTGCGGCTGTAGACGGTTGCACTGAAGCCGTTGTCGATGAGATGACCGCACATGCTCTGGCCCATCACGCCCGTGCCAATCCAGCCAATCTTCGTTTGTCCCGGTGCAATTGTTGGTACTGCCATGACTTCTCCGTGTGTATCTGGTTGTCGTGAGCAACGCAGTATAGCCACGGCTTAGGTCGTTGTCTGGTGAATGGCAAGTTGGTTCCGATGTGCTCAGGCGCAATTCTGTTCGACATTCCAAGACAGAGCCATCGGCTGGTGATACGCAATTTGCCTGATTCTCTTGACCGGAATGTGGGATCCTGAACACCTTTCCGGCAGTTGTGTCTCACTCGACTCAGGGGTACACTGCTCCATTCGATATTCACGACAAAAGGAAGCAATCATGCGTCATGTGCTCTCCGCGCTGGTCATGAACCAGCCTGGAGTCCTCGCTCATATTTCAGGAATGCTGGCGTCACGAGCGTACAATATCGACTCTCTGGCCGTCGGAGAGACGGAAAATCAGGAGCTGTCGCGGATGACGTTTGTCGTCAGTGGCGACAATCGGACACTCGATCAGGTCCGCAAGCAGCTGGAAAAGATCGTCACTGTCGTTCGCGTGCTCGATTACTCCGGTCTGGAGTTTGTCGAACGAGATCTGATGTTAATCAAGGTCAATTGCGACGGTCAGAGACGCTCTGAGGTAAAGGAGCTATCGGAGATTTTCCGTGGTCGGATTGTTGACGTGAGCGCCGAGCATGTCGTCATCGAGATTTCCGGCACCGAGTCGAAGATCGAAGCCTTCATCGATATGATGCGGCCCTTCGGGATTCTGGAACTCGTCCGTACCGGACGCATTGCCCTGCTTCGTGGTCACTCGATGGCCGCTGAAGCTCCTGTTGGCGAGCCGACACCGATTTGAAAGGGCATTTTGACACTTGCACGCTGTCGTGAGAGAATGGAGTGACTCCGTCTCACAGTTGTGCCAGGAGAATGACCATGAGTATTGCCGAATTGCCGACGATTCACCGGCTCAACCCGGAGGACAATGGACTGTGCATGACTCCCCAAGAGTTCGATTCCATTGACGACTGGGATCGGGAATACACTTTTGAACTGGTTCAGGGAGTCGTGATTGTGAGTCCAGCAGAGAGACAGCCGAACGATTTACTCGGTCACTGGATTCGCATTTACCAGGAATCACAGCCCCAGGGAGAGTGCGTCGATGACACGATGCAGGAACAGTACATCGCTGTAGCGAATGGTCGGCGACGGGCTGACAGGGCGGTCTGGGTCGGACTAGGACGGACTCCCAACATCGATCACGACGTCCCACAGATCGCAATTGAGTTCGTCTCTGAAAGACGCAGAGACCGTCATCGTGACTATGTGCTCAAAAGAGACGAGTATCGCGCGGCAGGTGTCGTCGAGTATTGGGTCATCGACCGTTTCGACCGGACGATCACCGTCTTCGGTACGGACTCACAACGGAAGTTTGACGAAGCTCAGAGCGTCCAATCGCCGCTTCTGCCCGGCTTTGAACTCTCTGTCCAGAAACTCATGACGGCTATTGACCGTTATCAACCAACAACCTGACATTCCCTCAACCATCAATCCTGAACGATCAATCAAACATGGCCGCCAAGATTTACTACGACGACGACGCTGACCTCTCCCTCCTCAAAGGCAAAACCATCGCCATCCTTGGCTATGGCTCGCAGGGGCATGCCCAGGCACAAAACCTCAAGGATAGCGGACTGACGGTGATCGTCGGCCAACGCAAGGGGTCGGCCAACTACGACCTCGCCGTCTCGCATGGCTTTGATCCGCTGCCGATTGACGAGGCGACCAAACAAGGCGACCTTGTCAATATTCTGTTACCAGATGAAGTTCAGGGCGACCTGTATCGCGAACACATCAAGCCCAACCTGTCGCCCGGCAATCTGTTGATGTGCTCACATGGATTCAACATCCACTTCGACCAAGTCGTCCCGCCCGAGGGGGTCGATATCGCCCTTGTGGCTCCGAAGGGACCGGGACACCTCGTTCGCAGCGAATACGAGAAGGGTGGAGGCGTTCCCTCACTCATCGCAATGGGGGACGGAGCCTCCGACTCGTCACGGCAATTGGCCCTCGCCTACGCCAAAGGCATCGGCGGCACACGCGGCGGCGTCATCGAAACCTCGTTCGAAGAGGAAACCGAAACAGACCTGTTCGGCGAACAGGTCGTCCTTTGCGGCGGAGTGAGTGCACTCGTCAAAGCAGCCTTCGAGACGCTCGTCGAAGCTGGCTATCAACCGGAGATGGCCTACTTCGAGTGCATGCACGAACTCAAACTGATCGTCGACCTCTTCTATCAGGGCGGCCTGAATTACATGCGTTACTCGGTCTCCAACACGGCCGAGTTCGGTGACTACACACGCGGTCCCCGCATCGTCACTGATGAGACGAAGGCGGAGATGAAGCGGATCCTCGCCGAGATTCAGGCGGGCGAGTTCGCCAAGGAATGGATCCTGGAGAACAAGGCCAACCAAGCCGCCTTCAAAGCCACCCGCCGCCGCGAACGCACCCACGAACTCGAACGCGTCGGCCGCGAACTCCGCAGCATGATGAGCTGGATCGACGCGAAAGAGGTGTGAGGACTCGTTGAATCACGGCGACCATTTGCCACTCTCGTTTGGATTGTCCTATGTCACGTTATTGGGCTATCGCACCGGCAGATTCGAGAGATCCTGATTTGTACGATGCTGTGTGGGAGTACGATTTAGCCAACGGCATCATCTCGATCGGTTGGCGTGAATTGGGTGACATTTCGAGTCTTGATGATACCCAGATTCGTGATCGTATCTGCAATATGTGGCCGAATTACACCGCGGGTGCGGCCATGACTGCTGCGAGAATGCTCCACAAGTTCTACCACTCAATTGCGCCAGGAGAAATCATCTTCGCGAGGCGTGGAACGAAGCAGATAGCCGGAATTGGAACGGTGAAGAGGACCGCTTGTTATGACCCGGACAGAGTTTTGCCGCTGTTCGGGCAATTTGGTACTGATTACGAGTCGATTGCCTATCCGCACCACATCGAGGTTGAGTGGCGAGATGATCGGCGAGATGACGAGTATGAAGACCCGATCTTTGGAATGACCACGTTGCATGAAGTGGCGGAGGACAAGGCCCTCTGGCTCCTTGAGGATGAAGATGATTCCGGCCCGACTGAGAGCAATGATCCAGACGTCACGAGTCCGACTGAGTTTGCTCTCGAACGGTATCTGGAAGACTTCATTGTGTCCAATTTTATCGCTGTCTTTCAGGGCAAGCTCGAACTGTTGACTGATCCTGAAGTCGGGCCCATCGGACAGCAATATCAGACGGAAGTTGGTGTGATCGACATCCTGGCCTTAGACGCGAGCACTGGCGACTTTGTGGTGATCGAACTTAAGAAAGGCAGGCAGGCGGACAAGGTTGTCGGACAGGTGCTCAGGTATATGGGCTGGGTAGCAGAAAATCTGTGTGAGGGGAGCCAGCGAGTCTCAGGCCTGATCATCTGCGGCGAGCCCGATGTGAAGCTGACTTATGCCCTCAAAATGGTAAACAATGTGTCGATCAAGTATTACCGCGTCGACTTCCGACTTGAGGACTAAC
This sequence comes from Planctomycetaceae bacterium, assembly GCA_029259815.1. Lineage (GTDB taxonomy): Bacteria > Planctomycetota > Planctomycetia > Planctomycetales > Planctomycetaceae > JAHBXU01. The sequence continues at coordinate 22,070 of JAJDEJ010000260.1, read as the reverse complement.
AATACTCTCGTTCCTGCGTGACGATTGGGAGGAAACTCACATGCCAGTCCAATGGAGAGACCGCATTGTCAGCACGCCGGACGTGCTGCGGGGTAAACCGCGGATCGTCAATACGCGGATTCCTGTCGGATTGATTCTTGGTTACCTTGCTGCTGGCTCCTCCACAGATGACATCATTGCGGAGTTTCCCGATCTGACGGCCGATGACATTGCCGCCTGTCTCGATTTGGCGCGTGACCTCGCCGACTTCGAGGTCGCTGCCTGATGGGATTGCGATTCTTTGCGGATCACTGTGTCCCCAACTCGGTCGTGACTCAACTGGCAACGGCGGGCCACGAGGTCTTCAAGTTGCAAGACCACCTGCCACCCGATTCGCCCGATCCGGTCGTCATCGCAACAGCGCAAACGCTGGATGCGGTCTTGCTCTCGCTCAATGGTGATTTTGCAGATATTGTCAGCTATCCCCCTGATCTGTACAAAGACTTGATCTCATTGCGTGCCAGAAACCATCCGGAATCGATGGGGCAGATCACGACCAGATTGCTGGACTATCTGGTCACGCATCCTGATGCGGATCACTACCACGGCAAACTCCTGATCGTTGAACCACACCAAATTCGAACCCGCGGCCATTGACATGCACAAGTTCGCCGTCATCCTGCCAGCCGCCGGCAACAGCACCCGCTTCGGCGATGCACATCGCAAGAAGCCGTTCGTCGATTTGAAAGGCCGTCCTGTCTGGGTCAGGACGGCGGAGGCGTTCACGGGTCGCGATGATGTCGTGCAGACGATCATCTGTATCGCGCAGGATGACATCGAGTCGTTCAAGCAGAAGTTTGCAGCCAATCTGGCCTTCATGGAGATCGAAATTGTGGCGGGAGGTGCCTCGCGAGCAGAGTCTGTCGAGAACGGATTGGCGAGGATCAAAGGCGATGTCGACTTTGTGGCAGTGCATGACGCTGCACGACCGTTGATCGTCAAGAAGTGGATCGGTGAGGTCTTCGAGGCTGCCGAGAAGAGTGGAGCCGCGATCCCGGCTGTCGCTCTGTCGAGCACCATCAAGCGGGTTGAGGATGAGACGATCACGGAGACCGTTGATCGGAGTGGTCTCTACGCTGCTCAGACCCCACAAGTCTTCGCAAAACAGGTGCTCGTGGATGCTTATGCGAAGCGAGACGGCTATGAGGCGACGGACGAGGCTGAGTTAGTCGAGCGATCCGGACATCCGGTAACGATCGTCGAAGGCTGGCCCATGAATCTCAAGATCACAACGCAGGACGACTTCAAGATGGCCGAAGCCTTGATTGACACACTGCCGCCCGAGAAGTCACTTGGATCGCTGCATCCCTTCTCCGATGAGCGATTTCTGTGAGGGATCGTGCCCACGAAGCAGACATGCGCCCTGAGAGCTTCAAACGATGGGGCAGATGGGCGTTCCACACTGCGACCTTGTTTGCACTGCTGCCCTTGTTCAGCACATTGACAGCACGTTGGTGGTGGATCGGGGACTTGTGCTGTCACTTCCGTGTGCAGTATGCGGTTCTGCTGATTCCCTTCCTGGCGATCGCTTTGTGGCTTCGTGAGTGGAAATGGCTGTGTGTGATTGTCGTCATCGGGGGCTTCAATCTGGCGCTGATTAGCCCACTCTTTCTGCCCCGACCCCGTGAAGTTGTGACAACTCCTCAACTTCGGTTGATGACGGCCAATGTCTTCGTGCGCAACGACAACACTCGGTTGTTGATCGATCTTATCAAGGATGAGCAGCCAGACGTCGTGTTGACACTTGAAATCAACGATCACTGGTTGTCGGCACTAGATGATTTGCAGAACGAGTATCCCTACAGGATCGATAGCATCAGCGATCCGCGGTATCCGTCGTACGGAGCATTCGGATGTGCCCTGTTGAGCCGGTTACCACTACGGGACGAGCGAATCATTCGCATCGGATCTCAGAGTCTTCCGGTCGTGATGGCAGAAATCGAATCTGACGGAGTTGAGCTCACCGTATGTGGCGCTCACCCGTACCCTCCCAGCGGGCGTGAGAGAACAATCATCCGCGATGAGTATCTGGACGAACTCGGACGCTTGCTCTCGACAATTCGCGGACCCTTGGTGCTCTTAGGAGACCTGAATACGACGCGATGGTCACCGAAGTTCCGGACACTCGCAAAAACAGCTGAGATGCGTGACGCGAGCGAAGGATTCGGTTGGCAACCAACTTGGCCCGGCTGGCTGCCGCTGCCTCAGATCCCGATTGACCATGTCCTGGTCTCGCCCGAATTGAAAGTGATCGATCACCGGGTCGGGCCATCGATCGATTCGGACCACCTGCCTGTGACGACCGATATTGTCATCCCTCCACGTCAGTCTGGGGAATGATCCCATCTCCCAAGTGACGTGCTCCTGCTGACGCCAACGGGATCATGCAGAGTCGTTACGAATGGTGGAGCTGTCGTGACTCTGCGGCATTTCGCTCGACGATCCTTGTTCGGCAATATACACACACGCTCCCTGTCGAATAGAATAGGAAAGACGGTTGTATGATGTCGTTCGTGCGGCTGTCTTATCCGTGAATTCCCAGACCAATGGCTGCCATGTCGACCGCAACGCAGGTTCCGCCGTCGGATTCGTCCAAGTATGTCGATTATGACGAGTTCATCGACTTTCAGGTGCAGAAGACCCGCGCGGGCATCAAGACCAACGATCTGTTGACCGCCCTCGTCGGCGGGTCGACGGCTGTGCTGGCGTACGTACTCGTGTTCGCGTTGTTCGATCACTGGATCATCGACGGTGGGTTCGGTCGAGGCATGCGGTTCGTCCTTCTCGGTCTGCTCGTGACGGTACTGAGTGGCTGGTGCGTCTGGAAATTGGTGCTGCCGTACTTCCGCAAGGTCTCGGCTTTGTATGCAGCGAGAGAGATTGAAGATGCGGAGCCGGAGTTTCGCAGCACGCTGGTGACGCTGGTCGACCTCAAACGGGCGGGTCGTGAGGTGTCGCCTGAGATCCGCGCTGTGCTAGAGAAGCGAGCCGGTCTCGGACTGACACACATGGACGTCGAGCAGGCGGTCGATCGCCGGCTGTTGATGCGCCTGTCCTACGTGCTGCTGGGGTTGGTCGTCGTCACCTGTTTGTACACGGTGTTTTCACCCAAGAATCTGTCCAACTCCTTGTGGCGTGCTTTGCTGCCGGCAGCATCGGTGGCTGTCGATACTCGGACGGAGATCAATCGTGTTCAGCCAGGAGATGTGGAAGTCTTGGCGCGGTCTCAGCTGGAAGTGACGGCCGATCTCTCGGGAGAGATGCCAGACGAAGTCACGCTGCTGTACTCGACGAGTGACAATCGTCTGGTCGACGAGCCGATCGCCATGCGAGAGACGGACGAAGGACTGCGGCAGTATCGCGGCATCATCACGGGCGAGAACGGTCGCGGCGTTTTGCAGAATCTGACGTACCGCGTGGTCGCTGGTGACGCGACGAGTTCATCGTACACGGTCACGGTCAAGCAGCCGCCGTCCGCGACAGTTGAAGAGGTGCAGTACGACTTCCCGGACTACATGCAGTTCAGAAATCGGACACAAGTCGGAGGGGCGATTGACGCCTACGAGGGGACGGAAGTGACGGTGCGAGCCACCGCGAATATGCCGATCACATCGGCGCTGCTCAGGTATTCGGACACAGAAGACATTTCCAACAAGGCCGAAGAGTTCCCAGTCAACATTGAGAATGGCACCCAGTTGAGTGTGACGCTGCGACTGAAGTTTCGCAGCGATGGCACAAAGCCGAACTTCTATCACATCCTCTGCCGCAACGACGCGGGTGAGGAAGACCCCAACCCCACACTGTATCCCATCAAGATCACTGCGGATGATCGACCAGAGATCGACCTTTTACATCCCACGACAGACATCGAGCGCCCGGCGAATGCGGTCGTCCCTCTGCGATTTGCTGCGAGTGACGACTTCAAATTGCGGACGATTGTCCTCCACCTCGAGCAGAACGGCGAAAGACTCCCACAGGCACCTCGTCTGTTCGAAGCGCCGCCTGAGCGACGATCGGTTAGCGGAATCTTCAACTTTGATCTCAGCGAGTTGGTACTCAGCCCGGGGGACTTACTGACCTACAAATTGGAAGCTCGTGACAACCTTCAACCATTCGACAATCGGAACTTTAACCAGAAGTTTACCAAAACGCTGAGGATTACGATCGTTGAAGCCGCCACCCCAGAGGAGGTGCAGCAACAGTTGGAAGAGGATCAGCAACAGATCGACGATCAATTGGCAGAGGAGGGGCAGCAACCAAGGGACGGTCAAGGGTCACCTCCGCCTGCTGATGACGAAGAAGATGGCGAAACGCCTCCTCCACCATCGAATGACGAGCCACAGCAGGGTGAGCAGGCGGAGTCTCAGCCGACCGAGGCCGGTGAGCCGAGTGAAGCCGGCGAACAATCGGGCGGCGAGTCCGGTGAGTCCGGCGATCAGCAACAGCAGAAACAGGGTTCCGGCGAGGGGCAAGAGCGTCAATCGGGAGAAGAGTCGGATGGGGCTGGTGAACAGCAGTCGAAGCAGCCAGGGCAGGGTGGTCAGGAGGGGGAAGAAGAGGCTCCGTTCGAGGAAGTGCTCGAACGATTGATGAAAGAGGAACGTCAGCGTCAGCAGAACAACCCGGACCAGGAGAATTCAGCCCAGGAGAACGCTGAAAGGCAGCGAGGAGAACAACAACCGCGAGGCGACTCGCCCGAGCCGGGTGATCGTTCCACAGAGCGTGAGGAGTCGGCCCCCGAGGATGCGACAGGCGAGTCGAGTGAATCGCAAAGCGGCGAAGCTGGAGAGCGGTCGTCTCAAGAGGGAGAGTCTTCTTCGTCCCAGAGTCCCTCCAGCACGAACGACGATTCACAGTCCGATCCCAATTCGGGGACGTCTCCGTCCGATCCTCAGAGTGAGAATTCGGGCGATGGTCCCCCACAAGGCGCTGACCCTTCGGAGTCCATGTCGGAGAACCCTCCGGTTCGTGAGGGAGAGACAGCCGGTGGAGAGCCGACGGAGACCGAGTCGTCGCCCTCACCGGGGAGTGAAAGCAACTCGACTGAACCATCAGGAGCCGAAGGAGAGCCGACACCATCCAATGACGCTCAGCCGGGTGATCCAATGCCCGGTGAACCTAAGGCTGGTAAACCCAATTCAGGGCAGCCAGGCAATCAAGGTGAAAGTGAGAACTCCCGCCCGACTCCCGATGGCACCGAAGGCGACCCGTCTCCCGCCAGCGATCCCATGAGTGGTGATCCAGCAGAGGGGGCAAAGCCAGCGGGCGACCAACCGAATGGCGAGCCGGGTGATTCTCGGTCCCCTATGCCTCCACAGGGGGACCAGGGGAATACTCCGCCGGGAACATCGAAGTCTCCCTCTGAGAGCCAGAAACGACCGAGTGGTCCCCACCAAGGGACGCCAAAAGAGCCATCCGACTCGGCACCGCCCGGTGACGCGACGGGCGAGAAGCCCCCGTCTGCCGAAAAGGGACAACCGCCGGGTGACCAGACACCGGGTGAAGGTCAACCGATGCCCGGAGGGAACGAGGGGACTCCCCAAGAAGGACAAGCGGGTGGTGAAGGAGAGCAGTCTGGCGAAGGGAAATCGGCCAACGAAGGAGGTGAACCGCCTGAGGGTGAGCAGCAACCCGGCGGCGAGCAAGAGGGAGGAAGTCCTCAAGGTGGTGGTGAGCAAGCCGGAGGAGAACAACCGGGCGGCAGTGAAGGGGGCGGTGCCAAGGGGGGAGGCTCCGAAGGAGAATCTGCAGGTGGGCCTCAACAGGGGGCTGGCCAACCGGAGTCTCCTGGTCAGGGACAGAGCAGCGGTGGCGAGTCGACACGGGCCGGCAATGGCGGCGGCAATATGGCTCCCTCAGGGACCGAAGGCTCCACTCCCGGCGGAGCAGGAGAAGGGAACGCGCCCGGTGATGCCGGCCCCGGAGAGGGAGGTGAAGGCACCGCTGACAACATTCAGGGCGACAGTCCCGATCTGGAGAGCAAACGCAAGGCGGCCAATCTGGTCCTCAAGCGGTTGGAAGAGCAACTCCAACGGGGAGAGATCGATCCGGCACTCCGGGAGGAACTTGGCGTGACCGATGACCAATTGCAGGAATTCACACAGCGATTGAAACAACGGCTCGCAGATACGGGCGAAGACAACTCGCCGGAAGCCAAGGCGAGACGGCAACAGTTTAATGAGACGCTGAGAAATCTCGAATTCGATTCGACCGGAACCGCTCGTGACGGAGGCGATGGGCCGAGGGAGTCAACCGGCGGATTCGCTGGCCCCCAACGCAGACCTCCAGCCCGACGTCGTGATGCGACTGAGGCTTACCAACGCGAAATCAATCGCAGAAAGAAATCAAAATAGCACCGTTCAAGCGAGTGCTTCAAGTGGTCCAACCGCGACCGTTGTTGTTTGCCCCAGCGGGTATCGCTCCAGCAGTCGCTTGATGTCGTCCGGCGTGATGGCTCGATAAGCGGCGAGGTCGTCGGTCACCGAACGGTATTCGTTGCGGTAGACCCAGTTGCTTCCCAGCGACCCGAGACGGCCCATGGGGCGTTCGCTCCGCAGGACGATGCGGGAGAGAACCTTGTTGCGTGCCTGCTCGATCTCCTCTTTGCTCACGCCCTCCTGATTGACCCGCTCGAAGACCGCCTGAATGCGGCCCAAGTTCGTCAGCGTTTCTTCGGGGGCGCAGCTGAGGTAGGACATCCAGGTGCCGCTGCCATCGTACTCGTTGTAGCCAATTTCAGCCGCCTCTGCGTGACCCGGATCAACGAGTTCCCAGTACAGTCGACTCCCCGCGTCGTCACCCACGATGACCGAGAGCAGGTCAGCTGCATAGCGGAGATCATCCGTAGCCGCAGGCGCGGCAGCCATCTGCATGACGTGCTGTTGCAGGCTGCCCTCACGCGGAAAGACGACAAGCTGACCTTCCGCCTCAGCCTCGTCTGTTCTCCGCTCTGGAATGCCCTGTGGCCAATCGCCGCAGTGGCGCTCAGCAAGCCTAAGCACTTCCTCCCACGATGCGCGTCCTGCGACGGCGAGAGTGATGTTGGCTGTTTGATAGCGGCTGGCGTGATAAGCCCGCATCTGCTCGACGGTCAAATCAGTAATACTCTCGTTCGAACCGAGGATGCTGTTACCGAGTGGATGATCGGTAAAGTGAGCCCCCATCACCTTCTCGTACGCCGTGAATGTCGGCATATCTTCGTACATCAGGATTTCTTCGAGGATCACCTGCTTTTCCATGTCAAAGTCTTCGCCCCGCAGCGTCGGTTGCATCAGTGACGCCAGCAACTCAAACGCGCGCGGCAGGTATTCCGGCAAGACGGCGGCATAGAAGAGTGTCACTTCTTCGCTGGTTGAGGCGTTGTACTTGGCACCGATCTCATCAAAGATGCGGTTCACGTCGTCGGCTGTGTACTTGCTTGTCCCCTTGAAGACCATGTGCTCGAGGAAGTGGCTCACACCCGCCACGTCCGGTGTCTCGTCACGTGACCCCGTGCGGACGAAAAACCCGACAGCTGAACTGAAAACCTCATCGCTCAACTCGGCGATGATCGGCAGGCCATTGTCGAGGTGATGTTTATGAAACGACATCGGGAACCTCCAATGCTTCCGGACCGATGGTCAGCAACGTCAAGTCGAGTGCCGGGTGCTCACGGACATATCGCAGCACGTCGTTGACGGTCAGACTGTCGATGCGGCGATGCACTTCCTCCAACGGCACCGTGCGTCGCAAATGAAACCAGTCTCGCACCATCGACGATGCTCGTGAACCTGTCGACTCCTGCTGCATGATGAGAGCACTCTTTGCTCCAGCCTTCACTCGATCGAGTTCTGCTTCTTCGATTCCTTCAGTCAACTTACGAATCTCTTGCACGGTGACATCGAGCGTCTCCTGTGCCCGTTCGGGAGTAGTCCCTGCATAAGCGAGGACGCGTCCCTCTTCGAGAAGTGAGTTGAGCGTTGCGTAGACGGAGTAGCAAAGGCCCCGTCGTTCTCGGACCTCGGTGAACAGTCGCGAACTGCTGCCGCCGCTGAGCACGCTGACAGCCGCCCATGCCGCATAGTAGTCCTCATCCCGATAAGGGACCGCATCATACGCGAGGCCGATATGTGTCTGATTCGAGTCGGATGGAATGTGATCATGTCGCAGCCCCCGTTCCCCGCGAACGATGGGAACGGCTGGGCCCGCCTCCCAACCCTCAAAAGCGGAGACAACGGCCTCACACACATCGTCGAAGTCAACGTTCCCTGCGATACCAAGAATCGCACCATTGGGCCTCATACTCCGTTCGTAGAGGGCGCGAACTGACTCCAGCGAGATGCTTGCGAGATGGGCGAGGCTGCCATCGGTGGGACGTCCCCAGGGAGCGTCATAGCATCTCTGTCGAAGCTCGATAATCACCTTCTGTCGGGGTTCATCTTCGGTCGCTCGTAAGGACTGTTGAACCCCCGCAACAACGGGTGCGAACTCGTCCTCGGGGAGTTGCGGACGCTGAACGATGTCCGCATACAACTCCAGAGCCGGGATGAGATTCTCCGCCAGCGTCGCTCCACTCAATGACATGTGGTTCCAACCGACCGATTCACCCCGCTGCAGCCCTAACCGGTCCAGCCGGTCCGAGAGAGCACGTGTGTCGAGGTCGCCCGCTCCTCGCATCATGAGGTCGCAGAGCACGGCGGACGAACCGTTCAACCCCTCTTCCTCGTACACGACCCCCGCAGGGACCGACAACGAGAAAGCAGCCGACTGCACGGCACGCATTGGTTCAACAAGCAGCGTCAATCCGTTGTCGAGTTGGTGAGATTGAACGAGTTGGTCGGCCATCGGTGGCGAGGAGAATCGGGGAGGACGATGTGAGCGAGCGAGTATGGCAGAACGCAGTGGTCGCTTCAACAGGGTCATGGCCCTAGCTGGCAACCAACTCTGCCGCTGGTCGGACGACCTCCTTGTACGTCGTCCGTGTGTGATGGAATCCGATTCGGGTGTACAACTCGACAGCCGGACTATTCTCTGCGGTCACCTGCAGAAAGACCCGTTTGAGGCCTCTTGTTCGGAACCCCAGCAACGATTGCACGACCAGCGCCTGCCCCAGACCAAGACCGCGATGCTCTGGGACCACGCCCACATTCTGGATGGAGCCCGTCCACCAACCCCGGGTCACGCCCTGAATCGTTGCACACGGCGTGATTGTGCGAAACTCGGTTGCTGGCTGAACGATCAGCCATGTTGCCTGCGGCACAAACCCACGGCGCAAGGAGATGTCGCTCATCAACCTTCGGCAACCTGGCAGGTTACTCAGCGAGGCAAAGAGTTGTCCATCCAACTCGCCGTCAAAACTCTGCCACTTCGCTAACGAGTGAGCTTCGGTGAGCACTGGATGCCAATCTCGCCATTCGTACCCCTCCGGCAGCGTCGGCTCCGGGAGCGCGGTCCGACGGAGATTGATTTCCATCCGCAGCCGTTTGAAGTACTTTGTCGGCATAGAGGGCCATCAGTTCAATGGGAGCCAATTCACTGTGGAGACCAAGACAACATCAGTCACAAGTCTACTGCACCGGGGCGATGGGTCAAACTCCGTGGCTGAGATGTTGTCTGTTGATGTCCCGGACTCTGTCATGCGTCCGCTCCGCATTGGTCAGGTGAAGTTGGCCAGTCCAGCTGTTCAGGCGGCTCTGTCCGGTTACAGCGACTGGCCCATGCGGACAATCGCCCGGCGGATGGGTGCGTCATACACCATTGCAGAAGTCATGCTCGAAGAATTCGTTCGCCAGCACCGGAAAGGCCGAACACGAACGGCCCACCACTTACGTGTGACCGATGAAGATCACCCGGTCGGCGGTCAGCTGATGGGCAGCGACCCGCAGCGATTCGCTCCGGCAGCCCGCATTCTCGTGGAAGCCGGCTTTGACGTGATTGACATCAATTTCGGGTGTCCCGTGAAGTCGGCCATGGGCAGTTGTCGCGGTGGCTATCACCTCAGCCAGCCGACCATCGCCCTGGACATCGTGGCCCGTGTCCGAGACGCGGTCCCCCCACAGATTCCCGTCACGCTCAAGATGCGCCGCGGCATCGACGACTCACCGGAGAGCCGCGACCGCTTCTTCTCCATTCTCGACGGCGCTTTCGCTCGAGGCATCGCCGCCATCACGGTGCACGGTCGAACGGTCGAACAAAAGTACAAAGGTCCCAGTCGTTGGGAGTTCCTCAAGGAGGTCAAGGCCCATGCCGGTTCAAAGTCCATCATTGGTAGCGGCGACTTGTTTTCCGCTGAAGCCTGTGTTCGGATGATGACCGAAACAGGTGTTGACGGCGTCTCGATCGCCCGAGGAGCGATTGGTAATCCGTGGATCTTTGCCCAATTTGAGGCCCTGCGAAACGGCAAGCCGCTGCCTGCACCACCGAGTGTGCGAGAACAGGGTCACGTCCTCCGAGAACACTACGCACTCGCTGAGGAGTGCTACGGAGAATCCCGTTGCGTCGGTCAGATGAAGAAGTTCTGCATCAAGTATGCCCGTCTTCATCCTGACCAATCCCCAGTTAGAGACGCCTTCGTTGCGGTTAAGACGCCGGACGACTGGCAAGCCGTCATTGACCGCTGGTACTCGGACGACCGCATAGGCCAATATCCGCAGGTGGACGAAACACAGGCATGTAACACCGCATGACACCGGTTCAGAGATGAAGCCGTTTCAAAACCATTCACAGGGGTGGCCGAGTCTGACCAATGGGAAGGCCCGGACTGGTGATTGCAGGGCCATCCGCTTCGCTCCTGACCCTGCCACCCTCACAAATACCGGTTTTGAAACCGACTCATTAACCCAGCTCATCTTTGATAAATCGGAAGGATCTGATACGGCGGAGTCAGCGTCAAAACGCTGAGGGCCGTCGAGTAGGCGTTGCCGTACTGAGAATCCTGCCGCTCGCTGTTCCAAGAGCCGTCGGGGCGTTGATTATCAATGAGTGCATTCATGAGGGGTGGATAGAACGAAGACCAATAGTCGGCCCCCAGTTGAAACGCCGCTTGACTGCAGTAGTAGGCACTGTAGTGATAGCGGGATACCCCGTGGTAGCGGTCAAATCGTTGTCTCGCCATCCATTGCCCCGCGCCGCGAGCCTCCTTGGAGTCGTGCCGACCTCCCATCGCGAGTGAGACAATTCCGGCACCAGCCATGGCGGGTGTCTCCCAGCGTCCAGACACAATGCAATAGATAAATGTGCCTCGGTTGGGGTCGAAACAACGTTCAACGTAATCCATCGCGTCGTTAATGGCCTTTTCAGGAACCTCAAACTCTGCGTTCCTGGCGGAACGCAGAAACAGCAGCTGCCATGACGTGATCGACAGATCCGCGTCACTGCGATGGTCGGATAGTTTTAGATACCGCCAGCCACCCTGTTCCTGCCGATTGCGATTGAACCGGCTCTGATGTTTGAGTGTGAAATCGCAGGCCTTCATGATGCCCAAGCGAATCCGCTCTTGTTGCTCCAGAGCCCCCATACCGTAGACCTCCGTCAGCATCAATCCGGCGATGGCGTGATTGTAGATCCCAGTATGTGCGGCGGAACTATGCCGCCACGGACCGATTGGCAGATCGAACAGCAGTCCGTCTCCTCGCTGCCTGGACAACACAAAGTCGATCGCTCGACTGATCGCTGTGCCGTACGGCCCCTCTCCTGGTACATGTCCGCGCGACAGAAATGCCAACACGCACAAAGCAGTCACACCAGGTTGACCGGTGTCGACTGTGTTGAAGGCTCCGTTTCGCCCCTGTTGCGTGATCAGAAACTCCAGAGCCTGGTCGACTGATTCATCAACCTTCAACCATTGCTCCGGCGACAATGTCAACTCGGCGCGTCCGTCAGTAATATCAGGAATCGCGTCATCGCCGCGGATTGTCTGCGGCAAAAGGACCAACCCGACAGCGAGTAGCAGCACGCAATATGATCTGGGCGACATCTCATCTCCTTTGTGCGGAATTGATGATCGACTGAGATCGCTCGATTAGTGGCTCCTTCAGTGTTAAATGATACTGCAATGTGACGATACCCATGAGGGCCACAGGCACATTGGTCGCATGCGGACGGCCATCAACCGAGGAATACAATTCGGATGAGAATCCGATTCATCGCGATACGACTCGTGCTCACTGCCATGCTGACATTCTCCGCTGCTTCAGCGCAGCATCCTGGTGCGCTCGTCTTCAATCATGAGCCAGATTTGTTCTCGCTCATCCGCTCCGTGTTCGATGGCTGCCGCCTGCTTTTGTCGGACCTCACGAAGATTGCTCGTCACATTGACCGCTGACTCGCCATATCCAACGCCACCCCAAACATTGACGGATGCCCATCCTGGCGTGTAATCCACATCGTAAGTCAACGTGCCCTGCTGAGCATTGATCTCAACTCCCTGTCCCCTCAGCGAAGCGCCCAACGCCCGGAACTTTGAAGCAATGCTGTCTCCGTAGGCGACTGTCGCCGGGTCCACACCTTGTGTCGGCAAGTCGATGATTTTCCGAGCGAAGTTGTCATGCCAAGTAGCGGTCCGGGCATAGTCCTTGGCACGACGATTGGCCCGCTGCAGATCATCAATCATGCCATTGACAGCTTTCAGATAGCGTTGTGTCGCAACCCGAGAATTGACGGCCTGTGTTGGCGGCGATTCGGTGTTTGATTTCTCGACGACCGGTTTTGGTGGGGCGTGGTAGGGTGAAGAAGGTGTCACGATGAGTGACAAAATTCGCCGCAGACTGTCGTCTGAGAGTGAACACCGAAGTGTCACCGAATGATTTTCGGAGCTAACCTTGCTGTCCGCAAACTCGTCAATTGCGGTCCCCAAGTCGTCCAGGATCGAGACGAACAGAGTCTTGACTGTCAGCGATGAGGGGCCAACGTTCGCCGAGAAATCGATTGTGACGATCGCTTCCGTCGTGTCGCCAACCGTCACAGAACAAGTGATCCCGCGTAAACCTGCCAGCAGCGGAACAAGACGGTCCACGAGTTTACGTTGTGCGGCAAATCGCTTGTCCTGCGCAAGTAGTTGCTCGACTTTTTTGGCGTCCAGCAAATCCTGTAAATCCAAGGCGAGCACGACATGTCCTTGCTGTCCTGCGGCTTCGCGGAGGTAGGACGAAACGCCCGATGTCTTCTGCTCAGCGACGGATCGCGCCCACTGGGAGGCTTCGAGGCGGTGTGCTGGTCGATAGGCCGTCAGAATGTCGGGCAACGGTTGAACAATCAAGCTGTCACGACGGGTCTGGATTGATGGGAAACCGGCCAGCTCATCGACGGAGACTCCCTCATGCTCAGCGATTGCTTCGATGGTCACATTTCCCGGTCGTCGCACGATTGCAGCCGACCAGACTTCTTCAGGCACAGAGGGATGGACCAGTGAGCCGATCACGAGTGTCTCCACCCAAGGCGGGACCGCTGCCAGCCCAGTTGAGTAGTTCTCTTCCTGCTTTTCGTACCAAAGCTCGGCTTTGGCGCGATTCGTTCCGAGAATTGACGACACTCGTACAACGGCCACCGTATTCGCAGAATTGGGAAGGGAACGAACCAACTCGACCACATCATCTCCAACGACAATTGAACTCGCCCCAAACAGCAGTATGAATGGCAGATAACGCATCGGATTCTCTTTATTGGAACGGATTGTGTACATGTCGTGAATGGGAAGATAGAAAAAACAAACATTAAGGAATCGCAAAGTGCATGAGCCGGTTTCTAAACCGCTATTTGTAGGGTGGCAGGGTCAGGAGCGAAGCGGATGGCCCTGCCATCACCGGCCCGGTCCTTCCCGTTGGTCAGATCCCGCCACCCGAAGTTGATGTTTTGAAACCGGCTCATAGGATACCAAACATTCAAGACAATCGGCGACTCAAAGTATGCGAGAGATTGCCGCCGCATCTAGGATGTCGCCAGTGCCGACTGGCTGGAATTCGTCCCCGATGGGGTTTCCGACAGAATTTCGAGTTACCGTGTGACGGACTTCGCAACATCAGCCTTGATCATCACAATGACTTCAGGATTGGCATGAAGTCGATCGTGAGACACCGAATCACCTGAAGCCGACCGTTTTCAACCGTGACTCAACAACCAGAAACGAACATGATCGACAGCAAGAATCAGAAGTGGGGGTCGCGACTGATGATGTGGGCGAGTGACTATTGGAGGTCCTTTTCCTTTGTGGGCCTCGTGTTTGCGACACTGTTCTTCTCGGCTTCGGTGACACCCTCGCTGTTGCCCCGCCACTATTTCGTTCAAGGCTTGCAGTCCGGCTTCGCCCTGGCAATCGGGTATGGAGTTGGTGTGGCGTGTGTGTGGTTATGGCAGTTTCTGGAGCTTCCCAAACCGAGCCCACGCCTGGAGCTTCTCGGCAAGCGAATCACCACAGTCGCGGTGGGCATTGTGTTTGTCGTATTCGTCAGGCAGATGACGTTCTGGCAAAACTCCATCCGCGAACTCATGGAAATGCAGCCTCTTGAAACAGCCGACCCCTACCGCACTGCGTTGATCGCGATCGTGACAGGCATCGTCTTCGTCGCGTTCGCTCGTCTCTTGGGATGGTGCTTCTCATTCGTCGCTAACAGGTTGACTCGGTTTCTGCCGCAGCGGGTTTCCTACATTCTGAGTGGATTGATTGTCTATTTGGCATTCCTCTTTCTGTTGAACGATGTTGTCGCCAAGAACCTGCTGAACACTGCGGATCGGTTCTTCGCACAGATGGACGCAGCGATTGATGACGGGGTTGAGCAACCTCAAGGCACCAGTTTCTGCGGGAGCGCCGAATCACACATCCCGTGGGATACGATTGGACGACGTGGGAAGAATTTCATCGTGCAGGGACCGACTGCCGAGGAACTCGCGGAGTTTCTGGGACGTGAAGCCATGCAACCCATCCGAGTCTACGCAGGCCTTCGCTCTGCGGAGACTTTACGAGAACGCGCAGAACTGGCACTGGAAGAACTCAAACGGATCGGAGCGTTCGACCGTTCCCTGTTGATAGTGGCGACACCGACCGGAACCGGCTGGCTCGATCCCAGCGCTGTCAATCCGCTGGAGTACCTGCACGGCGGCGATACGGCGATCGTGAGCGTGCAGTATTCTTATCTTCCGAGTTGGCTTTCGATCCTGGTCGACCCTAACCGCTCCAAGGACTCGGCACAGATTCTGTTTGATGAAGTCTATGACTACTGGACAACACTTCCCCAAGAGGATCGGCCTAAGCTCTACCTCCACGGATTGAGTCTCGGCGCGTTGGGGTCCGAGTCAACCGCTGACCTCTTGACGACTTTTGAAGATCCGATTCAGGGGGCGGTGTGGAGTGGCTCGCCGTTTCCCAGCACGCAAGTCTCCGACTTGACTCGCGCCCGCAACGAGGACTCCCCTGTCTGGCTACCGAAAATTCGCGATGGAGCCATGATTCGATTCACGAGTCAGAAGAACATGCTCGATGATGGTCGACGTTGGGGACCAATTCGCTGTGTCTATATCCAGTATGCCAGCGATCCCATGGTGTTCTTTTCACCAAATTCGCTTCTTGAGAAACCCCCATGGCTGAACGTACCCCGAGGCCCTGATGTCTCCTCCCATCTGCGGTGGTATCCGCTGGTCACGTTTTTGCAAACTGCCTTTGACCTGCCCATGGCGACCAGCATTCCATTGGGATACGGTCACAATTACTCACCATCGAGTTACATTGATGCCTGGATGGCAGTTACCGTCCAAGTTCCCTGGAGTGTTGACGAGACGAAACGGCTGAAAAATCATTTTCTCAAGGATCATGTTGTCGAGTGAAATCTGACAATCGAACTTGTGAAGCAATCATTTCCACAGGCTGCACTCCGATGGAACTCTCCCCATGGTGAAGACAATCATTCGATTTCTAATCCCACTGGTCACGGCATCAGTCACGGTCGCGGCAGATCCTTTGCCATCCTGGCAGAAGAGTGCTTCAAAGCGATCCATCATTCGATTTGTTGAATCAGTGACAGATGAAGACAAGGAGACCTTCGTCCCCATTGCTGATCGAATCGCTGTCTTCGACAATGATGGGACGCTGTGGTCGGAGAAGCCGATCTACTTCCAGCTGGCATTCGCCATCGATCGGGTGAAGGATCTCGCCGACGATCATCCTGAGTGGAAGACGGAGCAACCCTACAAGGCGGTGCTCGAAAACGATCTGAAAACGCTTGTCGCGGGCGGTCACGCTGCACTGCTCAAGATCATGATGGCCACTCATGCCGGCATGACGACGGAGGAGTTCGAGCAGATCACCAGTGATTGGATCAACACCGCTCGGCATCCCGAAACCGGGCGCCTCTACTCCGAAATGGTCTATCAGCCGATGCTGGAGGTTTTGCAGTACCTCCGGGAGAACGGGTTCAAGACGTGGATCGTTTCAGGCGGCGGCATCGAATTCATGAGGCCTTGGTCGCAGCGAGTGTACGGGATTCCGCCCGAGCAGGTCGTCGGCTCCAGTATCAAAGTGAAGTACGAAATACGTGACAGCCAACCGTCATTGATTCGGCTTCCCGAAATCGATTTCATTGACGACAAGGCTGGCAAACCCGTCGCAATTCACCGATTCATCGGCCGACGCCCTCTTATGGCTTTCGGAAACTCTGATGGCGATCTGGAGATGCTGCAGTGGGCGACATCTGGTCAGCGCCCGGGATTCGCCTTGATCGTCCATCACACCGACGCAGCTCGCGAAGCTGCTTACGACCGCGACTCGTCGGTGGGGCGTCTCGACAAGGCTCTTAACGAGGCCAAAGCCAAAGGTTGGACCGTCATGGACATGAAGCGTGACTGGAAGGCGATTTACCCGAAAGCCGATTGATCGACTCAGAAGATGACTCTCGCCCGCAAACCGAGGAGCGTGGCCGTGTCGGTTGATTCCTGGGCAGGCATAATGAACCTCAGATCGGGAGTTACGTACAACCACGCAGTGACAGCGATGATGTAGTAGATTTCGACTCCCTGTCAGCAGCCGACGCCTCCCAAAGCAGCTGTGAGAAAGGATGAGGAACAGGCGAAACCGTGATCGTGGACATGCCCAATTGGGGATCTGTCCCTGTGACCACCAACCATGCGTCAACTGAAAGGGGCTCTCGAAAGAGAGTCGACGATCATCGTTAATCAGTCGACAAGGCTCGCTACCTTCGTGTGCTCGTTGAGCAGGGCTCCACGTTCATCGTAGTGTGTGAACGTCAAACTCGGAGGACTTTCAGCAATTGACGGGCGGACATTCACCATCAGAAACCCTCCCGAGGGTGTCTCCTGCCGGTACGGCTGACGAATCCGCCCCTCTGGATCGGTCGACTTGGGATCACCCGGGAGGCGACCGGGGCGGGAGTTGGCATCGATGAGGGCACCACAGGAAAACTCCTCGATCCCCGTTGGGTGAATCGAATGATACTGCCAGTGGCGATCACCGCAGATGATGAAGAATCCTCGCTGTCCGATGCCCGTCTCGCCAAGCCATTGAAAGAACTCATCTCTTTCATGTTGGAAGCCATTGATGTTCGTGTGGTTGTCGGTTTTCCGCAGGTCATCCGGGCCAATCAGCGGAGTCGGTGAGATGAGTAGCTTGAACGTCGCATCACTGTCCCGCAGCGTACGTTTGAGCCATGCTTTCTGCTCATTGCCCCAAATCGTTTTCCCCGGCCCGTCTGGCGTCGCGTTGGGGCTGCGATGCATCCGGTTCTCAGTGAACCAGACCTGCAGATCACGGCTGACTCGGTGAGTGCGGTAGGTCTTCGCATCCTCAACATCCTCCGGAGCAATGGGTAACTGTTCGAGCATCACCCGACGGCCCACTTCAGGAGACGGTTCGTAGTCACCCGTGTTGTCTCCGTCATCGACGCGGTAATCATGGTCGTCAATCTCCCAGTAGGTCGGAACCGATGCGAACAACTCGACATATCGCGGCTGCACGAACTGCTCGTGCCACTTCCGCCTCATCTGGGTGATCGTCTTCGCTCGTGGATTGTCCGGCGTGTCGTAATAGACGTTGTCCCCCGTCCCCACAAAGAAGTCCGGTCGCTTCTGCAGGATCGAATCCAGTGCCGGATAGCCGAGGTACTTATCGGGACCATCGTAGGGAGCCGGCAATTCGGTGTTATTTTCGATAGCGTGTTGCTTGCGGTCAATTCGATAGTCGCCGTGGAACTTGGCATAGTTCATCCCGGTTACGACAACGAATTGGACCTCCTCCTCTGCATCAGGGCCAGGCAAGGTCCGAAAGCTGCCGATGGGGCCGTCTCTGGGAGACTCAGCGTCATTGCCAATCCTCGTCAAACACTTGTAGGTGGT
Organism: Planctomycetaceae bacterium; assembly: GCA_029259815.1. Lineage (GTDB taxonomy): Bacteria > Planctomycetota > Planctomycetia > Planctomycetales > Planctomycetaceae > JAHBXU01. The sequence goes on along the minus strand of JAJDEJ010000260.1, from coordinate 3,719 downwards.
CCCCGGCTGCAGGTTGTCGAAGGAGGCGCGCGCGATGAAGTCACGCTCAGCAGTTGCTCGAACGAGCCGCGACTCCTTCCAATTGGGCACATCATCCGTCGGTTCATCGCCCCCGACCGGCGTCAGGACAAAGTTGACCACTCCAGATCGGCCCGGTACGTCACGGTCAATCGGATGGTCGACATTCGACAGTCGCAGCTGGACGAGTGCGCTCGTGGCTGTGACCTCTCCCGCCATCAGGCCCATCGCCGCCATGGGACTCAAGTCTCGTGCAGATGCATGCGTCGGCAATGGGCCAAGGATGCATTCGGGATTGGGGACGGTAAGAATGGGGGCCTGCGTTTGCTCCTGCCACGCATCGAGTTCAGCCCGTAATCGGCCAGTGATGTCGGGATGACGTTCGGCAAGATTCGTCGTCTCACCAGGATCCTTTTCTAAATCGTACAGCCCCACGGTGTTGTCTTCATGAAATTCGATCAGCTTCCAGTTGCCTCGACGCATGCTTGTCGAGGGGAACCCCCGCCACGAGTCGGTCTTCCCGTCCGGCAAGTGAACGGTCAGCCCCTTCCCCTGCAGATACAATGGGTAATGCCAGAAGATGGCCCGCTCCTCGATCGGCTGGCCATCCAACACCGGCGTGATGTCCACTCCATCGATGGGCTGAGAGTCGGGCAACTTTGCCCCGGCCAACGACGCGAATGTCGGCAGGAAGTCGACGCTCGTGATCGGTGTGTCGCATGTCGACCCCGGCTCGATCCGGTCGGTCCACCGCATGCAGGCCGGCACGCGAACACCGGCTTCGAACAATGACCCCTTCATTCCTCGCAGGGGACTCAATTGAGCGACACTTGTGCCGCCGTTGTCGCTGGTGAAGATAATCAGTGTATTCTCCGAAAGCCCAAGCTCATCGACCTTGTCAGCAACACGGCCCACTCCGGTGTCGACAGCCTCGATCATCGCCGCATAGACAGGATTGAATTGGTCCCTCTCGTCCTCGGGCAGCGTCTCCCGCTTTCTGCGGTATTTCTCAACGAGATCTTCACGAGCGCGAAGTGGTGTGTGCACGTCCCAATAGGGCAGGTAGAGAAAGAACGGCCTCTCCTGATGCTCAACGATGACTTGTAGTGCACGATCGGTGAGTTGTTCGGTGACGTGAACCTCACCATAGAAGCTGCCATCCGGTCCGCCTTGGCCGTCCGCCGAACTGATGTCAAACCCTTGAGTGTCTTCACCAAGATGCCATTTACCGAGCCGCGCTGAGGTGTAGCCAGCAGGCTTCAGCACTTCGGGGATGCAGATGAATGCCGGGTCCAGAGAATTCGTAATGGGGAACTGTTGGGCTGCTCGCTTGGCGAGATCTGTGTCGTCGCGCCCCCGGGCCGGAACAAGCAGTCGCATGTACTTTGGATCACCTTTTGCTCGTCCACCGGGCGTGTAGATGTGATGTCGTGGTGTATAGGTGCCCGACATCAGACAGGCCCGTGTCGGAGAGCAATTCGGTCCGCCCGAGTAAGCCGCGCGGAACGTCATGCCCTGCGCTGCGAGTCGGTCGATCTGAGGTGTCTCGAAGAACGCCGACCCGGCAAACTCCACGTCACGCCAACCCAAATCATCGGCCAGAATGAAGATGAGATTCGGTTGATCCGCAGCTGACGCAGATGGCTCATCGATCAACTGCGAAAAGCAAACCAAACATAGCAAGCCGAGTCTTGGAGTAATCATCGGAGAATCCCTGGTCAGTCATGGGGATGCGGACGCTGCGTTGCAGCACGTCAGCGAAGACAGAAGGGCATCATACTGTCGCCGACCATCCCCGACGATCCGTCACCGATCGACACACATCGATTCAAGCGGCATTTCGCAAGTCATCTGCGTCCGCCTGTTGACCGTGCTTCCGAATCTTATTCTGCACCAACAAGATGTGCAGGTGCAGGTTGTAGAATTCAGCCATGTAGGAAAGTGGGACAGAGACCTCAGCCAATTCGGTTTCAAGGCTTCTGAGTTGTACAACATCCTGACTAAAGTCATCTCCAGGCTGGGCCCCCTTCAGTTTCTGGTCAATCTCACGGAGAACTCGATACCAGCGATAAATCTTGGAGCGGATTCGCCAACGGTAAATGGGTGGTGCGACTTTCAACAGTGGGAAGAGCAGAGTACACATCGGCAGAAGCAACAGCTTGACTCGATCCAGCCACGCGGCCAGCCAAAACGGGAGGTAGCGATAGAACAATGTGGGGCCGGATTGAAAATGACGGCGTGCGTCGCGATTGAGCGGGTAGTCGACATATGTCGGAGACGGAAATGGTTCCGGACGCGCAAGGAGACCGCCGGACTCATGAACTTCCTCCACTGTCTGCATTAACAATGGGATGAGTGCATGATGCAGATCAGCACGGGCCACGAGGTTGGCTGCCGGCGCTAACAACACGATGTCGCGAGAAGGCACATTCTGTTCAAAGTTGATCAAGCCTTCGGGAAGAGTCACGTTGGAGAGGTACGGATATCGTCGCTGATAAGCCGCTGCCCGGCGAAAGCTCACGAGTTGGATGCCGTCCGTCTGTATCAACTCGTCAACAATCGGCGATTCCGGTGAGATCACGAAAAAGGCAGCATCAATCGTCCCCGACTTGAGGCCGGCGACAGATTCGGACGTTGTCCAATCAAAGATGATTGTATCATCAGCGGAGTCGGACTCCGGAGCCAGCTTGTTGTCGCCGAGAAGCTTCAAGGCAATGGCGTGAGTGCCGCTTCCTTCCGGTCCGATGGAGATTCGCTTGTCACGCAGCTGCTCGAGATCGTCAATCGGCTCGTTGGATCTGCAGAAGACCCAAACGGGCTCAAGGTACAGACTCGCCAAGGACTCAAAATCGTTCGTTTCATCATTCGAAGTGATTCCGCCCTGAATCAAAGCCAATGAAACATCAGATTCGCCATCACGGAGCAACCGGCTGTTCTCGACGGAACCAGCCGTGGTCCGGAGTTCGAGGGTAATCCCTTCCTTTGCGAGAATCTGACGATATCGGTTGGCAAACGCAAAGTAAGCACCGTCCTGGCCACCAGTGGCAATGACAACATGCTTCGGACATCGCGGGCCGAGCAACCAGGGAGTCGCTAGTATCGCACAAACTGTGACCAGGAGTGCGGGACCCCATCTGGTGACTGTGCGGCGAGCCCTTTCATGTGACCAAGTCTGAGGTTTTTGGTGTTGAAACACGACGTACCTCGCCATTCGTGACCAGAAACGCGGCGTCTTATACTCGAGTCACTCAATCTCCGCAATGTCAGCGATTCGCCCTGCAAGGAACCGTCAGTCAGATACAGAACGAATCACTATTTGTCGGGGGGCGACCAGGCATAGCGACCCCAGCGGCGGACCAGACAGGGACCATCGCACTTCCACCATCCCAACGCCGCTACACCAAGGTACCAGTGACACTAGCCCGGATATTTCATCCGCTGCTTGGTGTTGAGTGTTTTGCGATGGCCTGAGATTCGGTCAAGGAAGGGGACAACAACCGTTGCTCTCGATCGAATCCAGGACCGATCGCGTGACAGAGTGTAACACGCAGGCCATCACTTTTTCACGGCTGCCGCGACGGGAACTTGTCGCGGATTTTGAGGGCGGGCGGCTGACGTCCGCTGCGGGGCTGACGTCCGCTGCGGGGCTGCGGCTGCTGCGGGGCTGCGGCTGCTGCGGGGCTGCGGCTGCTGCGGGGCTG
>JAJDEJ010000259.1 GCA_029259815.1 Planctomycetaceae bacterium | reverse complement strand
CTTCGTGGAGACCTTGCTGAGCGTGATCGAAACCTGTCGCCAGCAGGACCGCGACGTGTTCGACTTTGTCACCAACTCGATCCAACAATCCTTCAAACAACAACCACCCCCCTCACTCCTCCCCGGGCTGTGAACGGATACCGGCGTTTGGACGTTGAAAGGTCTATGAATCCCGTCTTGTCCGCCGCTATGGACGCTCCACTTATTTGATTGCCGCAGTAGTAAGTGACCGACACAACTCACACTTCTCTCGCGAGTCTGAGCCCAGTGAACTGCCAGCGGGCCTCGGGGGGGAAGAAGTTGCGATAGGTCGGGCGGATGTGAGTGCTGTGAGTGGCGCAACTTCCGCCGCGGAGGGTGTACTGGTTGCACATGAACTTGCCGTTGTACTCTCCCAGAGCACCGTCTGGGGCGCGGTAGCCGGGGTAGGGGGTGTAGGGCGAGGAGGTCCATTCCCAGACGTCGCCGAACAGTTGGTGGAGAGTACGAGGGCGCGGGTTGCCGACGGGGACGGCTGAGGGATGCAGGGCTCGGTCGGCGTTCAGCAGTGTGTCGACGAAGTTGCCGGTCTGCGGTTGCCCGGCGGCTGCGACTTCCCACTCGGCTTCGGTTGGGAGTCGATACTCGGCCCAACGAGCGAAGGCGTCCGCCTCAAAGTAGCTCACGTGACAGACCGGCTCGTCCGGGTCGACGGGTCGAGAGCCGGCGAGGGTGTGCAGCCACCATTGGTCTTCCCAGGGGAACCAATAGAGCGGGGCGTTCCACTTCTGATCGCACACGGTGGACCAGCCCATCGAAAGCCAGAGTGACGGCTGTGCATAGCCACCGTCTTCGAGGAAGTGCAGCCATTCGCCACAGGTGACGGGGTGCGATGCGAGGGCGAAGGATTCAAGGAAGACGCGATGTCGGGGAGACTCGTTGTCATAGGCGAAGTCTGTGCCGCCGTGTCCGATGGAGTAGGTGCCCTCATCGAACTCGACCCAGTCGGGGGAGATGGCTGAGCGAACGATGGAGTTGTCGTGTCCGTTTCCGATCCAGCCGGACGCGACCGCACGCGGCGACCGCTGATAGGCGGGGCGAAGAGGGTTCTGACACAGGACGTGCTTGATGTCGGTGAGGATTAGCTCCTGGTGCTGTTGCTCGTGATGTAGTCCGATCTCGACGATCTGCCGTGTGCGGGAGTCGATCGTCTCGTCGAGTTCCATGAGGACGGCCATCGCATCGTCGACGTGATGTCGGTAGTCGAGAATCTCTTCGAGCGATGGACGTGAGAGCAGTCCGCGACGAGGGCGGGGGAACCGTTCGCCGATGCCGTTGTAGTAGGAGTTGAACAGCACGCGATACTGCGGCTCGAACAGTTCGTAGCCGGGCTGCCGTTCGAGGAGGAACGTCTCGAAGAACCAAGTCGTGTGTGCCAAGTGCCACTTGGTGGGGCTGGCGTCGGGCATCGACTGCACGGTGCAGTCTTCGGGCGTGAGTGGGGCAGCGAGTGTCTCCGAGAACTGCCGGACGTCCCGGTAGCGAGTGGCGAGTGTGCGGTCTGTCGACGTGAACGTGGCGGTGGCGTCCATGTGGCATGTCCTGCAGTCACGAGGTGTGCAAAGAGTGCCACCACTCTACCAGATGAGGTGCGTGTTCGCAGGACTCTGATCCAATATCGCACGTTCAATTCCCAAGCCGACGGCTCGGGACAGAGGATCAATAACTGTCTGGCCCTTGTTCTCCAAGGTCGGGCCCCTCAACGTCATTCTCGCGAAGGCGGGAATCTATCCTGTGTTGAACATTTGGGGGTACGCAGACGCCTTCTCCGCACTCACTGGATCCCCGCCTTCGCGGGGATGACGGATTCGCGGGAATGACGGAATTGAGAAATGATGCCTTTGCCCATCGGACATTTGTTCATCCCACGTCATCCGGCGTAGTTTGTGGAACGACACACCCCGACCAACGTGCAACTCTCGTGACGTCGTTCGACGGCGGAGCCGTCGGCTTGGGACGTTGTCATGCGTTGGCGTGTTCGACAAAGTGAATCGCCCCGTCACAGAATTTGCAGGCGACGTTGGCCCCCATGTACTTCTCGGCTGCGCGGATCTGGTTCTTGCAGTGAGGGCAGTCGGTGTAAAAGGCGATACGAGTGAGTTCGCTTCCGTCCAGATTGAGTTGGAAGGGCTTGTGGCAGAACTTGCACTGCACATGCTCGCCGGCGTACTTGCCGTGGATGCGAAGTTCTTTCTCACAATGAGGACAGCCTACGTAGTACCCAATGGGATGGACATCAATCATGCTTTCGACCTCCTCAAGGCGGACGTATTCCGGAGGGGGAATCGGTTTGGATTGCAGGTCTGTGTTGAGTAGTGCGCCGCAGCGTTTGCAGTGGATTAGCAGACGCGGCATGTCTGCTTCACAATCGGGGCACGGGCCCCCGGGCCATGCGGGCATCGTCTTCTCCCATCAAATGGAAACAGGAAATTGTCTCGCTGCACGAAACAACCTTGTCTCTTCCCGCACACTGATGTGGCCCGCATGAAATCTCAGCTGTCTGGGTTCGCTGAGGTGGTGCCGATCACGATTGGCCAAGAGATCGACAACTCCCAAGCGTTCCTCACATTCTAACGAACTCAATGAGCCTTGAGACAGGCCAGAGTGTGAAATCCTCGAAAATAGACCCGTCCATTCCCGACCGCTGGTGTCGAGTGAATGTGATCTCCCAGAGGGCTCTTGCCCAAGACTTTCAGTTTCGGCGCAGTGGCGACGACGGCGATCTGTCCGTCATCAGCCGGGCAGTAGAGCTTGTGGTCGATCATAATCGGAGAGCTGTAATAGTTGCCGCCCACACGGACCCGGTCGATGGTCTCTCCAGTCTTCAAGTCGACACTCAGCACGATGCCTTCGTCCGCCCAGAGGTAGAGGATGCCGTCAGAAATGATGGGCGACGGGACGTAGGGAAGTGACTGCGTACGTGTCCAGCGGATGTTGGGTTGTTTTGTCGTGACATCGAAGCTGGGCTCGACCGCGACCATGTGATGACCGCGTCCGCCTTTGCCACAGGATGCGAGAAGGACACCATCGCCATACACGGGAGAGGCAACAGCCCGCATGGGCAATTCCCCGGATCCCCATCGTTCAGCCCCAGTCTCCAAATCGAGGCCCGTGATTCCGGTTGCTCCGCTCACGCAGATGAGTTGCGGCTTCTGCCCCTCGACCGCCAACACCATCGGCGTTGAATAGGCGGCTCGGCGATCGGCGCGTGGTGACCGCCAAACTTCCTCTCCCGTCTGACGATTCAGGGCGATCACAAAGCTTGGACCCGATTGGTCGTTTGCCAGGATGACCATTTCGCCGTGCAAGATGGGCGAATGTCCCTGTCCGTGCATACTGTTAAACGGTCCCAGGTCTTCCGACCAGACGGGCTGGCCCTCGTGGTTATAAGCAGAGAAGAGATAACGTTCTTTGTCAGCAAAGGCGATGTAGATGCGTTCGCCATCCACGAGAGGTGTGCTGGAGCCGTAACTGTTGCGGTCGCTGACGTGAGGTTCAGGATCGAGTTGGACCGTTTGTGACCAGAGTGTCTCGCCAGTGATGGCATTGAGACAAAGCAACATGCGCGTCCCATCGTCTTGACCGGAGGCGACGAACAAGAGTTCTCCCCAGAGGACGGGCGAAGAGTGTCCCACCCCAGGGAGGTCGACTTTCCACTCGTAGTCGTCTTCTGTCCACTGGACAGGCACACCCTGCAGAGAACTGATGCCATCGCCGTTTTTGCCCCGAAATCGAGGCCAATCATCGCACTCGCCGACTGAGAAGCTCAGCAGGATTGCCACGACTCCGCAGGGCAATGTCGCTCGTTGCGAACCAGCAACACCCAGTCGAAGTGAGGTTCTTGCAATGCATGCCATGCGTCGGGTGTATTTTTGGATCATCAAAATACCGTGACAATTGTCAATCAGAATTGACGGGGAAGAAGCCAATATCGAGCCATGAAAAGTTTGGTGAATGATAATTTAGCGGAAATCCCCAAGTTATCTGCGGGGAAATTCGTTATCATGCAAACAATTACTGCGAGTCTTTGACGAGAATCGCTTCATTCCCATTGAGGCGAATTGTTAATCGTTTCACTGGGCTGGTTCATATCAGGATGACCTGCATCCATTGATTTCGCAACCATTCGACAATGCCCGTCACTTTTCAATGCCCGTCACTTTTCATTTCCTCCGAAAGCGTCCTCCGTTTCCAGGTGCTGTTACCTTGAATGCATACAGTTCTTTTGTGTCTTAGTAGATACATCACATCGAAAGTCGTGAGATCTGGTTTTCAGTCTGAGGACCTGTAAGCAAAGTCGAACCCCGATGTTCCGTCTCACATCTATCTGATGCTTGATGTTCAGCAAATCATCACGACCTGGTCGCTCGAGTCGTAATGAGGCAGGGTTTTTTGACGTGATGAGTATCCCTCAGCAACAAACGACGTCGCTCGCTCGTCTCATTGTCTGTGATGAAGGCGGTGCTGCAGGCCCGGTGTACGAACTTGGACCTGGGCGTCCCACGACGATTGGCCGCTTGCCGTCAAATGACATCGTCATTGATGACGATTCGTGCAGTCGGCAGCACTGCGAGGTTGTGCTGGATGGCGAAGAGTGGATGCTGCGTGATCTTGGCAGCCGTAATGGGACCTACGTCGACAACCAACGAGTGACTAAAGAGTGGGCTCTGATCCATCGTCAGGTCATTCGAATCGGAAGTGCCTCGTTCCGTTTTGTCATTGACGGCGGGACGACTCGTGGGAGAGAGGAATTCGATACGGCCGTTTCGCTGGAGACGCATCGAGACTTTCGCAACGATCATACTCCCGTTCCGCAAGTCGCATTTGGGAGCGATCCCGAGATTGAGAGTGATTCGAACATCGTCCATCGGGCGAAAGAGAGTCACTACTTGATGGACACCCTGTCCGAAGAACGCAGCAGGGAACTTGCTGAGGGTCTGGGACATCTCCATCGGATGGCATTGAGGACGGCCGCTTGTCAGAGCCTGCCTGACTTGGCTGACACGGCCCTGGACGGACTGTTTGATGCGTTGGAGGTTGATATTGGTGCTGTTCTCCTGTTGGCGGAGACCGCGACCGGCTCAAAGTCTGTCCGGAATGCACAACGCATGGCCTACCGCAATCGAGTGGCCTTGGAGTACGAGCAAATCTCAGGCACAATTACTGACGCAACGTTGCTGCGAAATGAAGCCGTGCTGGCCGAAGACTGGCGATCGAGCACGCCTTTGGACGGGGCCGATTCCGACAGTCTCGACGAAATGGAGGTGCGCAGTGTTATCTGTGCACCGATTCGCTGTCAGGACAAGATCTGCGGATTGATCCACCTCTACACGACACGGACCGACGCACTGCTCGATCAGGATGATCTCCACTTCACACTGGCGGTCGCTGACCACTGTGGCACGGTTTTCGGACTGCTGGAAGAGCGGCTGAAACTCAAGAGTAATCTCGAGCAGCAACAGCAAAAATATGACTCCCTTCGCAAGCAACTGATCGAGAACAGTCAATTGGTCGGCGAAAGCCCGTCGATGCAGGCGCTTCGCGATCAGGCGATGCGAGTCGGGCCGACCGGGGCCACTGTGCTGGTGAGGGGCGAGAGTGGTGTGGGCAAAGAGCTGGTCGCCCGATTGATCCATCACAGCAGCGAACGGGCAGACAAGCCGTTGGTCTGCATGAACTGCGCCGCTCTTACGGAAAGCCTGCTGGAGAGTGAACTCTTCGGACATGAGAAGGGGGCATTTACCGGAGCTACCGAAAAGAAGATCGGCAAGTTCGAACAGGCGGACCAAGGGACATTGTTCCTGGACGAAGTCGGCGAGATGAGTCTCAGCATCCAGGCGAAGTTCCTCCGCGTGCTCGAGGGACATCCGTTCGAGCGGGTCGGGGGCAGCAGTCCTGTCAATGTGAATGTTCGGGTGATTGCAGCGACGAACCGTCATCTGGAGGACGCCGTCAATGCCGGTCAGTTTCGTCAGGATTTGTACTTCCGGTTGCATGTCGTACAGGTCAGCATCGACCCGCTCCGAGATCGTCGTGGGGACATCCCCATTCTTGCCAAGCACTTCGTCAGCCGTTTCAGCGATAGCTCGGGTCGGGCAATCCAGGGGATGACGCCCGCTGCGATTGAGGTCCTCACCAGTTATCATTGGCCAGGCAATGTCAGAGAGTTGCAGAATACAATCGAGCGAGCCGTGATCCTGTGCCAGGGTGACCGTGTCGATGCGTGCGATATTCAGTTGTCATCGTTGGAAAGCGGACGAACGGCCACTCGCGGCTATGCCATCACGGAACAGGGGCAATACCGGGAAATGACGATCGATGCTTTGGAACAGGCCCACATTCTGGCGACTCTCAGCTACACTGAGTGGAATAAGACGCGAGCGGCTCAGATCCTGGCCATCGAGCGATCAACCTTGGATCGCAAACTCAAACGCTACAAGGTCTCCCGACCCACGCAGTAGTTGTCGGTCGTTCGGGTCGTGTCATCCACAGCATCCATGTTGAACTCCTACGACACGCTGGCGACGACAGAGTCCCTGTCATTTCATGCCTGATCGCTCACTCGAGACGACACAACTCGTGCAGAAAACGGGCAGCTGACCATGTCTCCGGGTGACCTGTTGATCGACGGATACAACGTGCTCCATGCGGCTGGTTTGGCCAGGCGATCCTATGGCCCCGGTGAGTTTGAGAAGCGACGACGCGATCTGATTCGATTAATCTCACAGCAACTCTCCCCTCGGGAGCGACGACGAACGACTGTCGTGTTTGATGCGAGTGATCGCACCGTCATGCCGTCACCGCCTCAAGTCATGGACGATGTGCTCGTCATGTTTGCCGATGAGGGAGGAGACGCGGATGCAACCATCGAGCGTCTCATTCAGCAGAATTCGGCCCCTCGTCGGATGTGCGTTGTCTCCAGTGATCATCGCTTGCAGAAAGCGGCTCGCCGCCGTCGAGCCAAATTCGTCGACAGTGAGGTTTTTTTGCAGCGTCTGGCGCGGCGATCGACGCCTGATGAGCGACGCCGTCAACAGGTTGAACCGGCTGCGAAACACTCCGGACAACTCCCGTCGGGTGAGGTAGATGCCTGGCTCCGTGTGTTCGACGATATTGATCAAAGCGAACTCTTAATCACGCAAAGAACTCATCGAATCGGTCAATCGGATTCACATTCACAAATCAGAAAGCCATCCCAATCGAGCTCTAAGGATGCACCCTCCAGATCGTCATCAAATTCAAGAGACGAATCTGAGTGCGTCTCTGGCGAGGTTGAGTTTTGGGAGTCACGAATCTCGGAGCTGTGGGAGAACGATTCATCAGTGCACGATTGACGCTCGTGCATCGTCGTTACACAATCGGATATTCGAGAAGTTGTCGCGAATGTCGAATCAGATCGAAGTGGTTGGAGTCCCTTGGTGGGAGACAGCATGCTACGAACGCATGAATTGGTTGAAATGAAATATCAGGGTCGATGTCGTGGACTCTTGCTGACGCTCCTCGGTTGTTTGACCGTGGGGTGCGGGGCCGAGACGTATCAGAAACGACTGGCGGAGACTAGTGAGTACTTCGAGTACAAGGATCGCATTAATCGGGAATTGGGGGCCGAGTGGAGAGGGCAGGGCATCAGTTTGCAGGTGCCGAAGCAATTCCAACTCATTCCTCCTCCTGCCACGCCGGTGGTCGAGGAGGAAGAAACCTTTCAGCCACCCACAGAAGATCATCGGCAGCCTCACTATCTGGGAATTGAATTGCCGGGTCTGGTGGGCGCGTGGAAGGCAAACGTGCAAGCGGATGCGGGAGGATCTGAACAGGGAAGGACGGCTTACCTTTACGTATTCAGCAACTACGAACTTTATCTTCAGCCGCCTGACGGATCAGGTTTTAGCGTCGATCCCACGACGTTCATGTCGGATTTCGAGCGTCAGATCACAGGAGCGATCGGAGTCTTTCTGCCGGAAGGCGACACCGGGACAGGAGCCCAAAAGAATATCCGCTACCGCGAGACGATTCCCGGAGGACTGCCCAACAGCAAGTTTCGCCCCAGCAAAGAATTTACAGCGGTCGCACTCTCACCCGAGATTGCCATCAGTCATGTTCCTTTAGAGATGCAACTTTACGAGTGGATGGGCAGCAAGATGCAAGTTGCCGTTCTTATGGTCTATCCAGCATCAGTGAGTCCTCAAGAGGACTTGCAGGAGAGGCTCATGTTGGCGATGGAGACATTCGCAGCATCTGACCAGTCTCCCAAGGTCTCAGGCTCAGCATCCGGACGGGGCCCTTCCGGTCGCAGTGGGCCCCGTGGGAACTTCTAACCACAGATCAATCGTGGAACGAAGACTCGCATGCGTATTCCTCTCGTAGGTGCGTCAACTTGGTATCCCTCACGTGGGAATTTCAGAGTTGACAAACGACGGATTCACGCGGGCGGTTGACGTGACGAATCGGACCACGACTGTTAGGCTCGTGCATTCTAGCCTTCCAGTTTCACATTCTCGTTTGGCCCGGCTGTGTTTCGCCACGACCCTTGGCCTTTAAGTTGATGGAGTCAGCAGTGAGTCGTTCTCTCGAACATCGGGCCGTCATTGATCGTCTGCCGTCACGAAAGCAGTTTCGCCGCGATGTGATCAAAGGGCTGAATCGCGAGCAGAAAACACTCCCCTGCAAATACCTCTACGACGCCCGCGGATCGCGGTTGTTTGATGAAATCTGCGAGGTTCCGGAGTATTACCTGACCCGGACTGAGCTTGCCATCATGGACGAAGAGGCACACAACATCGCGAGTGAGATCGGGCCGGAGGCAGTCTTGATCGAGTACGGCAGTGGTTCGAGCTTGAAGACACGCATGCTCCTGGATGCCCTCGATGATCCAGTCGCCTACGTGCCTGTCGATATCTCACAAACACATCTTTCACAATCGGCAGCTGCTATCGCAGAGGAATATCCGGCGATCAATGTCGTCCCCGTTTGTGCAGACTTTACGAAGCCATTTGAACTCCCCTATGAGTTGAGCCATTACGACCGCCGTGTGGTCTACTTTCCCGGCTCAACAATCGGCAACCTGACTCCCCGCCGGACCTGTAAGTTGCTGAGGCAAATCCGTGATCTGACTGGTGATGCTGGCGGGTTACTGGTCGGATTTGATCTGCAAAAGGATCGCGACCTCCTCGAAGCTGCCTATGATGATGCCGCTGGAGTCACGTCAGAATTCAGTCTGAACCTCCTGCAGAGGATCAATCGCGAATTGTCAGGTGATTTTGAACTCGATCAGTTTCGTCACCAGGCAACTTACAATGACGTCGCGGGGAGGATCGAGATTGAACTTGTCAGTCAGTGTGAGCAGAGCGTTGAAGTTTCCGGTCGCAGCTTCACGTTCGACGCCGGCGAGTCGATTCTGACCGAGTACTCTCACAAGTACACAGTCGAAGGTCTTCAGAGCCTGGCGGCACGGTCCGATTTCGGAGTGAGTCGTGTCTGGACGGACGACCGCAACTGGTTCGGTGTGGCCTATCTGACGGCTGACAATTCTTAGTCTTAGGCCGTAGAACGTTCCAAGCGTTCGGCTCGACAGGTTTCGTTTACCCTCGCCAGCCATTCGGGAGAGTCGCACCTCGCGGGACAACGGTAATCCCATCCCGGATGACAAGTGGATCGTGTTCTGCGTCTGACTCTCCTGTTGGCTTGACGATGACATCGCTACCGATCCGGCAATTCTTGTCGACGATCGCCTGATCAATCACAGTTCGGTCGCCAATGCCCAGGGGGGGGCGATGCAATCTGGCGTTCTCTGTGTGATGCTCTACCGATTCAAAGTAGTCGGCACCCATGAGCACACAGTTACGGATCGTCACGTCTTTTCCAATGTTGCACCGCACGCCGATCAAACTGTTTTCAATCACAGTTCCCTGGTCGATATGACAGCCGTCGGCGATCAGACTGCCGGTGATCGTTGCCCCGTCGATGCGCGTGGCGGGCAAGTAACGCGGGCGGGTGTAGATCGGAGCGTCTTCAAGGTCGAATCGGAAGGGCGGGTTCCGCTGGGCGAGTTGGAGGTTACATTCGAAAAATGCTTTGATCGTTCCGATGTCTTCCCAGTATCCATCGAACAAGTGAACCTGGACGTGCCGAGAACGGATGGACGCAGGGAAGACCTCTTTGCCGAAGTCCTGGTACTCGGTTTTCTCCAGCAGGTCCACGAGGGTGTCGCGGTTGAACAGGTAAATGCCCATACTGGCGAGGCAATCTCGACCGCGGCTCTCAACGCCGTGAGCGTCCAGCCAGGCGGGGTCGGTCCGGACGAGTGACAGGTCCTCTTCTGTCGTTGGTTTTTCGAGAAAGCCCTCGACGCGTCCGGTGTCGTCCAATCGCATGATGCCGAAAGAGGCCGCCATCTCCTGGTCGACAGGCAGTCCCGCGATGGTCACGTCGGCGCCTGTCTCTTGATGCGTGCGAAGCATGTCCTGGAAATCCATGCGATACAGTTGATCGCCGGAAAGAATCAAAACGTAGTCGATCCCGTGTTGCTGGACATATCGCAGGTTCTTGCGGACTGCGTCAGCCGTGCCTTGGTACCATTCTTCGCCAGTGTTATTCGTTTGTTGAGCAGCCAGAATCTCGACGAATCCGCCGTGAAATGGATCGAAACGGTATGTCTGGCGGATATGTCGATGCAGACTGACAGAATTGAACTGTGTCAGCAGGTAGATGCGGCTGATCAGGCTGTTGAGACAGTTCGAGATCGGGATATCGATCAACCGGTACTTGGCCGCCAACGGCACGGCGGGTTTCGACCGATAAGCCGTCAACGGCTGCAACCGAGTTCCCTTGCCACCACCCAGGACGAGACAGGCTACGTTTTTCATCCCGGTAATAGAGCAGAACCAGCACCGTGTTTCAATTCGGCCATGATGTGATGGCGAGGCTCTGCTGGATGAAACTGCGAATGGCTGAGGAACCCAGCGGAAATCAATGGAATCGGATTTCGCCACCAACGGTCAGACCATCGACAAATGTGGTCTGTTGTGTTGGGTTCAGTCGCAAGTTGGGTGTGGTTCCGATCGAGTCATATACGAGGATCTCGGTCGCTCGTGAGATGTTGCTCATGTAGAACAACTGATAACTCACGAACAGCGAGAAGTGTTCGTTGACATGGACCTTGCCGTGCACAGCAAGATCGAGACCCGGGGCAAACTCGGAGGCTTCTTCTTGGGTCGTCATCCGAGCCTCAGTCGCGCTGAAGAACTGCTCGGAGAAGACTTCGTCACGATGACGGTTAAAGCCAACCATGAACTTGGGAGTGACACCAATGCTAAAGTGCTCGTGTTCAAATTCGGCCCGAAAACCAATCTGAGGAGCGAAGACGTTGTTCTTGGTCTCGGAATGAATCCGGTGGTTGAGCGTAACGTCGTCATTGGGGTCATTGATGTCGCCGGCATCGAAATCCGATCCGCGGGTGTCGACAAAGTCCCAGAGACGGACATACTGAAAGCCGAGCAACGGTCGAATTGTGAGCGGCTGGTTCGGAGTCAGAGGATGCATGATGTAGTTGAGTTCGGTCTGAAAGAACTCAGCTTGAACACGAGTGCTAATGCCCTGATTGAACAGAATCATCTTGGTGTCGCTGGGGACACCGTTCTCAAGAAGTGTGACTGCCGGGATGACGTTGGTGAAATTCGGACCATCGAAAAATGGAACATCAACTTCATGGGCACTGGCATCTTCCAGAACAGAGACACCCGCCTCAAACAAGCCAATTCGCGTGGGGAGTCCGAACACGGCCCGGATGCCGTTATTGTTGTGCAAGCCGATGTGGTCGAGTGTCGAAATCTCCGCCTGACCAACATTGGTCTGTGTGACGGGATCGATGGCATCGAAGACTCCTCGTGTATTGCCGTCCGCCCGGGGGGCACCAATGTTTTTCAAACCGGGGTCTTCAATGTCCCAGTTGAGATATTCCACGCGGAGATAGGCATGCTTGAAGGCACTGCTGAAAGCGGCCCAATGCAATTCATCCCCATGGGAGAAGCGGTCATCCGGAAGGAGTTCATAGACCGTGTTGGGACTCAGTCCACCCGGCCCGCAGGTGTTACAACCGGGACCATAGGCATGAGCCGGTGGTCCGCCGTAGACAGGACCCGGTTGGTAGCCGTAGGACGCAGGCTGGATCGGCCCTTGGGCCATCAGGGTTGTCGGCAGAAGCATCGCACTTGCGACGACGAATGACCTCAGCCATCGCCACCGGTGTCGGTGCGGCTTCACGTCCGAGGATCCCCATTGGGCGTTGAACCGAGGGGTGGTCCGTGATCCCGTTGGTTGCATGTCTTGTTTCCTGAATCTTCGACTGGCTGAAGCCCGAATGGCACTCCGGCAGAACCTCACATCTTGCGCACTGAACGCACGGAAAGGGACTTCCTTTCAGGTGTATCGGTCGTACGGCTTGTGCGGCTTTGGAAAACTTTGACGTATCCGGATGACTTTGCGGATTACGCGAAGTGTGCGCGTGAAGCTGGAGCACAGCAACGGCCTGACAGACCGGTATCGGGTCTGATCGACATCGTTCGGCAGATTTTGCCGAAAAAAGATTCAGACCGCTCACGACCATTTCGCCGCTCATTTGAAATGTGCGGCGAGACAACAGTGTGATTCCATCTCGCATCGCGGAGCGATGGATCAAGCGTTTCAACTCAGTGCTGGAACAGGAACTCCTTCGTGTTCAACACTGCCCAACAGACATCTTCGAGAGCAAGGCGTCGATCTTCGGTCGCTTGAATGTGATTACTTGCCGCTTCCCACTCTGTGGCCGTGGGACGCCGACTGAATGCTCGGAGGTAGAGTTCGGTCACGATTTCCTCATCCGACTTGCCGGCATCCAGCAACTGCTTGATGCGACCGGAGTCGCTCCGGAGTTTTTCGTGGACAGTCGGGCCGTTAATCATCTGCAGGGCCTGAGACAGGTTCGACTCGTTGGATCGTTCGCATTCGCAGGCCATCTCACGTTGTGGTTGACCGAACGCCTTGAGGAACTCGTGATCCTTCGGCGGTTCGGGGAGTTGCGTCGCTCGGGTGCCGACGGGGACTCCAGCGAAAGACTCGGGCATCCCGGTGACTTCCGAGACGGCATCCAGTAACTGCTCGGCTGTGAGCATGCGAGGCACATAGTGTGAGGCGTACCGCTCATCGTCGGCATTAAACTCATTGGACTTCGCCGTCCGCTGGTAAGTTTGACTGTCCATGATTTCACGCATGAGCCACTTGCGTGAGTAGCCGTGCTGCACGAACTGTCGAGCCAACTCATCGAGTAGGGGGGCGTTGGATGGCGGGTTGCTGTCACGGAAGTCATCAACCGGCTCCACGATGCCTTGCCCGAAGAGGTGACCCCAGATGCGGTTGACGACCGCCCGCGCGAAGAACGGGTTGTCGTCTGCTGTCAGCCATTCTGCGAAGACCTCGCGTCGATCAGCCTCTGAGGGGACATCGACATCACCAGTGAGCAGGAGATGCACTTTCATTGTCTCACCCGTGCGCGGCTGTTTGTTCTCGCCTGAGTTCTGATTAAAGATGACCTCGTCTTCCGGTCGTGGTCCGGCTTTGCGGCCAACACGAGTGAAAGCGGCTCCAATGCCGTAGTAGTTGTCCTGTGTCCATCGTTCGAACGGATGATTGTGACACTTGGCACATTGAATGCGAATGCCCAGGAAAAGCTGTGCCGTCGTCTCGGTCGCATCATTGGGGTCACGACTGGCTCGCCAGTAGTTGGCAGCTGGATTCTCGAACACACTGCCAGAAGCCGTCAGCAACTCACGAGCGAACTCATCCATCGGCAGGTCGTGGAGCACGCCTTCGTAGATCCAACGGTTGAACTTGGCGACCCCCTCAGGTTTGAGCTTGCCGCTCGTGGTTCGCAGTACGTCGGCCCACCGCAGCCCCCAGAAAGCTGCGTACTCGGGCATATCGAGCAGCTGGTCAATCAACTGGGCTCGCCGTTCATCACTTTCGTTGGTGAGGAAGGCCGATGACTCATCTAGGGACGGCAGTCGTCCGGTCGCATCGAGGAAGGCGCGACGAATGAATTCATCGTCTGTGCATTCGCCTGAGGGGAGAAGTACCAGGCGTTCCAGTTTGTCGTTCACGAGCCGGTCAATGAAGTTGGCTTCTGTTGGGTTGTTCCAGACAAACCCGGGCACGTCCTCGAGGAAGGTCAGGTATGAGGTGTCCATTTTTTCGAGGTAGCGTGCCAGGATGGCCGCTTCGCCTCGTCCGTGCTTCGTGACCAGACCGTTCTCGTCGACCTTGGCGACCGATTCATTCGACGATGAGAAGTCGGTGAGGGCCGTCAAGTCGCGGACACTTCCATCGCTGAAGGTCCCCATCACGATGAGCTGTTGCTGATTGGACCCATCCTGAAAGACCCGTTGGCCGGGAGTGACGGCGACTTCGAGCAGAGAGGGGGCATCAGACGGGTCGAGTTGCAGACCTTCAGCAATCCACTGACGCAGGGCCGCGTGCGGTGCATCGTCATTGTGCAGTCGCTGTCCGCCGCCGTGAGCGACCTGCATCAACGGCTTGCGGAGCAGTAATGACTCGTCCGGGTTCATGACATTAGTGCGACGACCGAAGTACTCTGTACGGAGAGTATGGGTGTCAAGCACCGGGTCGTACGCACGGAGCGACAACCGAAAGCCTCCCTTGCCGGATGGCGATCCGTGACACGCCCCTGAGTTGCAGCCGGTCTTGGTCAGCGCGGCTTGCACTTCCGTCTGAAAGCTCACGGGAGCCGCGACTCCACTCTCGGACACGGTGACCGGGACACTCACTGTTAACGAGTCAAGCGTAATCGTGATGGTGGTCTGTCCATCGGCAACCGGGCGAGCGACGAATGCTTCTGCAACTGCAATCGTTGCGTCGGAGGAGGTGAACGTGGCGTCTGCGGTCAAGTCGCGCAGACTTCCATCATCCAGTTCTCCCGTGACGATGATCCGCTGTTCTGAGCGGGGTCCGACGAGATTGACTTTTTCAGGATGTACCATCAGCCGCACGGGCGATGGACTTGTTTCTTCGGCCTGAGCGGTTGTGAGACCAAACAGCACAAGGCAGATAGTCGAACAGGTCAGAGTGCGTTGCAGAGTCATGGCGATCTTGCCTTCGCGTTGCAGAGGCGTGACAGGTTGCTACTGAGACGGGGTGACCAGCAGCGGTGGGAAGCCCAATTACTCAATCTTTATCATACCAAGAGGCGAGGTAGTCGTCACTTGTTCAACGTCCACAGCAGTCGCTTTGACGACTGCATCGGCGAATTCACCGGCAGCGGCTGCGGTGGTTGCCATCAGCACGAGTTCGCCCGTCGACTGGTCCGCGGGGATGACGACTTCTGCAGCAGTCACTCCTGCGGGGAGTTTGTCGACTGTCAGTTTGATGCCTCCACTCAAGGCCGGGTTGCGAGCGACGTCGACCTTCACACGGAGTTCGCCTTCTCGTTTGAGCAGGCGTTCGCCGGGGTCTGATGTCATGGTCAGCTGTTGTTCGATGCGATAGTTGACGGGGGCCGCGATGGCCGTATGCGTCGCCTTGTCCTTTTTGTGAGTCCCTTTCAGCACGACGGTGAAAGGACCCATGGGGGTCTTCGCACCAGCAGCCAGTTCGAGCGTGATCTCATTCGTACCTGCAGGGATGGGTTGCAGCTTGAGGGTTGCCTCGGGGGGGAACGCTGTTTTGTCGAGAATGGCGGCCAGTTCAATGGCCCCGTCAATGTTCTCACCTCGTGAGGCAAGGACTTTGACCGTCGTCTTGAGATGCTGGCCGAGAACCACTTCCGCCGGTTCGATTGTGAGCGAGAAGGGCGGGGCCGGCTCCGCTGCAGCGGTGAAGGCGAGACTCACATTGCGGGGAAGGACTGAGACCTGATTCCATCTGGCTCGCAGCGAGTTGTTGAGTGTCGCTGTCTCGCGGACTTCGGTCTCGCCGATCGTGGCCGTGCCAATGACGGCAATGTTGTCGAGGACATTGGCCGTGGTCGCGTCGGATGGTGCCTGAACGGTCAGCACGCCGGAATTCATGCCGGTGCCCACGATCGTGGGGAGTGCAGACCAGTCTTCGGGTAATCCTTCGATCACGAGTTGGATGGGGCCGTTGTGACCACGACGAGTGACGTTGACCGTGACTTGTCCGACGCCGCCCGCTGGGATGTTCACATGGTCGGCACTTACAGCAAGGTCAAAGCCGGCCTGGAACGGCTGCACTTCGATGCGGTAGGCATAGAGTTCGCCGCCCTGTTGAATCAAGTTCGAGGCGGCGAGGGTGTACTGGCCGTCTGCGGCAAAAGTGTGATCCAGCGTCCCCTCCGCCGTGCCGGCGTCATCAACACGTCCGACTTGCTTTCCACTGGCATCGTAAAGTTCGAGGACGAGGTCGGTCGGTGCTGCCTGCGTTCGTGTGACGCCCTTGAACACGAACCGTTGTCCCTTGGTGGCGACGAAGGTGAAGCGGTCGACATCACCGGGTTCGTTGAATCGGCCATTGAACTGAGTGCCCAGCGCGACGGTGTTTGCCTGAGGAGTGGTATTGTTTGGTTCGCGTTCGAGAAATTCTTTCGAGTCTCCGATAGCCACGAACGTGAATGCGCTGGAGACTCCATCTGCTCGGCGAGTACTCACAGAATGCCACGCGTGCGGCCAGTCGGTAGGGACGAAGACATGCGCCGGGTTGGCGTCGACTGCACTCATGCCGGCGAAATCGATCCGCGCTTGTGTGCCCCGCTGAACGCCCATGGGGACCGGCACATTGATGCAGGGAAAGTCGCCGATCCGCAAACGGTAGAAGTGTCCGCCGCCGCCTGCGTAACGAATGTCACGGACTTCCACGACATAGGAACCAGCCGTCTCGAAGGAGTAACACAATTGACAATCGCCACTGAGCCCTTCCGCGTCGTCGGAGTAGGCGAGTTCATGTCCCTGCTGATCGTAGAGGAAGATTGACGGATCGAGTGGTGAGCCGAGCCGACGTGCGAGGACTTCGAACGACAATTGTTGTCCGGCTGCCGCTTCGAACTTGAAGAAGTCTCGTGAAAGGTTGTCGACATGACCATCAATGGCACAAGGTGTCGTAATCGCTTGCGATGATTCGGGCGAGTTGTTGCCTTGAGCTTCAGCAACACTGGCGAGGTCGTCCACGACGATCAGTTGCAGGTCGCTCGCGCCGCCGGGGGAGATGACCCGCAACGCATGCAAGCCGAGAGGCGTCTCGCTTGGTAGTTGGATTGAGAACTGCAGAGATCCGTCTTCGGCTTTGACGGGCTCTGCTGAGCCCCAAGTGGTCCAGAGTTGGGTCACACCGGCCAGGTTGCTTCCGCCCAGCGTCAACTCGGACGTCTGTCCGGGCATGATGCCCCGGGGCGAGACAGTCGTCACGCTTGGCGGAGCCGCCGACGCTCGGGTGGACACAGAACAGGCGGCGATCAACACGATCGCGAACATGAACCTTAAAGGCTTCGTTACAGATTTGAACACGTTGATCTCACACAAGGTCGGATACTCGTGTTAGTGAGGCAGGGTGGGGGCCGTCGAGGTACAATCACGCACTCCGAACGAACCAATTGTGAACGCGGAGAAGGAGGTCATGGTCAGAGGAGGGATCGACGTCAACAGGTGAACCCTACTCCCATTCACAGAGGTCCTCCCATCATAAGTGACTGAGTGGACGAAATTCAAAGGAACCGCCTTGATCCCTCGCCGTTGGATGCTTCTCAGACGACATTCTCTGCCCATTCCGACTATCCAGTGCATTCAGTCGGTCAAGATCACTCCCGGGTTCATGCTTGGAAAAGTTGACAAATCGTAAAGAGGTGATTGACTGACGATTGTCTCAGGCCAATAATCGAAACTGGCCATAAATGCATCGATGACGCGGGAATAGAGAGCCTTTGTCGTTTCTCTGATTTTGCGACGACCGTCCAGTCGCGGTGTTCCCCGCGACAGACCATCCCCCCCATGACAAACCCCGCTATTCAACGCTTTCGCGAAGCCCTCAAGGTCTCTCGGCCTTTGGGACTCTCGGTGCATACAGACCGCAGTCCGAAGCCTGTCGTGGCCAAGATCGAAGCGCCGTACGCCATTTTGGGGAGGGGGAGTAAATGTGCCATTCGGCTGGCGGACAAGTCTGTCTCATTCAGGCATGTCTACCTCCAGGCATTCGGTGACCGAGTGGTGTGTGTGGATCTCCTCAGCCCCAATCCCATCGTCTGGCAGAGGTCTGAGACGTCTGATTGGATGACCACGGAGGATGAGGTTGAAGTGGGGCCTTACAAAGTGCAACTCACGGGCGATGGTTGGGAGAATCGCGTCGCCGATTGGCCCTCTCCGTTGGAGTGTAAGACACGTACTGATGAATCGACGCCGTTTGGGGCCTTGCCGCTCGTGCATCTCGAACTGCTGAATCAGCAGCTTCAGGGGATGGCGTGGCCAATCAATCGAGTCCTCACACTTGTCGGTCGTGACGATCGCTGCCGCATTACCTGTGCAGACGAACGGATCTCTCGTGTCCATTGCAGTCTTGTGCTGACCCCCTATGGACTCTGGGTCGTCGATCTGATCGGTCGCGGTGGTGTGCAGGTGAATGGGAAGAAACAAAGTTGCGCACTGCTTCAAGCCGGCGATGAGTTGGGAGTCGGTCAGTACCGCATGCAGACCGTCTACGAATCAGCCCCCCGCGAGTTGGGAGGGGACTCTGCCCAATTCGATCTGGATCCAGACACGAAGGAACTCGCGATCCCCCCTGAGATCGCGAACGCGGAAGAGAGTCTCCCCTCCCCCGAATTCTTGACTCGCAACAACAAGATTTTCCCTTCCATCATCGACCCACCAGTGCTTATTGTGCAGCCGCAAGGTGGGATCCGCTCGACAGGGTATCAACAGATTCAACTCGAATCCAACATCATCACACAGCTACTGATCACGCGAGCCAGTCTGCCGAATCTGGTTGTCGATATCAGCAACGCCGATGTCATGGACTCGATCATCATGAACGCCATGATGGCCATGTGCCGCGCTGCGAAGGGCAGGGCAGCCATTTGCAATGCGTCAGAGGGAATTCTGGAGATTCTCTCAGAAATCAGCCTGACAAAAGTCTGGCCTCATTTTCCGACCAGAGAAGAAGCCATCAACTACGTGAAGAATGGCTGACGGTTAAGCTTCCCGACGGCTCTCCTTCTCCAGACTCTTGGCGATAAATCCGACAGTGCGTTCGGCCATAGCGCGGAAGTAGTCCCAACTATGTCCGCCCGCTGACGTCTCCAGATCGTCCTCGAAGGGGATGCCCATGGATGCCAGCTTGCTCGCCAGACGCTCCGCTCCCTCGTGCCACGCCAAGTCTGTCGGATCGCACACAAACAGTTGATGCCGGGGCCAGTTGAGCGGGTGCAGTTGCAGTGTCACCGTCTGTTGGCGTGCAGCTTCCACGTCGGTGAACATCTCGTCAAGCGGCAAGCCCTGACCGATCAGATTTTGAAAGTCAACCGCAGGCGAGATCGCCGCCACGACGGGGAACTCCCGCGCATGCCGATACGCCAACTGCAACGCTCCTTGACCGCCCATGCTGATCCCTAACAGACCGATCAGGGGCGGGGCGACGTTCCATTGCTCGCTAATCCAAGGCACCACCTGCTCTCTCAAATACGCCATCGGTGTGAGGGAATCATCGAATTCGTCGCATGCACGGTCCAGCCACCACGATCGCGCGCCGTGTGGACAGACGACCGGGAGACGATGCCGCTCCAATTCATGGGTGAAGACCGCATCATCCGCGAGAGTCTCTTGACCATGCCCGTGCAGAAACAAGATCACCCCCGGGGGCGACTCGTCGCTTGCAGGCGTGAATACGTCCGCTGGCTTGCCAGCGATCGTAACGCGTTCCCAGCGCCCGTTGGTGTCACTCGTCAAGACATTCACTCCTGAGACTCAGTCCCGAAACCGGATTCAATTTCAATTCACAAAAAAAGGGCAGCATGTTCGTCTGGCCCCTAGTTGTTCAAGATACTGCCTTCCTACAATCGCCACACACTCGCACGAACATTCAAACACACGAGCATCGAAATTCAACGGAGAGAATCACCATGAAAGGCGACCCCAAAGTCATCGACGCCCTCAATCTGGGCCTCACGATCGAACTGACCGCAATCAACCAGTATTTCATTCAGTCTCGCATGTGTGCGAACTGGGGCTTCCACAAGCTCGCCAAGCACCATTATGAAGAGTCGATTGAAGAGATGCAGCACGCTCAGCTTCTGATCGATCGGATTATCTTCCTGGAAGGTGTCCCGGAGATCGCCCGCTACGACGTCATCCGAGCTGGCACGGACGTCAAAGAGCAGTTGCAGTACGACCTCGAAGTCGAAGCCCAAGCCAGCACGAGCTACAATGACGCCGCAGAAATCTGCCGCGAAGCCAAGGATGCCGGCAGCCGCGAGATCGTCGAACGCATCATTCGCGAGTCGGAAGAGAGCCTCGACTGGCTCGAAGCCCAACTCGAACTCATCGAAACGCTCGGCCTCGAACTCTACTTGCAATCCCAAATGGGCGAAGAAGAGGCCGGTTAATAGGATTGGTAATCAAGCCCACGGGCTACGCCCCGTGGGTTCATTCTCAAAACACGTCATTCATCGAGAATCGTGACTCGAACTGACTGTTGATTCGTCCAAGAAACCAGAGCAACGGGACACGCGTCTTTCCGTGGGTGCATCCATCGATGAGTTGAAACGCAAGGAAAAAGTTCCAATCAGAGATCCGGCTGACGAGGGATTGCAATCGCTCGTCAGCTACAGTTTCGTTGCGACCCCACTTTCGCCAGAGCGCATACGGTTCGTCGTGCCATTGCACTGTCATTAGGACTTCATCGTCATCGCAGAACTCTTCCAGAAACTGGCAGGCAAGTGATGCATGACTGAGGGGGTCGGCAATGCGGACACCTCGCCCAGCTTCAGGCTTGAAGGTGTCATGCGTATGGATGACGAGCCGTAGTCGATCTTGCTCGTCATGAGTGAGCTTATAGCCAAGTCTGCCGAGGTTCCTCTCCAATTCTTCAATGTGTTTACGGATCGTCCCCTCAGGATGGCCAGGACGAGGTGTCCCCCAATCAAGATTTGAGAGGTAGCGCTCGTCCTGCTGAATGGATTTCAGGATGGTGACTGCATCTGACATGAATTGTTGTTCAAAACTTGGAGGTCCATCGACCAGACGCAACGAGCCCGGCCTCTTCTCGGAGAAGGGACCGGGCTGATGATCTTCAGGTTCGCGGGTGGGTCTCAGGCGGTTGCCTCGCAGGGCTGACCGGTCGCGTCAGTGACGCCGTGGGCTTCAATTAATTGCCGGATCTTCGCATGGCATGAATTGCAGCCGCCACCGGCTCCACACGTGCGGACGACATCCTTCACGGACTCGGCCCCGTAGATGGCGACCGAGTCTGCGACCTGTGATTCCTTGACCTGCAGACAGTGGCAGATCATTCTGTCAGTAACACCTTCAGTGCATTGCACTGCGTAGTCCTCGCGAAATCAGCGGAGGGGATAAGTGAAGTTGAGACTCAGTCTCAGTAGTGAATTCTATTCGGCGAAGTGTAGCTTCGTCAATCGCCCCTTCCTGAGTAACCAGTCAAAAAAAACAAGATCCTCAAACCAAGGTTGATTGTGGAACAAACGCCACAAAACGATACAGGGAGAGGCTTTCAGTCGTTTTCAGAATTTTACCCGTTCTACCTCGGTGAGCACGAGAATCGCACCTCTCGACGACTGCACTTCTGCGGAACACTACTTGTGATCGCTCTGACCGTGACGGCGGTCGTCCTCCGGTTGCCCTTGCTTCTCGTGCTGCTGCCATTAACCGGCTATGGATTTGCCTGGGTCGGGCACTACGTCTTCGAGAAGAAGCGACTGGCGACGTTCAAACATCTTTTTTACAGCCTGCTGGGCGACTTCGTGATGTTCAAAGACATCCTTATCGGTCGGGTGCCATTTTGAGGAGAGACATGACAAATCGATTCGAGGAGATGACGTTTCTGCGATTGGTTATGTTGGCACTGACTGTGTCATTCGGGCCAATCGCCGAAGCAGACGGGCCGGCTGACAATCGCCCGTCTCAGGTTCGCCAGATCCCGCCGCCGGGGATCGAGGTGCCTACAGAAGATCAGGACCGATTGCGGTCGGGTCTCGACAAACTGCAAGGACAGATCAACGATCTCCGCAAACGCGATGATGCATTCATCGAGTCGCTGCTGCCGGACGTTGAGATCTTCGCCCGTGCCGTCGATCAAGCACTGCGGTTCAACGAAATGTTCACTGAAGCGGACATCAAGCGGGCTGATGACTTGCTCGCGGAGGGAACCCGGCGGGCGAAACAGTTGGCCGAGGGCGAGTCGCCGTGGACCCAGCAGAAGGGGCTGGTCGTGCGTGGATTCCGCTCACGACTCGATGACACGGTGCAGCCATACGGACTTGTGATCCCGGAAAGCTACACCTCCCAGACTCCTGGACACTATCGCTGTGATGTCTGGTTGCATGGACGCGGCGAGCGGTCGGTCGAGCTGCAGTTCATTCACACACGGATGACGAGCGCTGGTGCCATCGCGCCTGAAGACACGATCGTGCTGCATCCGTTCGGTCGCTACTCGAATGCGTTCAAGTTCGCCGGTGAAGTTGACGTACTGGAGGCGTTGGAGCATGCGAAGTCACAGTACCGCGTCGACGAGGACCGAATTGGCATGCGCGGCTTCTCGATGGGCGGAGCGGGCTGCTGGCAATTCGCAGTGCACTACGCAGACCGCTGGTTCGCCGCCAACCCGGGTGCCGGCTTCTCCGAGACGCCCCAGTTCCTGCTCTCGTTTCAGGGCGAATCCCTCTCGTCCACGTGGTGGGAGGAGACCCTCTGGCAATGGTACGACTGCCCCGAATGGGTCGCCAACCTTGCGCATTGCCCAACGATCGCCTATAGCGGAGAACTCGACGTGCAGAAGCAAGCCGCCGACGTGATGGCTGAGGCGTATGGCATCTCATCAACCAACTCTTGGCAAATCTCGACAGTGCTACAGCATGTGATCGGAAAGGGAATGGGGCATCGCATTGATGCGATCTCGAAGGATGTGATTGAGGCGCAGATGAGATCGATTGCGTCGCGGCAGACGAAAGAACTCCCACAATTCATCAGATTCACTTCACCCACGTTGAAATACAATCAGCTGTCTTGGATTACAGTCAATGAGATATGGCACCATTGGCAGCCAATGCGGATTGACGCTTCTATGCAGGGCGATGAGTCGACTCGCGACATCTATATCTTCCATGATGGAGTCGAGGATTTGACGTTACGGTTCCCGGCCGGAACAGCAAATTGGAGGACGGCCACGGTCTCACTGACATTCTCTCGAAACGACGACTTCAACACTTATCTTAGTGAGGAGCAACTGCCTCCGATCTTGTCAGACCGGTCGTGGGAATGTCGGGTGTGGTACAACCGTCGTAAACATGAGTGGAGAGTCGGCACGCCTCCGTGGGAGGGGGAGCTTCGCAAGCGGCATGGATTGCAGGGGCCGATTGATGATGCGTTCATGGATTCGTTCCTGTTCGTGACGCCGAGCGGAGAGTGTCGGCATGCGGCGGTCGAGGAGTGGACGCGGAGTGAGTTCGAGCATGCGGTGACGCACTGGCGACAGCAGATGAGGGGCGATGCACGCGTCAAAGCGGACGTTGATCTGACCGAAGATGACATCGCTCAGCACAACCTCATCCTGTGGGGTGACCCGACGAGCAACAGCGTGATGGCTCGGGTCATGGACGACCTGCCGATCCAATGGACCGAGAGCGAGGTCATCGTCGGCGAGCGACGGTTCGATGCGGCTCATCACACGCCGATTCTGATCTTTCCAAATCCGCTCAACCCGCAGAAGTACGTTGTGCTCAACAGCAGTTTCACCTACCGGGAGTACGACTACCTCAACAATGCGCGGCAGACGCCCAAGTTGCCGGACTGGGCGGTCGTCGATCTTCGTGTGCCGCCCGATTCACGCTGGCCAGGGAAGATCGTGGACGCAGACTTCTTCGATGAGAAGTGGGCGTTACAGCGACCGCACCATGAGCGAGTGAATAAGAAACAGTGAAACTCGTTACGCGCCCGTCTTGAGTTGTGCCTGACGGAGTCGGTCACGAGCCCGCGAAAGGGTGGGACCGATCGTGTTTTCGGGAATGCCGAGGGCACCGCTGATCTCGCGGTAAGACTTGCCTTCCAGATGGAACTGGCGAATGACGTCCGCCTCATGGAGCGGCAAGCCGGTGAGCATCCGCTGGACATCTTCAGCTGCTTCGATGCGTTCGATGTCCGAGCCGTGTGAGCGGACGGCGTCGACATTGGCCTGTCGTGCTGAGACGTGTCCCAAGGCCTCAGAGCGTCGCCTGCGCACGATCTCCTTCACGACGACTCGCCGCGAAATGACGGTGAGATACGTCGCCAGCGAACTCTCGCCTCGAAAGTTGCGAAGGATCGCGAAGTCGTCCTTCAGCAGAGTCAGGAAGACGTCCGAGCAGAGGTCGTCGATATCAGCGGGGCCGATGACGACGGAGCGGGCGTGAGCCGTGTGATTAATGACGTGGACAAACAGACCGATAAAACGATCGACGAAATCCTGCCACGCCCCCGGAGTCTGGTTGAGGCATTGCTTGAGCAATTTGCGATCGAGATCGGTGAGTGCCACGTTGCTGGCTCCACTGCCACATCTTGTGACGAGGCCTCCGTCAATGGGACGGCGGCGATTCCTCCCTGTCGGAATCAGGATGACTGTCGGGGGTCCATCGGATGACAGTCTGTGAATGACCGACGAGTGGACCAGGGGATGGCCGGTCGGTACGCGGTGCCGACCACCTTGGTCAGCATCTCCCCAAAGTTTACACATGGTGCTGATGAGCGACAAGACGTGTCTTGTCGAAGCGGCCCTTACTCCATCGCACATGGTGGGTTACGACGTCTGATAAAGTTCTGCCGGTTAGAGAATCCCTAACTTGACAGGGTGAGAGAGCGTCAATAAGATTCCGGCGATGACGGGTCACAACTTGTGTCCTGATTCGCGGTTGCGTCGCAAAATCTGGTCGCCGCACCGCTTGTTTGGATTGCCGTCGATGTTTCGCTACAAGTCTGCTCCATCATTTGAGGTGGACTGGAGTTGTGGTGCTCAGGCGTCGATCCCTTGGTGGAGATCGTCTGCATTGTCCCTGCGCGGGACCTTGGTCAGGAACAGAGATGCTTCCTGAGACGCGGCGGTCTCACGAACCAACGTCGTCCGACACCTATGTTTGAGTGCCGAAGGAAGTGTCATCATGACTCATGTTGTTGCCGAGCCCTGTTTCGGATGTAAGTACACCGATTGCGTGGTCGTGTGCCCGGTGGAGTGTTTCTACGAGGGTGAGCAGATCCTCTACATCCATCCCGATGAATGCATTGACTGCGAAGCATGCGTGCCCGAATGTCCGGTCGAAGCCATCTTCCACGAGGACAACCTGCCGGAAGAGTGGTCAGGCTACACCGAGCTGAACGCCGAAATGGCGACACAGTGCCCGGTCATCACCGAAAAGAAAGAGCCGCTCGTCTGAACGACGGCTGAAGTCACTGAGTGAGTCGACAGTCGCCCCGTGACGGGCGTCTGTTCGGCTCAGTTGCCAGCGACGGCCTTTGCAGGTGACAAGCGATCATTGCGGGTGACGGTCAGTACCGGGGGACTGACTGATCGACCTGCTGGGACCAGTCGTCTATTCCACCTGCCATGCTTTGAGTACGAGCGAAGCCCTGCTGTCGCATCCACATCGCGACACGCAGACTCCTGCCACCATGATGGCAGTGGACGACGATATCCCGTTCGCGATGAGTATCCAACTCGCCCGCGCGTTCCTGCATTTCACTCATCGGCAGCAGCACGGCCCCCTCGATTTGCGCTGTCTCGTATTCGTCGGGCTCGCGGCAGTCGATGAGTACGAAGTCATCCCCGGCATCGAGTCGTGCTTTGACGGATTGGCAATCGATTTCGAGTGGTGTCATGGCGTGAGGGGTTGAGTTGCAGGTGGTCGGGTGTCGATCGACGGCAGAGCCGTCGGCTTGGGATGTGTGTTGTGCCGGAATCAGAGCAGCGCCGATACGAGACCGCTGCGAATCTTCGGGTCGAACCAGGTGGATTTCGGAGGCATGAATCGATTCTGCTCGCACACCCCGACGAACTGTTCCATGGTCACCGGTGCCAGCGAGAGTGCGAACGCATACTCGCCCGCATCGACGCGAGCCTTGAGGTAGGCTGAGTCCTTATTCCCACCCACGAAATTCAGTCGCTCATCACGCGGATCGCTGATGCCGAGGATCGCATCAAACAGATGTCGTTGAATGATGTCCGCATCAATGGACTCGGCAGCGTTGTTGGGATCAAACGATTCAGCTTTCGGGGTCAGGCGTGACCAGAGGCCGTCCGCATAGAGGCCGATCTCATGAATGCCACTTGGTCGATATGTGTCTTGCGGTCCAATTGTCTCGACGTTGAATGACTTCGTGATCTTCTGGAGGAGTTGTTCGTTCGGGACGCCGACATTCTCGACGAGTCGATTGTATGGTTCGAGCCGCATCCGATCGGTAGTGAAGAACACTGCGAGAAAGTGATTGCGTCCTAAGGCGGCGGCAGCGGCACTGCGATGATTGCCGTCTGCCACGTACGCGGCCGGCTCTTGGGCCAGTAATTGTTGAAACTCAGCCTTTTTACTAATTCCGTCGACGATCCAAACACGGTGTGTGTTTCCAGCCTCGTCGACAGTTGAAAAGGTCGGTTCCAACGATTGCGCATACGCCTCGAATGCCGTGATGAGGCGACCATTGGTGTCCTGCACAGCGCAGTTGACAGTGCCAATGTACGCATTCGTCGCCCGAATCAGCTTGGCGCGGCCCTCCGCCTTCTCCGGACGGATGCCCTCATTGCGGACGATGACCCCCGTGGGATTCTGCTCGGTCCGAATCTCGTCTGTGTGGGCAAGGCCCCCCAGCCCCAGTTGACGGACGTCTGGCCGCAGAGGAGAGACGACCTCATAGACCCACATGACATCATCCACGATGCGCGTGTCGGGTGACTCGATGAGAGTTTGCATATTCGCGGACGCTTTGCCCAGTGCCTCTGGTGAGCCGTCGGAAAGCCGCTGGTCATAATCGTCGACATCACAGTGGGCCATCGTCACGCGCAGGACGCATGCGGGGCGCGACTGGAGCAGGTCAAAGACTTCGCGGTCTCCCTGGAATTCGTCGTAGTTGGGAGCTGTGATCCGATCGGCTGCTGCGCTGTTGACGGGAACGAGCGCATGCGGAACACCTGAGAGAGAGACCATTGCGGGGGGAGCCCTGATAAGAGAGTGAAATGACCGATGAAGTGGTCGAGAAGTGCTGCAAACTCGATGTAACATCTGACGTCAACAAATGCAAACCTTCCGATGCGTTAGTCGGGAATGTTCGGCCAGTTGGGAAAGTGCTTCAGAAAAGTGGCCGTCATTTCACGCCGGATGCGGTCGCGCAAGTCACTGGTCATCAATGTGCGGTGATCTTTGCCGGGATATATTTCGACGACGGCATCGCTCCCCAAGGATTCGAGTGATTCTTTAAGAAGACGTGTTGCTCCTTCAAGCAGGAACGTGTCCTCACTCCCCATGAAGACATGAATCTTTCCGGTGAGTTGTGGGCCGAGCGTGTCCCAGTTGCGTTCGAGTTGCAGACGGATGTCATAGGGCTCCCAGGTCTTCGCAACGTCCGTGTCGATGACACCCGTTTCGCGATCCCACAGGAGACGCGGGGTCCCGTCAGCACCGCGCGGGCTGAAGACGGCTTCGAAGCTGTGGAGCTGTCCTCCCGTGCCAAGCACGTGTTCCATCCAGGCGAAGTCGTCGTACCACAACGCGGTGCGTTCGCCGTGTCGAGCCAGTGGTCGGCGGGCTCCATCGGCGTTGACATACATGTTTTCACCCGGCTGGTAGAGATGAATTCGTTGAAAGTCACGAAAATCGACGGAGTCCGGGGCCGTGCTCCACACACCGCCGAAGTGTAGTGGGTAGGTCATCTGCAACCACAGCGAACTCCACCCGCCTGAGGAATGGCCCGTCAGGAATCGAGCGTCCGGCTGAGCAATGCTGCGAAACTGTTCATCGAAAGCCGGAAGAAACTCGTCAACGAGCGCCTGTCCGTAAGGGCCGTTGTTAGCCGAGTCTGCGAAGACGTGATGGCCAAGGGGAGCACTGGGGTCGAGCGTGACACGCAGGAATTCGACGCCCTGATCGTTGTGTTCAACGATGGGCGACGACCTTCGGGCACGTTCATGTGTTCCACTGAATCCGGGGATGTTGAAGATCGTGGGGTATCGGCGCTGGGGGTGATCCTGATAGCTGGTAGGCAAGACGACGGCTGCCCGGAGGAAGACATCGCGTCCGTGGAATTCGCTCAGCAACTGCGATCGCACCGTCAGCAGTTTTGTCCAAGGGGTTTCCATGAACGGTCTGTTGTCAATCCGGCGGTTGATCATCAGAGGGACAGCGGACCCATCGCTTCTGACTCGCTCCACATTGCTGGACGCGTTCCCGGAACCCGTGCCGATCCGTCGGTCCAATGGATTGAAGCGAGCGACAGCCTGGACGTGGTAGCCCGTGAGATCAACAGCCGAGAAGTCGCGCGGGAATGTGAGCACCCCCTCACGATCAGGCGAGAGGGTCAACGGCTCCTCTGGTTGCCAGTCCTTCACGTCATACGACAGGAACGGCTCCGGGTGAAACCAATCGGGGCCCAGACGAGGTTGCTTGGCGGTCCTGGAAAAGAACAGGGTCACTCGACCGGTAAACGGCTGCTCGTGCACTTCAGGAACGAACCACACCTCAAAACGAGGCTCGGATTCGTCCGCGACAATCCGTGCCGTGTCGAGAAAGGCCACTCCTGTTAGGATCGTCATCGCCAGCAGGCGACTCATTGAGAATTGTTCCTGCAAAGTGTTCAAGGCCATTTGTTCCCTTTCAAATCGCAGCTCAGAGTGAGTCCAGATGCCAGCCAGTCCATCAGACAATGATCGTCTTGCCAATATTGAAATGCTGTTGTCGCATCTTCAGCATGACGTCGACAAGCTCAGCGAGGCGTTGATTCTGCAACACTCAGAGATGAAAAATATTCGCACGTCGATCTCAAAGGTGGAATCCGAGGTCGAGCAACTGGGAGTTCCGCCCTCGAACCCAGTCGATGAGAAACCGCCGCACTATTAAAAGAGGTCGATTGATCGGGTCTGCACTTTCCGAGTTGTGATTCAGATTAGGTTGCCAGTGCCATGAAGCTTTTCGCGAGTTGGATAATTTTGTCTGGCAGGGACCACTCGGTGGTGATCGTCGATAATTCCTCCTGGAGGATCGCTCGGCGCAGGGCTTG
>JAJDEJ010000258.1 GCA_029259815.1 Planctomycetaceae bacterium | reverse complement strand
GAGGTAGGCGATGGGGAACAGAGTCATTACGGAGAGGACGCCCACGCCCATCACGAGCGTGGCCATCATCACCTCGATCAACGAGGTGCCGCCACGGCGAGAGACGCCACTCGCAGGGGCGGAGGTCGATCGTCGAAGAACGTGTCTCACCTCGCCACCTCCCCTTGCAAACCAAACTCCCACACGTCGTGCTTAATGCCCAGCCAGAAGACCTCGTTGTCGAGGGTGATTCCCCCCGAAGCTTGACTCCAATCCGGCTCAACGCCGGTCGGAGAATAGTCGCCCGCGTTTCCCATGCCCCCACCACCCGTGAAGCGGACGGCTCGAAAATACAATCCGTTGTAATTGACTGGCGCGACTTCATCGTTTGTGTTGTAGGTCGTATTCGCCATCCACGTGGCGGACGGATACGTTGACGAATCAAACGTCGAGATGGGATGCGAGATCACGCGGCCGGCTTTGGTGAAGATCGTGAGGCCCAACTCGTTGCCGTGACGTTCTTCGCCCAGGGGTGTCGTCGGACTGCCGGGCAAAGTGTCCTCCAAAGCATCAGCGAAGTCGACCACGTGCAAGTGGATGATCCCCGCCGCAGCCGCTTCTCCGACTGCTTGCCCTTGAGCGGAGAACATGATGTCCATTCGATTGGAGAAAATCGGCTTGAGGGTCGTCGCGTTGATTCCAACATTCCAGCCATCCGGCAGATGGCTCGTCTCCAGATCAATGCACACCCGCCGCGACAACTCCAACGGCTCCTCATCCGCCATGATGTCCGGGTTGAGTTCGATGTAATACTCAAGAGCGTTTGAGACACCCGGCGCTATTGGTTGATCAGGATGAGGCTCCAACAACTGCAACACCTCATCGTCAGACCCGTTCGAGTTCGGGTCTCCAAGAGCATATGAAGGATCGGTCTCGGTTCGAATTGGAAAGCTGTCAGGATGGATTGTCAGATTGAACTCGGCCGTACCACTGACGTTCTCTACGACGATGACAGAGCCCGGACCGATAAGACCGCGATCATATAAGTTCGCCCAGTTTGTGTTGACCCCCAACAAGACTGGTGATCCGCCTGCATCAAATGCTTGCACACCTATCGCGTTTGCAACATCCGACTCGTCGCGACCGGGGGATTCGATGTAGACCATTGTGCGGCAGATGGTGGGTTCGTCGGGGTCGACGAGGAGGCGGACGCCGACGGGGCGGGGTTGGCCTTTGGTTTCTTTGGAGTTGTAGATGGCGCGGTCGCGGGCACCTTCGAGTTTGGACTGGACCTGCCGTGCGGCTCCGCGGACCTGCTCGCCCGTGATGGAGAGGTTGATCGCCCCGATGGTCATGGCACTGACGATCACAAAGATCGACATGGCCACCAGCAACTCGATCAACGTGAAGCCGCGACGCGCGTGGCAACAAGGCGATAGCGATCTGCCCCCTCTCCCCTTGAGGGAGAGGGACAGCCTGCGAGCGGAGCGATGCAGGCAGGGTGAGGGGGCGGGGTGGGCGGGGAATGTTGTTGGGCCTTCGAGAGCGAATCGCCCCCTCACCCTGATTCTTGGCTGACGCTTCAGAATCTGTCCCTCTCCCTCCAGGGGAGAGGGGGAGCGTGCCGCCGTGATTTGTGGCATGGCGTGCGAGCGTGGATCAGGCTGTGGTTGTTGCGAACTGTTTCTCATCACTCAGTTCCCCCCGCCCACATTGGTGAGATTGTCGCCCAGAGCCGTGCTGCCCGGATTGACGATGGTCGACAGATCCGCACCGTTATTGGTGTCCGGCATTGCGAGATAACCTCTGTTGTAGTCATCCGGCGAAGTGCCAAATGGTTCGAAAGGTTCGAGCAGCCCAAGTATGCCATCGGGGCCTGCGGAGATGATCAGCGGCGTGTGATAACTGTCGAGCGTGTGATACTCATCCTCGAATCCCGCACGCGTGTAGGGGATGACGGAGTCATCAATGGCGGGAGGCAGCGACCCGCGAGGATCATCCGGGTCATGCGTGGCGGCCCCTACCGTAAGCGACCCCATCAAAAGGGAGACCAATTGCGGGAAGGGTGCCAGCCTGACAGGCGCCCCCGCATGATGTGCCTCCGCCGACGTCCCTGCTGCACCGCGCTGCTTAATGCTAAAACCGGCACCGTCCACTTCAATGATCTCGTCACCGATGACTGCGAACAGCGTCGCATTGGCGTCGCCGCCATTCGATGTGTTTTGGATCGTGCTGAGAACGGTGTCGAAGACTGCTTGATCCGTCAGCGTGATCGTTGCATCGCCTACCCCCACGGGTGAAGCCGACTCAACTGTGGTCTCCAAAACTCTGAACGGGTTGAGCAGTCGTGTCGGCCAACGGTAGTAGCGGAGGGGGTTGCCCCAGGCGTCGACCAGCTCCAGCAGGCCATCACCGTCGGTATCTGCGAGTTCGCTGCCGTTGAAGCT
The DNA here is from genome assembly GCA_029259815.1 of Planctomycetaceae bacterium. Lineage (GTDB taxonomy): Bacteria > Planctomycetota > Planctomycetia > Planctomycetales > Planctomycetaceae > JAHBXU01. The sequence continues at coordinate 17,429 of JAJDEJ010000258.1, read as the reverse complement.
GTCGGCATCCACCGGTGTTGAACCGGCGACGCGACCTTCGGTGAGAATGAGATACAACAGCTCGGAGCTATCGTAGATGTCGTTGCCTGCTGTCCACGGAAACGTCACATCCACGTCTCGTTGCGGAAAGCCCGTTTTGGCGTTGGCTTTCATACTCTCGATGTCAGCCGCGCTAGTGAGATGGCCGGACGTTTTGTCAAATCCGGCGAACTGATCTCTGAGCAGTGCATCAACCTTGGCGATCGTGGCTCGCGTGGCGGCGATGTTGGCAGCGTTTTGGGAGGTGTTCAGAGCGACCAGTGACAGGGCGACCAGGGCCGCAAGGATCCCCATCACGATCAGCATCTCGATGAGCGAGAAGCCGCGCGGGTGTGGCCGCTTGATGTGAGTTGTACGCCTCATGTCGACTGCCCCCTTCAGGCATTGACGGTCAGGTGCTCGCCGCACGGATGACTAGTTCCCCAACGTCCCGCCCGAGAAATTGGTGACATTGTCGCTAGCCTCCCTGAAGTTCAGGACTCTCTTTGGAAGGACTACTGGATCCGGTGCGGGAGGTGCGGGAGTCCTGTGTGAAATCCCATCCTCACTCGACCAGATTCCAGGACAGCCAAAGATTCCGTCTGGTCCAGCGGAAATGATTTGAAAACTGTTCTCCTTCCATGCGACTTCCCCAGACTCGCGAGTATTGTCGAGGTCACTGGGGCGTTCGTAGTCGGGGTCCTTTTGCATGTACACGCTATACCCAATAGCTTCCTGCGTCCCGTTTTCATCATCATCAATCGATGTGAACAGCTGTGGGGTTCCATCGTTGTCGACGTCAGCATCATTTTGCGGCCGATATCCCCGACCGTCGTAACTGCTAAGGTAAAGGTACGGAACTTCGGTCGACGGATAGGCATCATTGTAGGAATGAGCGCCGTCTTGAATTCCACCAGTTTCGACAATGTCGATAAACCGATCTGGATCAAAATCTGTAAAGAACGGCCCCACACGGTTGCCGTCAGAAGCAAACGGATCGCTCGGGTTTGACGAGAATCCATTTGCAACCGCACTACCGGCGGGAGCGATTGTGCCTGAGCCACCGAGGAAGAACACTAGACACTCATCACCAGTGAGCCTGATGCCATTGGCCCCATCACCATCCGGGTCCGATTCACCAAAGTTTGTGTCTTGGTCGAGGTCACGGTCGATTGTAAAGTCGAATTGCGGCCACATCGACCGAATCATGACCGTGCTAGGAGTGTCCCATGCCCCACCTTCCTCAAAGAGCGTGATGCCACTTGGCGGCTCCTGTCCGTACTGCAGCTTGAATTCGGTGATCCCCTGCTCGAGGCCTTTGATCTCGGTCGCCACCTCGGCGTTTCGCACACCTTGCCCAGCGCTAAATAGACCTGGCAGGATCAGGGCCACGAGGACTCCAATAATGGCGATCACGACCATCAGTTCCACGAGGGAGAAGCCGCGGCGCGGGTGTCGCTGGGGGGCCGGCTTGAGCGTCAGGGGAGACGGCGTTAAGGGAGACATTGTGAACTCCTGCAGTGTGAGGATGTTTCGGTCGCGATGCGGCATGCCTGTTCGGGTCGTGTCCACACAAGTCGTGCGTGAGAAGATCGACGAACAACGCCCAAGTGATGCGGCTGACGGAGTACGAAGTGCTGCTGAGCGATGCAACGTTGTGTCGCACCGCCGCAGTTCCGACTCGATGTGAAGCAAGAAAAAAAGAATGATTCACAACGACGCATGCCGCATGCCATTCGCACGAATTCCGCACGACGCGAACAGGCGCGGCGTGCGGTCGTGCGAAAGTTGGCAATGAGGTGATGCATGCTTGAAGTCGATTTCAAATTTGAGATTTGAGATTTCAAATATCAGTTGTCACGACAGCTCGTTCAGCAACTTCACGAGTGGCAGGAACAGGGCGATCACGATGAAACCGACGATCAGTCCCAGGATGACCACCATCAGTGGTTCGAGCATGTTGATGAGTGCGTCGACAAGTACGGCGACCTCCTCGTCGTACATGTCGGCCACTTTGTAGAGCATGTTGTCGAGGGCACCCGTCTCTTCGCCCACGTCCACCATGTTGACGACCAGGTCATCCACAATGCGGGTCTCTTTGAGTGGGACCGCCATCGACTCACCTTCGCGAATCGACTGATGGATGTGATCGAACGCTTTGCGAAAGACCTCGTTGCCCGCGGTGTCACGGGCGATCGATAAGGCTTCCAGAATGGGCACACCGGATGAGATCAGAGTGCCCAATGTTCTGCACGTCCTGGCGACGGTGGATTTCGAGATGATCTGCCCGAGAATGGGGATCTTCATCGAGATCCTGTCGACGATGTAGGCCCCGGTTTTGTTTTTCTTGACGATCTTGATAAACAACCAGAGGCCGACCGGGATGGCAGGAATGAGATAGAAGTAATTGACCACCCAGTCGCTCATGTTGATGAGCACGATAGTCATGTTGGGCAGCTCGACGCCAAAGTCGTTGAAGATCTCTTTGAACTTCGGGATGATCCAGTACATGATGAAGCCCACGATACAGGTGGCGACCGTGATGACGGCCACCGGATAGATCATGGCTCCCTGCACTTTGCGTTTAAGCGACTGAGCCCGCTCTTTGAACTCGGCCAGCCGCTGGAGGATAATCTCCAGGGCACCGCCGGCTTCACCCGCTTTGACCATGTTGACGTACAGGTTGTCGAAAGCCTTGGGCTGTTTGGCCATCGCCTCCGACAACGTGTTGCCCGACTCGACGTCTTCGATGACGCCGATGAGTGATGCCTTGAGCGGACCGGGCTTGGACTGTCCTTCGAGGATGCGTAGCGACCGGAGAATCGGCAGACCTGCGTCCTGCAGCGTGGAAAGCTGACGTGTAAACTGACAGAGTTGCTTGGGACGCACACCGCCGATGGAGAGCCCGCCCGCCCCCTTCTTTTTGCTTTTGGCTGACGTCCGTTGCGTCACCGCCGTTTTGCCCTTTTTGCGTCCGGACTTCTCACTGATTTTCGTGACGAAGAAGCCTTTCTCCCGAATCAGCGTCTGGGCATCCGCCTCCGATTCGGCATCAATGGTCTCTTTGATCTCGAGACCCGTGTTGTCCATGGCTTCGTATTGGAATGTCGGCATGGGGGTGCTCCCGTTGGTCGCAGTGGATGAGATGACGGGTTGATGAGTTGATGAGGTTAGTTGCGGTCGAGTGATGTGCGAAGGCCACGAGTAATGCGACCAACTTCGTCACAACGAGCCATGACAGTCTTCGTTGCTTCTTGAGATGCGAAGCCGAGTCTTTCAGCGAGCAAGGCCTGTGTTTCGATCTCTCCGATTGATCCGTTGGCAATCCAGAGGAAATTGGCAAAGTCTTTCGATGTTCGACGTCCGTGCCCTTCGGCGATATTCGAAGGCACTGACACACTTGCCCGGCGAATTTGTGATGTGAGACCAAACTTTTCTTCAGACGGGAATTGACGTGAGAATTCGTAGACGTCGACCGCAAGGTCCATCGCCTTCTGCGAAGCCACGAGTTCTCGAAATGTCTGATAAGCCATCGCTTTCCTTTGCTCATCAACTCGTCAACGTAACAACCCGTCAACTCCCTACTCAATATCTTCCATCACTGTTTCACGCACGACTTCGTCGATTGTGGTATGTCCGTCGAAAATGAGTTTGAGCCCTGCTTCACGCAGTGTGGTCATGCCCTGGCTGCGGGCCATGTTTCGCATGTCGTCGATCGAGGCATCCGAGGTGACCATGTCGCGGATGTCGTCGGTGATATCCATGATTTCGTACAGACCCGTACGGCCTTTGTAGCCCGAGTTGTTGCAACGTGGGCAGCCCTTGCCGTAGTAGAAGCTGTATTGCCGCGCCGTTTCGAGCGGGAGCTGCAGTTCCATCAACAACTCGTCGCTGGGCTCGAACTCCGTGCGGCACTCGACGCAAATCCGTCGCACGAGCCGTTGTGCCTGCACGGCTTCGACCGTCGCTGTGATGAGGAACGGTGGGACACCCATGTCGCGCATACGCGTGATGGCGGTCGGGGCGTCGTTGGTGTGTAACGTGCTGAACACGAGGTGCCCGGTGAGGGCCGACTGCACGGCGATCTCGGCCGTCTCGTAGTCACGAATTTCTCCGACGAGGATCTTGTCCGGATCGTGACGCAGGATGGACCGCAGCACGGTGGCGAACGTCACGTCAATGTCGGGATTCACCGGCACCTGAATCAAGCCGTCGATGTCGTACTCGATCGGGTCTTCGGTCGTGATGATCTTGGTCTCAATGTCGTTCAGCTCGTTGAGAGCTGAGTAGAGAGTTGTCGTCTTGCCGCTGCCCGTGGGGCCGGTCACCAGGATGATGCCGTTGGGGCGATGGATGATCTTGCGGAACCGCGAGAGTGTGTTGGGATCCATCCCGATCTTGTTGAGGTCGAGCTGCACCACCGTGCGGTCCAGCACGCGCATGACGACCGACTCGCCGAACATCGTGGGCAGGATGCTCACCCGCAGATCGACCGCGTTGCCGCCGACATTGAGTTCGATGCGGCCATCTTGAGGCAACCGGCGTTCTGCGATGTCCAACTCGGCCATGACCTTGATGCGAGTCACAATGGCGTTTGCCAAGTGACGCGGCGGTGGGACCATCTCATAAAGCACGCCATCGGCTCGCACACGAATCTTAAACTCGTCCTCGAACGGCTCGAAGTGAATGTCACTCGCCTGATCTTTGACGGCGAGCAGCATCACCATATTCAGCAGCTTGCGAATCGGCTGCGTCTCTGAAAGCTCCTCGGCTCCACCAATATCGATGGCCCCCTGGCGTTCCACCAGACTCTTGGTGCCGTAGTCAAGCCCCTCCAAAGCGTCGATCACGCCTTCGATGCTGTCCTCGTCCTGCGTCGCATAGAAGCGGGCGATCGCAGCCTCAACGTCTGCCAGTGACGAGACGGCTCCACGGACGTCATACCCCAGAAAGTTTCTCAGGTCGTCGAGTGCAGCGACGTTCTGCGGGTCCGACATCGCCACGGTGAGCACATCATCCTTGAGCGAGACGGGCATGATCTTGTAGATGTCGGCCATCGTCTGCGGGACGAGTTCCAACACTCTCGGGGGAATGTTCGTCTCCTCCAGATTGATGACCGGCATGCCCCACTGCTCGGCGAGGGCCTCGGTAATCTGCTCCTCGGTGACCAGCCCCATTCCCTTGGCCACTTGCCCGATGACCTCGCCGGGGACCTGCTTCTGCTCTTCAAGCACATCCCACAACTGGTCCTCAGTGAGGTAACCCAGGTCGACCAGAATCTGTCCGAGCTTACGTTGTGCCATGGAAGAGTCGAGTGTTTAGTGTTGAGAGTTGCTGGTCCGTCCTTCGAGATCTTATCTCCGCCTTCGCAAGTCTTCATGAATCATGGTCAGCGTCAGTCATCCCAATCATCATCGTCATCTTCATATTCACCGTCCTCGTCATCCAGCAGGCCCTTCTTGGCCAGTTGAATCTTTGACTTGAGTTCACCGGGCTGAACCGATCGCACGATGCAATCTCGTTCGTCACACAGGCCTTTGCGCCAGAGGTCGAACAAGGCATCGTCCAGCAGTTGCATGCCGAACTTACGACCGGTTTGAATCGACGAGTTGATTCGATACGTCTTCGCTTCGCGGATGAGGTTTGCAATGGCGGGTGTCACCACGAGCATCTCAAAGGCCGCCACCATCCCCTTGGGCTTCCGAGGCAATAGCGCCTGAGAGAGGATGCCGATAATGGCGACTGAGAGCTGAGTGCGGATCTGTTCCTGCTGTTGTGTCGGAAACACGTCGATAATTCGGTCAACCGTGCCCTGGGCACCTGTTGTGTGCAGCGTACCGAAGACGATGTGACCCGTCTCTGCTGCGGTCACTGCTGCCTCGATCGTTTCCAAGTCTCGCAATTCCCCCACGAGGATGATGTCCGGGTCCATCCGCAGAGCCCGCTTCAGGGCTTCAGGAAAACTCGGTACATCGACGCCGATCTCACGCTGATTGATCGTCGACTTCTTGTGATTGTGGTAGTACTCAATCGGGTCTTCAAGCGTGATGATGTGATGGTCATGATGATCGTTGAGGAAGTTGATCATGCTGGCCAGCGTTGTTGTCTTGCCGCTGCCGGTCGGACCAGTGACCAGGAACAAGCCACGCGGCCGAGTGATCAGTTCGGAAATCACGGGCGGCAGACCGAGTTGCTCGAAGGTGAGGAACTCATTCGGAATTCGCCTCAGCACCATGGCAATATGGCCGCGCTGCTTGAAGACAGACACGCGAAATCGGCCTTTGTCTCCAAAGGCGAAACCGAAGTCGGTCCCGCCCATCTCCTGCAGCTCTTGCTGATTCCGCTCCGGCGTGATGCTCTTCATCAACGAGGCAGTGTCGTCTGCCTCCATGGACTTCGTTTCAAGCCGGATCAGGCGACCGCTGGCCCGCACAACGGGAGGTTGACCGGTCGTGATGTGCAGATCACTGCAATTCTCTTTCACCACCGTTTCCAGCAATTTGTCAATCTGAAGAAACGCCATTGACGATCTTTCTTCGTCGGCACGTGGAAACCCCTGATTAGGCGTTTCATCTCATCGCGAGTATTGAGCTCATGATGACTGTCGACTCCTCGTGCTTACGTCGTTCGAGCCTCCCCTGGCATCCGAGCGGGCGTCCGTGCCTGCCCACATTATCACTCGATCCTCCGCAAACCCAAGTAAAGTACGCATAAGCGTCGATTGATGCCACCATGCGCAAAAAAAATGCACAGTCGATGCGGCTCGATTCTTGCTGGTGTTGTCTTTTTGCCGACCCTGAGGGCGTGTGCGGAAAATCCATCGCCCCTTTCACAAGCTAGCCTGCCATCGCCCGCTGTCTGTCTCCTCGTTTGATCCAGAGCTGCACCGCCCGTGTTCGGCCCTTGGGCCCCATCCATTCCGGGTGATCGAGGAGTGACTCGGGGCCAGTCGGATTCCTGCCTTCCACGCGGTTCTTTACTTTGGGTCAAGGCTGTTTATTCAGTGGGCTCCCGTCTGAAGCTTGTAGGCTTCCGTCAGGGTCGTGATTCCCTCAAGTGCTTTATCCACAGCATCTTCCACCAATGTCTTCATTCCAAATAACCTTGCCTGGCGTCGCATGTTCTGTGACGGTTCACTCCGGAAAGTCATCTCCCTGAGTGTCGAATTCATCAACATCAATTCAAAGACGGCCTTCCTTCCGAGGAAGCCGGTATGTTGACACGTGGTACACCCCTTACCACGCCGGCAAGTGGCCTCTGCCAGTAGCTCCTCGGAGATTTCGAGCGGCTCCGTCTCGGAGGGATCAGGATGATACGGCTCACCGCATTTTGAGCACACCACCCTCACCAGCCGCTGGGCCATGACTGCCATGACACTCGAAGCAACGAGAAATGGCTGAACTCCCATGTCAATCAGTCGTGTAATAGAACTGGGCGCATCGTTCGTATGCAGGGTACTGAAAACCAGGTGTCCAGTCAAAGAAGCCTGAATTGCCATGTCTGCTGTCTCGGTGTCGCGGATTTCACCGACGAGGATCACATTGGGCGCCTGCCGTAACATGGCCCTCACAATCCGCGAAAAGTTGAGTCCGATCTTGGCCTTTACCTCGACCTGATTGATGCCGGGGAGGTAATACTCGACCGGGTCCTCCGCCGTGATGATCTTTCGGTCTGGACGATTCAGTTCACCTAAGGCACTGTACAACGTCGTGGTCTTCCCACTTCCCGTTGGCCCGGTGACCAGGAAAATGCCATTGGGGCGGCGAATGATCTGCTGGAACTTGCGGTAGTTCTCCTCGCCGAAGCCCAAATTTCGAATACCGACTTTGATGTTGTCGCGGTCGAGAATACGTAACACAATGCCCTGACCGTGGTTAGTGGGCATCACGCTCACCCGAAGGTCGTAATCTTTGCCTGCGATGCGGGTCTTGATCCGCCCGTCCTGCGGACGTCGTTTTTCCGCAATGTCAATACTGCCCATGACTTTGATACGGCTCGTCAAAGCAGCCAGGAGACGACGCGGCGGTGCATCTCGCTCGATGAGCACCCCGTCGATGCGGTACCGAATGCGAACGCGGTCTTCAAATGGCTCAACATGAATGTCGCTCGCCCGCATATTGACCGCTTCGCTGATGATCAGATTCACCAGCCGCACGATCGGCGACTTCTCGATATCTGCTGCCTGAGTCGAGGCTTCAGCGAGTTCGGTTTCCGTAAAGTCAATCGCCGTCTCGGTAAACTCCATCAGCATGGAGTCGACCGATTCGGTCTCAGTCTGACCGTAATAGCGGTTAATGGCGCTGAGGATGTCCTCTTTGGGGGCCATCACCATCTCGACATCACGGTTCAAGATAAACCGCAACTTCTCGACGACGGCAAAGTCCATCGGGTCTTCCACCGCCACATTCAGGCGTCCGCCTTCCTCCGACACGGGGATGACGATGTTTTCGCGAGCCACCGACTCAGGCACGAGTTCAACAAGTGATGACGAGATCTCGGTCTCATTCAGATCAACAAATTCGAACCCGAAGTGCTCAGCCTTCGCCGCAGCCATCCGTTGAGCATCGACGTATTCGTTACGAACGAGGGCATCCTCAATGGGAATCCCCAAATTGGACGCCATCTGCTCGGCTTCGGCCAACTGGTCCGCGCCGATAGTTCCGTCGTCGACAAACTGCTGCAACCAATCACCAGACATGAATCAAACTCAAATGGGGGGTTGAAGGTAGTCTTGACCGCGATCGCGTCGACGAACGCAGGCGGTCCCGGTCCGTCACTCATCACCGACGAACCAGCCCTCCGCTGGACGACACCGGAGATTGGGGTTCTGAGTGAGGAAACGTGCACCTGATCCGGCAGGCATACTCTACCGTGAGCCCGCTGTCTGCGGGAGTCTGCAGGAATTCTGCGTGTCTCTCACCAAATCGGTTCCCACCAAATCAGAGGAATCGACTCTGCAACGGATTGAAATCAAAGCGAAGAGAATCAGTGTGCTGCCCTGTTCCAGAACAGGAGTCTGCAGCCTGAATTCAGTCTGTCCGTCGACTGGTGACAAGTCAAGCGGAAGTCACTCAAGCAATTCCTGCCGAAGGAGTTGCAGATCTGAGCTGAGGTCACTCACAGGATCCTGTCTCGCCTTGTGACCTCAGGCGGCACGTCTTAATGTCCGCCTCCCTTCCTCTCATCAGGTCACTCCTCCCTCTCGATTTGCCTCTCCCCACAAGATTGGTTGCGCTGACTGTTTGGCCGTTTCATCGGTCGAATGTGTTAGTGCTCCGGCTTGAGACAGGAGGCTGTTCCCCCCTCGCGGACCCATCTCATGAGCTTCACCTCAGCCCGCACCTGTCGAACAATCTCCCCCGCAATTTCCACGAGTCAAGGCAAGCCTCTGCTGCTGACAAGCCTCCTCACGGCGATCGTCCTTCTGTCTTCGGGACTGCAGGTGGTCGCTCAGGATTTTCGTGTCAGGACGACAGTGTCGCACCAGAACCCCGAGAACTCACGTTGGGAGTCACTCGCACGCAGTCTCACGATCTTTCACGCCGGCAAGGTGTACGATCAGGTGGAAGCGGTCGGAGAGGTTGTCATCTTTGACCCGCTGCAAAGCCGCTTCGTGATCCTCAGCTTAACCGGCAATGAACTCGCAACCGAAGTCCCCTTTGAAGAGGTCCATCAGTTTCTCAAAGTGGCTCGTGTCGAAACAGTCAAATACATGGACGAACTGCGACTCCGGGGAAAGCCCGATGCACGGCGTGCGATGCAGTCGCTCTCCTTTCAACTGAAGCCGATGTTCGATGAAGGGTATGATCCAACTAGCGGTCAGCTGAGGCTCTCCAGTGAGTTCGTAACCTACACCGTGCAAACGGCGACTGTCGAGAAGCCGTTGATTGTCCAGCAATACCTGCAATGGGCCGACTGGACGGCACGGATGAATTATATCCTGCACCCACAGGCCGTCGGCCCCGATGTCCGCATCGCGCTGAACACGGCCCTCCGCGAACGCGATCGCATTCCCACCCAGGTCGACCTCAAACTCTCCCTCGACGGCGACACCCATCTCCGCGCGGAACACACGTTTGAGCCAAAGCTCGGACCGTACGACCGGGACTCGATCACGAAATGGGAACGACTCCGGACAGCCGACGGCGTACGTTGGGTCGACTTTCGAGAGTACCAGCGAATTCTCGTGACAGCCGCAGGGAAATCGTCTGCGAGTCGCTAAGCATCTGTCGAAGTATCAATGCCTGTTACAGGATGCCGAACTTCTCGAACGCTTCCGTTGCGGTCATGCCATACCGAATGGCGTCGCGGACCTTGTTCTCTGCGTGCACTTTGGCCCAGGCGAGCTTAATGACTTCTACCTCGACCTCTTGCGGCACGACCACCACGCCATCGATGTCCGCGAAGACGATGTCACCCGTGCGGAAGACGACACCGCCAATCTCGACCGGCACGTCGATGTCGACCACCCGCTGACGGTTGAGGCTGTCGAGCGGGCTCATGCCTCGGGCGAAGACGGGGAAGTCCATCTCGTGCATTTTGGTCACATCACGCACGGCTCCGTCGATGATGGCTCCCACACAGCCACAATTGGTGGCCGCAGTCGTGAGCAGTTCGCCCCACACGGCTGAACGCTGCGAACCATTGCAGGCGGCGATCAGCACATCGTCCGGCTGACACGCATCGACTGCCTTCAATTCCAACTCGTACGGTTGCGGGTCATCGTGATAGAGGTCATCCCACAGCGTGGTCTTGCAACGTCCCACCAACAATCGTTGGGTCGTCACCGGTCGCAACTCAACATCCGGCGACTGACGACGATGCCCCGCCGCGTCCAGGGCATCGCTGACGACTGCTGAGTAGAGGTGCTCTCGCATCATCGCGAGGGTGATGACGTCAGGAGGTGAATCAGCTTCCACAGTGACTCCTTCATATTGGCCGAAATGTTTCACTGATTGTACCACTCCTCCAATCGGATGTTGAGCGGGGAGCTTCCACATTTGAGACGAGGGGTGCATCCGCTGAATGGTGGTCGGATGGTTTGTAGAAGTGGGAGAAAAGCGGATCGGGCGGAGACGGCGAATGCGTGTCTTGAGTTCCGAGGACTGTTTCGAGGCCAGACGTCCTGCAAACCGGTCGTCGGAACGGCGAGGAGTGCTGCCGTCGTCCTTCCGTGCCGCGCCATGTCGGAAGAAATGGACCACTGATTTCACGGATGACACGAATGTGGCCCGTCTGAGGATTCGCAGTTCGTCTCACCCTGTGACCGACCCGCTGAGATCCGCCCCATCCGTGAAAATCCGCTTTTCCTTTTCTTTGTCATTCATCACCCAGACACCTCTCAGGAGCCCCAACATCTAACGGATGCACCCTGAGACAAGGGCGTTGTACGATGGACATCGCATCACAGCGAGGCGATGATTGAGTACAGTACATCAGCATGGTGTGACGACGCTCCGAGTTACCTTGGCAGGCGACCATGGCCCCAAATGCGTTCCGAAAGCTGACTGCAACTCTTCTGCTCCTGACGACGACTGCACTCCAGGCAGAGAGCCCACGGGTCACAGATGGCCAGCAGGTTCTGTATCTCTTTGACGAACAGCAAGGTGATGTCGTCCGTGATCAGGCGGGCATCGAGCCTGCGCTGGACATCAAACTGGAAACTCCGACCTCAGTCCGCTGGCGAGAGAAGTCTCTGGAGGTGTCGGCTTCCGCTCGCATGCGATCAGCGATCCCAGCGACTCGATTGGTGGAAGCGGTCCGACTCTCTGGAGCAATCACGGTTGAGGTCTGGTTGCGACCGCAGAACGACCGTCAGAAAGGGCCCGCACGGATCGTGTCCCTCTCAGCCGGCCCCAGCGAACGTAACTTCACATTTGGTCAGGATGGCAGCCGCTACGACGTCCGCTTGAGAACATCGTCGACTTCGGAAAACGGCATCCCTTCCACTTCAACATCAGATGGGACAGCCGAACCCGGCCAGCTCACCCATGTCGTGTACGCTCGCGACGTATCCGGAGCTGTTCGCATTACGATCGATGGACAGCAATCTTTGGTCGCTAAGATTGAAGGGGACCTCGCCAAATGGTCCGACGACGACCATCTTCTCCTGGCCAACGAAGCGAGTGGCGACCGTCCCTGGGTCGGCGAACTGCATCTTGCCGCCATCTACGACCGGGCCCTTTCTCCGGACGAAGTGACGCAAAACTATAATGCGGGCGTCGCTGCCTCAGTCGACTATGCCGCCCTGTTACCATCTGCTGTCGAGCGGCAAGTCGACTTCGTGAAGGATGTCCAACCCATCTTCCGGGAGCGATGCTTCGAGTGTCACGCGACAGGCAACGAAGAAGGGGGTCTCAACCTCGGCACTCGGGCACGAGTGATGGAGGGAGGCGAAGGCGGTCTCGTATTGAAGTCTGGCCAGAGTGATGTCAGTCGGCTGATTCATCTGGTCGCCGGGATCAATGAAGACTCGGTCATGCCGCCGGAGGGAGATCGTCTGACCGATGAACAGGTCGGCATCCTGCGCGCTTGGATCGACCAGGGAGCCGTTTGGCCAGCCGAAGCCGACGTCCTCGACCCACGGACCGAACGTGCTCGCGAGCATTGGGCCTTCCAACCGCTGAAATCGGTGGACGTGCCGCAGCCACCGAATGAAGCTTGGGGACTGTCGCCGATCGACCGTTTCGTCTTCGCCAAGCTGCGCGAGAATGATCTGACACCGACTGCACCAGCTGGCCCTCGCCAGCTGATGCGACGGATCATGTTTGACCTGTCGGGCCTGCCGCCACAGCCTGAGGAATTGGATGACTTTGAAACCGCCTACCGTCGAGATCAGACGGAGGCTGTGACTGCTCTCGTTGATCGCCTCTTGAACAGTCAGCACTTCGGCGAACGCTGGGGGCGGCATTGGCTCGACGTCGCCCGCTACGCAGACAGCGACGGTCAGGAGAGTGACCGCGACCGTCCGCACGCTTATCACTATCGAGACTTTGTCATCCGGGCCTTCAACGACGATATGCCCTTTGATCAGTTCGTCCGTTGGCAAATTGCGGGAGACGAATACGAACCGGACAACCGGGACGCCGTTGCCGCGACCGGGTTCCTCGTCGCCGGGCCACACACCGTGTTGGCAGACACATTCCTCGAAGAAGAGCGACTGCGGAATCGTTACAACGAACTCGATGACATCGTCTCGACAACCGGCACTGCCCTGCTCGGCCTCACGGTTGGCTGTGCGAGGTGCCATGACCACAAGTATGACGCCATCTCATCCCGTGAGTATTACCGCCTGCTGAGTGCCTTCCACAGTGGTGATCGTGATGAGAACTACAAGGTCAATGGGAAAGGTCCAAAGCTGCTGGCCTTCCGTGATTTTGGACAAACACCGGCCACGAGTTGGTTGTTCAATCGAGGCGACTTTTACGACCGTGACCAGCAGGTGCAACTCGGCTTTCTCAAGGTTCTGATGCGTGATGCGACGGTCGAGGGGTACCGTGAAGTCGCCCTTGTCGATGAGCCAAGGCAAGCGACCACTTATCAGCGCCGCGCACTGGCCGAGTGGTTGACCGACGTTGAGCATGGAGCCGGTCCGCTGCTCGCGCGAGTCATCGTCAACCGACTCTGGCAACATCATTTTGGCGAAGGACTCGTGCGAACCGTCGATGACTTCGGCGTGCGGGGCGATGAGCCGACGCATCCCGATCTAATTGAGTGGCTGGCAAACGATCTCGTCGAGCACGGATGGCAGCTCAAACGTCTGCACCGCATGATCGTGTTGAGTGCTGTCTATCAACAGGGGACGGATTTCGACGAAGCAAAGGCGGCGATCGACCCCGAGAACCGTCTGCTCTGGCGACGTCGACCGCAGCGGCTGGAGGCAGAAGTGCTGCGGGACGCGATGCTCGCCGTGAGTGGCACCTTAAACCTCGAAGCCTTCGGTCCAGCCTTCAAGCCACCTATTCCGAAGGAGGCCGTTGGTGCGGCGCGTAACCTCAAGACGAAGTATCCTGATGACGCGAAGGACGAGCCGGCCACTCGGCGTCGGACAGTGTACATGTTCCACAAACGGGTCGTGCCGTATCCGCTGCTGCAGGCATTTGACCGACCCGACCTGCTACAAAGTTGCGGACGTCGTGACGACTCCACCGTCGCTCCTCAGGCATTGGCCATCTTGAATGATGACTTCGTGCGAACCCGCGCAACCGACTTCGCACAGCGGCTGATCGACGATTGTGGCGAGGACACACCGGAGGTCGTCCGCTGCGCCTTCGGATTGGCTGTTGCCCGTTCGCCGGGAGAGAGTGAGGCCGCTGCCGCCGAGGCATTCATCGCTTCTCAACAGGAACGACGTCAACAACGCGATTCCGATCAGCCTGCCGACGAAACCCGCAGGCAGGCGATCACCGACTTCTGCCAGACATTATTCGGCCTCAATGAATTCCTGTACGTTGACTGACTGATGGAGTTCAGCCTTGTGGCTGCTCGACGCAGGCTAAGAGATGTGAGATTTATTCACTGTCAGGTTATCGTGTTGCTGAGTAGAACCTCATCATGTCATTCCCGCGAAGGCGGGAATCCAGACGGCGTTGAGCAGGGGGGATATCTCGAAAATCACATCCGCGTTTGCTGGATTCCCGCCTTCGCAGGAAGGACGGGGGAGGACACGATGACGGGTGTTCGCAGGGTTTGTAGAAATTAGACAATTGATAATCCCACGTCTCAAAGCTTGAACTCCAACTTCACGCCACATGTGACCGCAAAATGAACCATCAGATAACTCACTGCGGACGTTACGAACCCGTCTTCAGCCGACGCGACCTTTTACAAAAAGCAGGCGGCGGGATGGGCATGCTCGCACTCGCTGATCTGCTTGGCCAGCAGTCGCTCGTTGCCAGTGAGCCCGACCCGACACGGCCATTGGCTCCGCGTGAGGGACACTTCCCTGCTAAAGCAAAGAATGTCATCTGGTTGTTCATGGAAGGCGGACCGAGTGCGGTCGACATCTTTGATCCCAAGCCCGAGTTGACCAAACGGGACGGCGAGCGGATTGACATTAACGTCTTTTTCGGCGACCCCGGTCCGTTGATGAAGTCGCCCTTCAAGTTTCAACAGTACGGCGAATGCGGCGCCCCCGTCTGCGAGAAATACACGAACGTCGCCAAGCACGTCGATGACATCGCCTTCATCAAGTCTTGCTACTCCGAGTCGGACAATCACGTCCCCGCTATCTATCAGATCAACTCGGGCCTCCCGCGCCCCGGCTTCCCCACCGCCGGAGCATGGGTAACGTATGGTCTGGGCAGCGAGAATCAAGACCTGCCCGGCTACGTCGTCCTCGGCAACACGAAGGGAGCGAAGGGAGGCATTCACAACTGGGGCAACGGCTTCCTCCCCTCAACCTATCAGGGCACGCTGTTCCGACCGAGCGGCACTCCCATCCTCAACCTCAAGCGACCCAACGACGTCTCACGCGGCGACCAACGGGCACAACTCGACCTGCTCGCTCAGCTCAACCAGGAGCATCTCGACGCTCATCCGGGAGAGGCTGACCTGCTGGCCCGCATTCAGTCGTTCGAACTCGCCTACCGCATGCAGACTGAAGCGACCGACGTCGTCGACCTCTCCAAAGAGTCAGAAGCCACCCACAAGCGGTATGGCATCGACAACGAGCAATCCAAGTCGTTCGGCTCGAAGTGCCTGATGGCCCGGCGACTCGTCGAAAGCGGCGTCCGTTTCGTGCAGGTCTACAGTGACGGCGAATGGGATGCCCACAATAAGCTCACCGAGAACCATACCGAGCACTGTGCCGCGACCGACGTCCCCATCGACGGCCTGCTGACCGACCTCAAGGAGCGCGGCCTCTGGGACTCAACGCTCGTCATCTGGGGGGGCGAGTTCGGCCGCATGCCAGTCTCCCAACGCGGCGATGGCCGCGACCACAACCCCAATGGCTTCCTCACCTGGATGGCCGGAGCCGGCATCAAAGGGGGCGTGAGCTACGGCGAAACCGACGCCATCGGCTACGCCGCCGCCATCGACCCCGTCAGCGTCCACGACCTGCACGCCACGATGCTCCACCTCCTCGGTCTCGACCACGAGCGCCAGACCTACCCCCACAACGGTCGACGATACCGACTGACGGATGTGGCCGGGAAGGTGATCGAGGAAATCCTGACGTGAACACTTAGCCCATCAATTCGCTTTCCGAAGTTTTGGTTGCTTTGGAACTCGAATGATGTCGGTCATCTCTGGGTTGACTCCCCGACTACGAGTTTTCCCGTCTCGTGAGATGATCTCCACCTCCCATTCGAGCGACAGCTCTTTGACAGTATCAATGAGTAAAGCACGAGTTGCTGGAGTCTCATTCGCAACATTCGAGAGGAAGTCACCCACAGAAACTCCGTCACGCATCGGGTGAAGGCGTTGAGGAATGTCTTCCATGAGAGTCTCTGCTGCAATTTGGCGGGCCTGTGAGTCGAAGCCGAACGTCAGGAATCCTTGCTCTTCGAAGTCGAATTTCGGCGTGTAGCCCAGCATGTTGAGACCAGCTTTCCCGTAGTGCATGAAATGATTGTGGTGATCCCAATGCAGTTGCATCATCACATCGCGAGCAGTTGGGTGATTTGAGAGGTGGATCATCCAATAGGCGCGGTGAGCTTCGACTGATTCGACGAAAAATGGTGTGTAGTACAATGCACCACTGCTTCGGTGTATCTCTTTGTGCAAAAGCAGCTGGATTATTCGCTTCCAGTCAGTTGGATTCTGGTGTTTGATCTCTTGCATAGAGAATTCAAGACATAGCCCGATCTCAGAGAGCATGCGATCCCAAATCTCATTGTTTGAGAGATGGTCCACGATCCAGTCAGCGGCGAATGTCAGAATCACTTCGGCGTTGGAGAATGTCCCGAAAATCTGCTTGAGCAGCCCCATGGGGACCTGCTTAAATCCGTATTGATCGAGGACAAAAATGACTCTGTGTCGACGCCCGTGCTGCTGCAAGCGATTAACGAGTTTGGAGCCAACATTGTCAAACGTGTCATTGATGAATTCAATTCGACTGATTGATGGAGCGGAGAAGTCTCTCTGCCCAACGACGTTTTTCAGGTAGTCGAGGTGAGCTTGACGTGAATCGATGAAAACGTATCGAACGTCGAGTTGAAACGGCTTTGTTTTACGGGTTCTTACAAGTGCCTCTGCCTCATTCATTGCCCGAAGCATTAGCAACGGTGAGCCAAGTCGTTCCTTATTTGTGTCGGCGTCGCGATAGATCTGCACTTTCCGAGTTGTGATTCAGATTAGGTTGCCAGTGCCATGAAGCTTTTCGCGAGTTGGATAATTTTGTCTGGCAGGGACCACTCGGTGGTGATCGTCGATAATTCCTCCTGGAGGATCGCTCGGCGCAGGGCTTG
>JAJDEJ010000257.1 GCA_029259815.1 Planctomycetaceae bacterium | reverse complement strand
GGTCGGCGGACAGTGACGACATGGTTGCGGGCCGCCGGCGTCAGCGACGACTTTCAGGACTATTATTACTTTCTGGACTGCGTGGGACGCAAGTGCGAACCGATCGCCACACGCTTGGTCACGCTGGTGCTGCGGACATTGCCCTTGCCGGAGCGTCTGCTGTTGGTGATCGACGATTCGCCGACCAAGCGGTATGGGCCAAAGGTGGAAGGAGCCGATGTCCATCACAATCCGACGCCCGGTCCGGCCGGTCAACCGTTCCTGTACGGACATGTCTGGGTCACGATCTCGCTGGCGGTGCGGCATCCGCAGTGGGGACCGTTGGCGTTGCCGCTGCGCGCGATGCTGTACGTCCGTCAGAAAACGATGCCGACGATTCCTCGTCGTCGTCGTTGGGGACGCTTCGCGACCAAGCTGCAACTGGCGGCTCGGCTGGTCGAGTCGATCGTCCCGCTGCTCCAGGCCGCAGAAAAAAGGGTGTGGGTCGTCATCGACGGCGGCTACACGAAGCGACCGTTCCTGAAGCGAACTCTCCAGACGGGCGTCACGATCGTCGGTCGGTTGCGGAAGGACGCGGCCTTGCGCGATCTGCCGCCAAAGCTGAAGCAGGGCCAACGTCGTGGTCGTGGTCGACCCCGCAAGTACGGCAAGAACAAGCTCAGCCTGGCCAAACGAGCCGGTCAGACGCGGGGTTGGCAGACGGTCACCTGCGAGTTGTACGGCAAAACCATCACCAAGACGTCCAAGACCTTCCTAGCGACGTATCCCCCCATCGGCGGCGTGATTCGCGTGGTGTTGGTCAAAGAGGATCATGGCTGGTACGCCTTCTTCTGCACCGATCCCCATGCCAGTGTGGTCGAGATTCTCGAAGCGTTCGCCGATCGGGCGACGATCGAACAGGACTTTCACGATGTGAAAGAGGTCTGGGGCAGCGGCCAGCAACAGGTCCGCAACATCTGGACGAATCTGGCCGCGTACAATCTCAATCTGTGGATGCATTCGTTGGTCGAACTGTGGGCATGGGACCGGTCGCGCACCGAACTGTGCGACCGCAGCGACTCCCCGTGGGACGACGCGGCCCGTCGCCCTTCACATGCCAACCGTCGCCAAGCCCTGCGCCGAGCGATCCTCCAGGAGGAATTATCGACGATCACCACCGAGTGGTCCCTGCCAGACAAAATTATCCAACTCGCGAAAAGCTTCATGGCACTGGCAACCTAATCTGAATCACAACTCGGAAAGTGCAGGGACCAATCAACAGGGCTTATTTGACCGGCTTTCGCCCCAGGAATTCTTTGCCGAAATCAGGGTGATAGCCCATACTGCCGACCAATCCGCAAAACGCAGCCGTTACGAAGAAGAAATTCGCTGGATGATCGAAGAGCAACAGCAGCCTGAAGGCTTTATCACGGGCTTTCTCTGGCTTTCTCCACACGATTTCCGTCTCAGACCAACCCTCACCAGACCTATAGTCCACATCAAAACGACGGTATCCTTTCGGCTCATCCGGTTGAGGAACTGTGGCGTACGTGATTGAAGTGAGTGCGGAAGAGGCGAACATACAAAGGAAAAAGAATGCTGCGAACGTGTTTTTTCGAGCTCCCATCGTCAGAAATATCGCTAGGCAGTTCATGCCAACAAAGGCAGAGCCGAACTCCCGTTTTGCCAGGCCGCCAATCACCACGACGAAGCAGATCGCACTGCACGCAAACGCCGCATACGTCAGCCAATTGCTCCAGCTGATCTTTCGCTTCTTTGGGATCGTCTCGTCGGGGCGCGGTGCGACCGGGGCATCAAACAGCATCGGAACATCGCTTGCCAATATCCACTTCTTGGAAGACGCGTGACGCATCAGCGTGTCTGGTTGAATTTCGTTCGACGTGATCAGCTGTCGAAGTCGCCTTGGCTGCATCGGGCCGATTGTGTCCCCCCAAATCTGACAATACCACTGCTTCCGGAACAACTTCTCGTACGTTCCCGCAACGATCCAAGCTTCATCGCAAACTTGCCGGATTTGATTGCGATCACCAATCAATCCCACAGCAGCCATTGCCTTCAATCGCTGCTTCGAGATTGGCTGCACTTCGTGTGCGTCGCGAACAAACCATTGATCTGACTCACTCTTGCTCATCTGATACGTCCAATCTCAATCTCTCACACGAGCCTTCAAACCTGTGAATTCGCCCGCCATGGAAATTGTGTTTCAACTCGCACGTCAGGTCTGGTGGTTTTATCGGCCGATTGCGTCTTGGAGGCAACGTGGATAGAGGAATCGACGAGTGGGAAGGTCGACCATTGCCAATCCTGTGTAGGACCTACTCTGCCTTCTTCGCTCCCGGTCCCACGACGGGTTGGCACCAAGCTTGTTTGAGGTCGTTGACCTCGGACGGGTTGGGGTGCTTGACATCGGAAGAGATGCGGGCTCGGATGTAGAGTTCGTTGCCGGTGAACTTGTAGGAGGCTTTGGTGCCTTTCACCGTCTTGAGGACTTTGCCGATGTCGGCTGAGTAGTGGTGGGTGGTGTGGATCTCTTTGCCGTCGTCGTCGGTGACAGGTTGGCTCATGCGGTCGAAGTCGCTCATCGTGCCGATGAATTCGATGGTGTAGGACTCGCCGGCTTCCGGGGCGACTTCGAGGGAGAGGCCGTCGGATGAGGAGGTGACGCTCTTGAGGTTGACGCCGCTGGAGGCGTAGAACTGGCCCGCTTCGAGGGCTTCGATGAGGGCGGCGGGGGTGAGTTCGGCGGCGAGCACCTGCACCCAGCCGCGGCCTGGGTTGCTGTTGCGACTGGGGATTTTGTGGTAGGCGTGGCCGTCGTCGGTGGCGAGACCGTACATCACCGGCAGGCCGAGCACGCCCAGACGATGAGCGAGCACGACGTCCCAGATGTCTTCGGTCGAGGCGTGCTGATGGTCGCCCGAGTTATGCACGCCGGGGTGTCCGTTGTAGACCTCGAAGAATTTTTCGCCACGAATGGGGAACAGGTCTTCGGCCCGAACGGCGTAGCCGAAGTTCGGGTGATTGAGGTGAATGATCATCGGCTGTCCTGTCCGTTCCCGCTGGGCGATGACGGCGTTGACGTTGTTCTGAATCGTCTCCTGCACGCTCTCACCCCGCATGGGGGGGATGACCTCTTTGACGTTGCTGGCATTCATATGAATGGGCAGCCGTCCGTAGGCGTCGCTGATCTCTTCGCCTTGAATGAGCAGGAACTCCTCCGGCTTGTTGAACTTCTTAGCGACTTCATCGAAGCGGCGCAGGCGGACTTCGAGTTGCTCCCCCTCGCCGCGTTCTTCGATCCAGTCCAGGAAGCGAGCCTTGAGTTTGTCGTAGGCTTGGCGTTTGCCCTTGGTGCGATCGACCTTGACCCATCGCTCGGTGTCCGCCAGCACGTTGTGATCGGTGAAGACCAGGAAGTCGTACTCGTGGGTCTCGTACCAGTCGGCGATCATTTCGAGGTAGTCGTCGCCGTCACTCCAGTGGGAGTGCGTATGCATATTGCCGCGATACCACTGCTTGCCGTTGCCCGCTTTGAGTTCCTCGGCATCGGTGTTTGGAACAAGACACGCTGCCGCGATGGCCGTGGCAATGACTGACATGGTGATGAGCACGGAGAGCGGGCGGCGCATAGCGGATTCCTTGGAGGGAGCTGTGTTCGAGAGAGCACATTGTACTGCTGATTCAGACGTGACGTCAGTCAGCGGCTGAGGTTCACAGAGAATTGACATGCACCCTGATCGCCTGCTGATCGACGAGGCGACGGTCGAGTCTCGCAGGCAGCAGTTGGCTCGCATTCTGTGCAGCGGCTGCCATCCCGAATCGCGCGGCGTCGACCATCTCTACTCCCTCGCTGACGGCGACCGCAATTCCCGCAGCCAGACAGTCGCCGCAACCGATGGGGTTCACGACATCGACCGAGAACGGGACGAGTCGCCACTCCGCCGATGCGCTCGTCAAGAGCACGTCACCACTGCCGCTGGTGACCAACACCCACTGGGCCCCTAACTCGTTCAACTCTTTCATGGCAGCGAGTACGGTAAGTTCGTTTCCCAACGATCGTCCGCACGTTGCAGCCAGTTCCTCCCGATTGGGCTTCACGAGCAGAGGTCGCTCTGGCAATGCGGCGAGCAACTCCGGGCCTCGCACATCGAGAATGGAGGGAACCGTCACCTTCAGCAATCGGCGATACCGTTCGACCGGTTTCCCATGTCCCTCGATTTCCGGCAATGATCCAGTGAGGACCGCAATTTGAGCACTCCCCGCTGCCTGTTGATAGACAAACTCAAATTCACTCAATTCGTCAGCCGTGATGGCTCGTGCGTTTTCGACGAACTCGGTCACCCGGCCTGTCGCTTGTTCGATGATCGTCGTACAGATGCGAGTTGCCGATGCAGTATCGATCCACGTGGCCGGGATGCGATCGGCATTGAACTCCGCACGAATTGCATCCCCCGCCGGTCCACCCACCGGACAGACCGTGTCGACTTCTTCGCCCAGCGAATGGATGGCTCCCGCGACGTTCAGTACCTTACCCGACGCGCACCAGTGGGCATCCATTGCCCGGTTGACTTCACCCGTGGTCACTTCGTGGAACACGAGGATCTGCTGCCAGGCGGGGCTCAGTCCGGCGGTGAGAATCACGGTGTTGTTCCCTCACTCCTCATCGGTGCCGAGGCAGTACAGCATCTCCTGCCGCTTGCCGTCCTGCATCTCGGCGATTCGCATGTAGATGCGACTGCCAGCGATCACCGGCGTTGCGTACACCTCGCCGGGGATCGTGTTCTCTGCGAGCAACTCAAACTCATCAGCTGAGGCTTTGAACAGAAACGTCGTTCCGGCTTCGTTGGTGGCGTAGATTGTGTCGCCGACAAGGACAGGTGAGGCATCGAACGTGCCGCCGAGCCGGGCCTTCCATTGTTCCTCCCCCGTGTCGGACTTCCAACACATGGCGACTCCTGCATCGGTTGTTGCATACAGGTAGCCATCATTGATGAGCATCGATGGTACGTACACGCGGACGCTGTTTTCCCAGGCCACGTCCCCCGAGCCGTCGATCTTTACAGCAGAGACATGGTTCTTCGGATAGCCTCCTGACGTATAGACATGCTTGCCGTCCGTCACGGTCGAGGTCACACACTCGGTCGTCGCTCCCTCTGCCTCCCACAGCTTCTCGCCGGTCAACGGGTTGAAGCAGGAAATCAGATCGCAGCCAGTTTGGATGAGGCGATCGTGGCCGTCGATCGACACGAGAATGGGAGAAGGATAGTTGGGCTTGTCCGGTCGGTCGTGTCGCCAGACTGGTTCGCCTGTCGCGCGGCCGAGGCCGGTCATCGCACCGCCTCCCTTGTTGTCCGCCGTAATGATGACCAGTGGTCCAGAGATCAAGGGAGAAGACCCGAAGCCTTGATGGACAACATAGTCGGTGATTTTCTGTTGCCACAGTTGATCGCCCTCGCGGCTCAAAGCAGTCGTAAAGACCGCATCGTTGTTGAGGAAGTTGACGAACAGCCGTTCGCCGTCACATGCGATCGTGGAGGAGGCTTGAGATGAACGCTTATTGCCCTTGTCACTCAGGCCGCCTTCGTGGACGAGAGTCGTCCAAAGTTGCTCGCCCGTGTTGCGGTCGAAGCAGAGCACAGATTGTGTCTGTTCGGCTTCATCAGCCGTGGGCAGGAAAATTTGATCTCCCACGACAATCGGCGACGCATGCCCCCGTCCGGGAACGGGCGTCTTCCAAAGCACGCTTTCGGTCGCACTCCAACGCGTCGGCGGCTTCTGACCCTCAGCCGCCACACCATCCCGCGTCGGCCCACGCCACCACGGCCAGTCACGCGCAGAGACATCGATCGATGCGACATTTGCAATTAATCGCTCGTCAGCGATGGTCAGGGTTGACGAAAGCGACGTGATGGCTATCGCGAATGATAAAAGAATGAGACGCATCATGGAGGTAACTCGGAGAAACTGTATGAGAACAGGTGGTCTTTCGGATCTTTGAAAGGAAAAAAACGCTAATCTCCACTAATCACCACTAATTACTTTTCGGCATCTGACGCTTCACAGCAATTAGCGAAGATTAGCGTTCCTAAGATCTTATCGTGAAGTCTGCTCCTGTGGTCGATCATTTCGGACTCGATTGACGTACATAAGGATTGGCAATGTCGAGCGGTCCGTCGGGGAGGATGACCAGGGGGCTCTCGGCAGGAATGTCGTCGTATGACTTGCCGTCGATCACGCGGTGTCCGTTGATGTCGAGCGTCAGTGTCTTGCCGACGAATTGACCTTCAAAACGGTTCCACTGGCCGTTTGGGGCAAGGTGAGGAGCCATCGTTTCATCGCTCGGATCAATCGCGGCTTCGGCTCCGCGAAGTTGCAGGCGAGGCGTGCCGGAAGCGTCGGAGAGCTTGATGTCAATCACGAAGCCGAAGTCGTCAAATGTGTCCACAGTGGCAATGGAGTGATTCTGGCCTGTTGCTTCTCCTTGATAGGACAGCACCCAGTCGTTCGCCATCCACTCGCCGTCAGCCTCCGGAGCGACTTTCCAGCCGGAGAGATCGATGCCCGTGTAAAGGCAGCGATACCCACGGTCGGCGATGGCGATGTGCTGTTTTTCGACGGGTGTGTCCGGCAGTTCCTGAATGCGGAGATTGCGGTAGTGGACAATGCCTCCTTCAGACTCCAGGCAGATGTAGCCTTTGCGGGGGCTGCACTCTTTGCCTTGGGTCACAACCTTGCCGTTGACGGCGAGGGAGATGTCGCCGTCCTGGCAGACGATGCGATAGTGGTTCCATTCGGGACTCGGATTTGATCGCTCTTCGATGGGGAACGCACGGTTGCCCCCTCGACCGTTGATGGGCGTCATCGTCGCACCGTGGATGGGGAAGATGTCGCCGTGTGATGAGTAACTGCGAGTGTTGCCATAGGCATTCTCAAGTACTTGCACTTCGATTCCGCGATGGAAGGGGACCCCACGAGCGGTGATGTCGTCCGCCCACACGAAGACACCCGCATTCCCCTTGGGAACCATGTGCCGCCACTCGAGTTCGAGGACGAAGTTCTGATACATGCGTTCCGTCCGGAGTTCACCGATCGGTTTGCCGGAGCAGACGAGCATGTTGTCTTTCACCGACCAGGTTGATGGAGCCGTGTTGATTGGCTTCCAACCCGACAAATCCTTGCCATTGAACAGCGGTCGGAACTCGGCTGAGTCGTCCGTACTGACAGGCTGATAGTCGGGGTTGTCGAGCGGAGGTTGAGCCCCGACTACTTCTCGCCATTCGTTCAGAAGAGACTTTAATCGGGCCGCATGCTCAGGGTGTGACTCCGAGAGATCAGTGGTTTCGCTGAGATCGTCCTTGAGGTTGTACAACTCATGATGTCCGTCGTCGTAGAACTCGACGAGCCGCCATTCGCTGGCTCGGATGGCTGAGTAGGGCGTCGCACCACTGCTGTGATAGTGCGGGTAATGCCAGAACAGCGTGTCCCGCTCCAGCGAATCACTCGGCTGTTTGAGCAGCGACGCCAGCGAGACGCCGTCGACGTCTGCGTTATGGGCAGCATCCCCGGTGGTGCCCGTCATCTCCAGAATCGTGGGGTAGAAGTCGCAGGTAATGATCGGTTCGCTGCATGTCGTCCCGACCGCTGCAACGCGGGGCCAGGAGATGATTGTGGGGATGCGTACGCCTCCTTCGTACACAGAGCCTTTGCCGTCACGGAGTGGAGCGTTGTCGGTCGGCACATTGGTGTCACTGCGGTCGAGTCCGCCGTTGTCTGATGTGTAGATGATGATCGTGTCGTCGGCGATGCCCAATTCGTCGAGCGTTTCGCGGATCAGGCCCACACTGTGATCCACGCTCTCGACCATCGCCGCGTATCCTGGGTCATGGTGTCGATGCTCATCCGTGATGAGCGACTTGTACTTCTGCGTGAGATCTTTGCGACCTTGAATGGGCGTATGCACTGCGTAGTGAGCGAAGTGCAGAAAGAACGGTCCGTCCTGCATCTCGTGCAGCAGCGAGACCGTGCGGTCGGTGAGCATATCCGTGAGGTACTTGCCTTTCGTTTCCTTCTGGGATGGAAAGTTCTCGACACGAGCATCAACGCCCTTGCGTGTCGGGTGACGATACGGCCAGTAGTACGATCCCGGCGCTCCCCACTGATTGCCGGCGATGTTGAAGTCGAAACCCTGATGCTCCGGATAGAATGGCTCGACAACCGACCGCTCCGTCGAACGCGGCGTGAGATGCCACTTGCCGACGTGTGCCGTTTGATATCCAACGGCCTGCAGAGCCTCAGCGATCGTCGTGTAACGATGCTCAAGGTGCTGAGTCCAATCGGGAGGCATGTGGGGGAGTTGCCGCTTGCGTTCCGGCTTCATGTGCTCAAAGTGACCGTCGATCCAGTCGGTCACATGCAGCCGTGCGGGATACATGCCCGTCATCATGGCTGCCCGGGTGGGTGAGCAGACCGTGCAAGCTGCATACGCATCCGTGAACCGCACCCCGTCTGCGGCCAGTTTGTCGATGTGTGGCGTCTCGTACAGATCGCTGCCGTAGCAACCGGCATCGGTCCAGCCGAGGTCGTCGATCATGAACACGATCACATTCGGCCGCTGCTCGTCGGCGACAGCGAGTGTCGTCATCGCTAAACAGGCTGAAAGGCAGGCGAACAATCGCAGCGTTAGTCGTGACATCATAGGAAATCCTCAGCGTAGAGATTCACAGTTCGTCAATGATACTCAGAGTTCTAGCATTTGTCGCAGGGTCAGTGTCGGCAAGGCACCTCTGGGTACATCGGGTGAATGGTGGGACGCAGTTGACGTCCCTCGCCCCTTGGGGGAGAGGGACAGATTCTGAGCGTCAGCGAAGAATCAGGGTGAGGGGACGGCGCGGATAAGGGATTGGCAGCCAACTCCAACGTCGCCCCCTCACCCTGCCTTCGGCGCTCCGCTTGAAGGCTGTCCCTCTCCC
>JAJDEJ010000256.1 GCA_029259815.1 Planctomycetaceae bacterium | reverse complement strand
GCGTATCCTGCGGTTCACGTGAAAACCTCCCTGAGATGCGACGCTCTTCCGCTCTCACTACGCGAAAACATCAAGAATCGCAGAAGAATTCCGGCCACACGAATCACCGCCAATGGATCTACGCTGGTTCAAGGACTAGATTCACATTTGCAATCGGTCGACGATCAATAGTCAGGTCCGCCGCTGCCTTCCGCAATAGGCTGGATTTCCCGGAGCCGCGCCTGCCAAAGATAATATGATGACGTTTGTTTGTTGCACGGCGAAGCGTGCCAGGCGCTGGTTCGACGAAATGCCGTACACCCTTTTCCGTAGAACGGGCTGCCTCCTCAACAAGGGTAAGGAGATCTGCGATTTCATTCGTATCTAGAATTCCGGTCATTCAACTACCAGTGATGTAGGGTGGGCTGTGCCCACCAACGAGAAGCTGTCTATCCTTTTCAGCATGTCGAATCCAAACCCAGTGGTGGGCAAAGCCCACCCTACATAGATCACTCGTTCCGCTTGACCTCGACTGCATGGAGGGCCGGGGTGCCTTCGATGGGGACGAGTTCGATCGTCAGTTTGTCGGTGACGCTCATGTCGCTGAACTCGCGGGTGATTGCTTCGCGGTCGGTGCCGGCGACTTCGAGGGTGAGTTCCTGTTCGACCGTCTGGCCGTTGAGTTTGATGGTGAACTTCGCTGGCTCGTCACGCTCGGTGAAGTGCAGGCGGATGGTGTAGGTGGCGGGGTCGTCGCCTTCGCCGAGGAGGGGGATGGTGAGACTGGTGAGGCCTTCGGCCCATGACGTGTAGAGCCAGGGGGTCTCGGTGCCGGTCACTTTGGTGAACTCTTCGTTGATGTCCTCGAAGTCGCCGTCGGTGGCGAACTTGGGTTGGAGGTCGAGTTTGACGTCGAGGGACGTCTCCTGGTAGGCCTCGTAGCGGGGGTAGGAGAGCCAGACGGTGCCGTCGTCGGACTTGCGGTCGCCGGGGGCTCCGAGGTTGAGCGACATTTGCTGGACGGGGGTCTTCGCTCCGACGGCACTGTAGATCGCCCAGGGACGTTCGGCTTCTCGGGGCTCCAACACGATGGTCGAGGCGATGGAGAATTGGCAGACGCAGCCGGCGGACGCTTCGGGGATCATCACGAGGCCGTTGGCGGGGATGGCGTTAATCCAGCAGCCGAGGCGGTGACCGGCGAAGTGGCGGGTGCCGGCGTCCTGTTCGAGGTCGTAGAAGCCGGTGTAGCCCGAGCGGAACATGAGCATGCCCGAGTCGCAGCCGGTGAGCATGCCGCAGTGGTGACCCGTGCGGATGATCGACCACGGCTCCTCTTTGCCTGTTAGCGGATGCGGTCGCATGCGTTGATCGCCCGTGTGCAGGTCGTACATCCACGGCTCGGCGAGCACCTGATTGTTGATGATGTTGGGCCGGTTGCGATAGTTCGCATCCTTCGACCACAGCTTGTAGCCATCGTTCGCGGAGAGGGCGACGAGCCGGCGGCGCTCGAACTCACCGGCGACAAACTGCTTCCAGTAGTGACCGTTCGCGTTCGCACCACAGAGGATGAGCACGCCATCGCTGAACATCAGCGTGAGTTTGCCGCCGCCGATACCGATGTCGCTCACATCGGTCACGTCGACCGGCTCGGCCCAGGCCTTCTCGCCAGTCTGAATGTCGACCGCTGTCGCCATGCGAACATCAGCCGACTTCAGTCGATCTTCAGCAATCTCCCGATCCTTGCCGGTGAGATTGATGAGATGTGTCTTGTCCTGATTGAGGATCTCCTGTCGCTGCTCGCTGGTGATGGAGCTGTCGATGAAGTAGACCTGCTCCGGGCCGATGGCGATCGTGTGATGCGAGATCGTTTTGCCATTGTAGGTCCAGCGATGTTTGCCCGTCTTGAGGTCGATGGCGAAGATGCTGTCGGTCGCATCTTCGGTCGCCTTGCCGCGACGACGTTTGCGGGCCTCGATCTCTTTGCGGATGGTCGCCGTACCGAAGAGGGTGTCTCCCTGGACGGCGATGTAGCCCCACACATGATTGCCCTGGTCGGCATCTTCGGGCAGTCGGTGGGTGGCGAGAGTTTCGCCGGTCGCGGCATCGAGTTCGAAGCATTCGTCGCCGAGGAAGTGGAAGATGCGATCCTCACTCGCTGCAAGGTTGCCGGGGTTCTGGTTCTGGAACACGCCCGTACGAATCGCCTTCTCGTTTTCGTATGTCCACAAATGAATGCCGTTGTAGGCATCGTACGCCTTGATGGTGGTGTCTCCCTGAATGATCAGGCGACCCCCGACTGCGAGTGGACCGACCGCTCCGTCGTGCCGGTTGACCATGTCACCCGGCCCCGGATCGCCATACCACAACACGCCGAGCCCGCCCTTCACGCGAGTATCACGACTGATGGCCGTGTTCGCCGGGTTGCCGTACTGATGAGACCAGTCAGCCGCGCCGGGCAGGGCACCACGTGTGAGCGTCAGCACCTCGTCTGAGACGACGACCTGTGCTTCGTCGTCCACCAGTCCGGCGCGATTCGCCGCATCCTGGAGGAATCCTGTGACCTCAACATCGCTGCTCTCGCCATCGATCGGCAGGACGATCTGGCCTCCAAGCGGCTTGAGATGTCGCATGACCGAAGCCGGGTCTGTGTCGGATTGACCTGTGGAAACGTAGCGATCACTCACAATCAAATTTGCAAAGTAGTTCGAGAATGGTAGCTCATCTGCCGCTGCCTGAATGACCGTCACACGATGACCATACAACCCCGCATCGGCGAGAGTCTGTCGAGCCGCCGCCACTTTCTCGGCGTCTGGTTCGGCCATGTAGATTTCGAAGTCGCTGTTGCGGGCCAACTCATAAGCGAGGCGACCGTCCTCTCCATCGACGACCAGACAGAATCCCTTCTTGGTTGCAGAGGATTCAAGAATCTTTTCCGCAGCCTGTTGATAGACATCAGTCAACTCGTCCTGCGGGTAGGGGTTGGCTTGCTCAGTTTTGGTGGAGTCAATCGCCGCCAGTTCGCCCGCATCCCCTGTTGCGAATGCGTAGACGTGTCCGGTCGTGGTGCCGACGATGAGATGACCGTTCGCGGCGGCGAGCGCACTTGCTTCGCCTTCGACATCTGCGGTCCAGACGACATCGCCCGAATCGACCGCGTATGCAGTGACGTTGCCAACACCGCCGAGGAACACGAGATCGGGCGTCGCCAGCAGGGCAGCGTCGGCGTTGGTCATCTGTGACCAGATGTGTCCCCCCTCAGCAATCTCGGTCATCCGAGCCTGCTTCTCTTCGATCTGCGTGCGATACTCATCCGCTTTGTCGTCAGGGCGGTAGAGTTTGCGTTTGAGGTCGTTGATCTCCAGTTGAAGCTGATGTCGTTCGCGGCTGGCGATGGCGTACTCCAGACGGTTCGCCCTGACGAGTTCCTCACCAGTGGCGAGGTAGACGTCGTCTCCTTGCACGACGAGCTGTCGTCCCTGAAACCAACCGAAGCCCGTGTTGCCCGACTCCTGATCGACAGCCAGAAAGTGATGCGGACCGCTGGCGTACAACTGTCCGTCAGCGAGTAATGCCCGCGTACCACCAACGACGCCGCCACCATCGCTACGCCAACTGTAGGTTCGCTTCTTGAGGAATTCGCCTGTCTTGCGATCGAAGATGGCCGGCATCGAGCGACCGGAGGGGACGATCAGCAACTCATCGGTCGCGAGCATCTGGCCCTGAGGCGAGAGGTCGTTGCGTCCCGCGTCGGCGGCGCTGATGTTGTCCTGCTTCCAGATGACGCTGCCATCCCTCGCGTTCACACCGTACAGGTAGACGTCCTCGTGCGGAAAGATACCCGCCCCGAAGTAGGCCACGCCGTCGTCAACCAGCAGTCCCGTGCGAATGGGCCAGCGGGAGATCATCTCGCCACGTGCGAGCAGCCAGTCGTCCTTGGGCCCTGCACGGAGTGACCAGACCTTCTCGCCGGTCTCTGCATTGAGACAATAGGCGTATCCGTCATCGGAGCCGAAGTACACGCGACCATCAGCCAGCGTGGGTGCGAGCCGAATTGGCGCGCCGGTGAAAAACGTCCACACGGTCTTGCCGGAATCCAGATCGACACAATGCAGTTGATCATCAACCGAAGAGCCATAGAACACCTTGCCGTCCGCAATGACTGGCTCAAAGGCTGAATCGTAGTCCATTCGATTGCCAAGCAACTTGCCTTCGATAACGCGTCCTTCGGCTTCTGCGAACGCCACTTCCGGAGCATCGTTAGGGGTGATCACCCAACGCGTTTGCAGCGGAGCTGCCAGCGTCTCCTCAGAGGCCCCCTGCCTGTCGATGCCTCCACGATGTGTCGACCAGTCGGACGCTGAAGAGGTGGCGACACAGACGAACGCGATGCACATAGGCGAGAAGCAACGCATCAAGATGTAGAGAGGGCGCTGAGACATGATCGGACTCGTTGAATTGGAGATGGTTGAACCAGAAGTCGAGGATACCCGGGAAGATGACAAAGTCCAAGGAGCGACCACGTCCTCGAGATGATTGGGGGCATCTTCTCAATGGTGGTGATCGATCTGCCGCCCTCTCCCCGTAGGGGGAGGGACAGATTCTGAACCTTCAGCGAAGAACCTGGGTGAGGGGTGGGCGCGGATGACGAGTCGTTGTGCAACTTACGCGGCACCCCCTCACCCTGCCTTCGCGCTCCGCTTGAAGCCTGTCCCTCTCCCTCAAGGGGAGAGGGTTCTCATTGCCGCTGTCTTGAGAAGTCCGTCACTGATCTTCCTGTGGTAAGTCGGTCTGAGAACGTGTTTTGAAATTGCATAAATGAGGAAAAAAGGCTACGGCTCCATTCGTTTGACATCACTCATCGGAAGGAACCGTAGCCATGAAATGCAGGACGCAGTATTCCAGTGATTTGACAGATCGGCAATGGCAATT
>JAJDEJ010000255.1 GCA_029259815.1 Planctomycetaceae bacterium | reverse complement strand
GTTGCCCGGATGCTGGCCGATTTCCCGTGCGAAGATCGGCCAAGCCCATGACCATGATCCTGAAACCGTGGCAGATCGCTGTCGTGGTCCTCGCCGGCTGGCTGCATGAACAGCAGCGGCAGATCATCGAATTCCAGAATGATCAGATTGAGGCACTGCTCCAGAGACAGGGCAGGGAACGGACTCTGCTGACGGACGACCAACGCCGTGTCCTGGCGGTGAAAGGGAAGGCCCTCGGCCGCAAGACGCTGCGGAAACTGACGACCATCGTCACCTCTGACACCATCCTCCGCTGGCACCGGGAACTGGTGGCCCGGAAGTGGGACTACAGTGAAATGCGACGCCCTGTGGGCTGGCCACGCATTGGGTAGGTCAGTGTGGACTTGATCCTCAGGTTCGCCCGCAGGAATCCGACTTGGGTCGATGACCGCATTCAGGGTGCCTTGGCCAACGTTGGTTACGGCTCCCACCCCGCAGTCCCAATTTGAATGCCTACGTCGAGCGGTTCATGAGAAGCATCAAATCGGAAGCCTTGAACCGCATGATCTTCTTCGGTGAGAGGTTGCTACGGCGTGACGCGGGTTACCTTGGAGGCACTCTGCGCGGGCCGACAGACACCCCGTGTTCGCCAAGTGATGTTGTGGAAATCGTCTCCTGATTCGGTCGAGATCTGACTCTGGGAAATCACAAACGAATCGATGACAGCACCGCTTAATGTCGTTTCAGTTTTTTGACCGTACGGGCGCCACCTTGGTTACCAACTCGTGATGACGTCGGACGGCTCGTCCTTTGGCTGCTAGGACAAATTGAGCTTCTACAAAGACAGCCGCGCCAATCTGGAATTGTTCCAACTATTTGATCGCCGGGGATTCTTCCTGGTCGTCCGAGACGATTCGAATTGTGGCGTTGATTCCCAAAGCAAATAGACCTGATAGGAAAAATGCGCCCGCGCAAGCCAGGAATGCGTAGTCCTAGTTTTCCGCAGGTCCGATGATCCAGATCAACACAGGAGGAGTGACGGCTGCGCCGAGATTCCCCCACATGTTGCCCCAACCAAGAACTGACCCGACATAACGCCCGCCAACATCTTGAGTGAACGCCCACATCGCAGGCGTGCCGAAGTCGGTTGCAAAAGCGACGATTGAAAACATCGCAACAGCCATGATCGCGCTTGGCTCAAACAGGCAGCCGATGTAAGCCAGCATCGCCACGAAGCGGGACAACGAAATCGGCAACGCGCGTCCCCACCTCAGTCCCAGACGCTGGGCGGAAAGATCGGTGATCGCACCTCCGGACAACATCCCAGCCCAACCGACTAATGGCGGTATCGACACCAACATCGCACGCAGTTCAATGGAGAGGTGATGGACGTTTGTGAGATAACGAGGTGCCCATGTCATGAGAAACACCCAGCCGATATTCGTGAACCACTGCGTCAGGCATGAGCTCCACATGCTCTGGCTCTTGAGCAACGGCCTCAGCGGCACGCCTGCGACTTTGCCGGTCGCCAGTGGCTCCATCGGGCGTTGACCACTGATCAGTGCGACTTCAGCATCATTGCATCTGGGATGATCGGCAGGCGTCGTGTAGCAACTCCACCAGATTAGCCCGGCAACAATGATCCCCAACGACCCGTATACGAACATCATTGGACGCCAACCAGCCACGTACAGCTTCTTGACGCTGTCTCGAAACAAGCCCTCAATGATCAGGCGGTTGAGTCGTCCGACTTGATCCGTTGTCAAATCTTCGGCCTCCCGCTGCATTAACCGTACAGCTTCCTTCTCTGCAGAAATCCCTTCCAGGTCACTGAACTGGAAAAAGTCGCGAGTGTGGATGAGGGAATTCAACTCATTGACCAGGATGTCCGCCTCGGTCGTTGGCACACCAGCAACTCCCTCAGCGTCGCCCTCTTGCGATGTGACCGACGCTGACTCCGCCGCGAGTTGCCTGACTGTTTCGCGACCATCCGTTGAGAAGTGTTCAAAGCACTTCTGACGCAATAGGCTTGCTGGTGTTTCAGGCTTCGGCCTCTCAACCAATTCGGAACAGAGTCGGGGCGGATTCAAGAGGTCGGATGGCTTGATGTCTGTTTCGACATCGGAGGGCGTCAACCAGACGATCATGTGGCCGCTGGCAAACAGCGCGAGAAACCCACCCACTCGCCCGCCGAAAGCGATGACGCCACTTGCGGTCGCTCGTTGGTAGAACGGAACCCATTTACTGACAATGCTGGACGCGGTCGGGTAGGCGCCGGATTGACTGAACCCGAAACCGAACCGCATCGCGAGCAACGCCGCGAATGCGGACACGCCGCCCGACAGTCCTGTGAACAAGGACCACAACAGCACGTATGTGGTCAACATGATCCGCGAGCCGAAGCGATCCGTCAGCCAGCCGGCTGGCACCTGACCCAGGGCATAAGTCCAGAAGAACGCGCTCAGCATCCAGCCGACCTCTGCGTTCGTCAAACCGAGATCCTCCTGAATGTAGACCTCGGCAAATGAGATGCAGAAGCGATCCAAATACAGCAGCGCCGACATCAACGATGCAGCACCAACCACAACATACCGCACTCGTGTTGGTCGTTCGCCTGAATTCATGTCGATTGCAAGGTTGTGTTGTGGTCGAGTGGATAGATCGGTCTGCGCAGGTTCTGGTACTCGAAACAGGAGAAGTCCGGTCGATGGACCCCGGGCGTATCCCCATCAAAGATCTCAGCTGCCATCGCTCCGTAGTCGGCGCGAAAGTGGACCGCGCTCTTGAGGACGAGGAGCCGTCGGCTTGATGGCTCAATCCCTGCTACGCGGAGCATCTCCGTGTCGAGACACTGCCGACGGACAGAGGAGACGACCACCTCGACGCCGCCGATCAACAGCGTTGCCGTGGGACCGAGGCTATCTTCGACACCTCTCATCATCGGCCCGTGATAGGTGAAGCGACCGTCGCACAAACTGCAAACCTGAGCGTCCCCCTCGATGGGGCTGCCATGTCTGTCGTCCGTCTTCCCACCGAGTCGCACACGAATTGTGGAGCCGACACCTGCTGCATGCGCCAAGGCGGCTGTCTCGGGATCATAGATCACTCCCACAACAGCGTCTGAAAGCCGTGAGTCAATCAAAGCGGCCAAAGCGACTGTTCCATCGCAGGGGGCACCTCCCCCAGGATTGTCTGAACCGTCTGCAAAGATGACCGGCTGGGCATCCGGATGTTCACGGACGTATTGAATTGTCTCTTCAATTGTCGTGAGACGGGGCTGCAGGTCATCTCTCAGTTTCCACAGCATGTGCGCCAGTTCGTTCGACTTGCTGACAGCTAATTCGGCATCATTATCGGTTGTGATCAGGACTGAAACACCTGCATCGGAAATATCCGCAAAGGGAAACCCCATCGAAACGGTCGCTGTCAGGATTCCGGGTTCCTGCTCCATCCTGTGGACGAGCTGCATGAGCGACTGCATCGGCTCACGGAGCGTGCACTGCATCGGGGGCATCGTGAGCAGCGGGAGTTGCTGGTACTCCTGAATCGGTCTGACTTCGCCTCGCACGATACGAGCCAACAGTCGCGCGGCCTCCTTGCCGCGCTCCTGCATATCAACGTGTGGATAGGTATCGAAGCCGATGATCACATCGGACAAAGCCGCCATGCGAGCAGTGATGTTGGCATGGAGATCAAGTGTGACGACGATGGGCAGCTCATCGCCAGTGATCTCTCGGACAGCAGCGATGAACGCGCCTTCCGCATCCTCGTGTTCATCGGTGACCATCGCCCCATGCAAATCAAGCAGCAATCCATCGACAGGGAGTGCTTCCTCCAGCCGCTTGAGAAATCGGTCCAGCATCTCGTTAAAGCAGCGTTGCTCAACCACGCCGGCGGGTTGAGCTTTGGCGCAAAGCAGCGGAACCAACTCAATCTGCACGGCCTCGGCAGCAGCGATGTATCCTCCGTGAATTGTGCCGGTGTCACGAAACCGATCAAACACGACGGCTCCCCCGTCCAGATTCGGGCCACAATCACTGTCCCGGACAAAGTCCGCAAGCGTCGTCGGCGTGGAGGCGAACGTATTCGTTTCGTGTTGAATGCCGCCGCTGGCCAATTTCATTGGTTCGTGTCTCCCACGTCGACGTTGTGGACTGCTGAAGGGATCGTTCA
The DNA here is from genome assembly GCA_029259815.1 of Planctomycetaceae bacterium. Taxonomy (GTDB): domain Bacteria; phylum Planctomycetota; class Planctomycetia; order Planctomycetales; family Planctomycetaceae; genus JAHBXU01. Next base: position 15,910 of record JAJDEJ010000255.1, on the reverse strand, counting down.
ACTTCAGACACCTCGGGGGGAAGTATCACGTTGCGTCGCATCATACCCATGTCGTCATCGTCAAAGTAGCCGTGCAACCAACTCTGATGAGCATGATCGATTCGCTACCATTGATGAATCAGACTGAGGTGCCCCACTTCTCGAATTCAGAGTCAAGATCCATGAGAGACAAACGGATGTCGACCGATTGGCGCGAGTTATCGCTGGAAGAGCGGATTCATCACCTGGAGGTCGAGGGTTATGTCGTCCTGCCGGACCTGTTGACGCCGGAGCATGTTGACCGTCTAAAAGTTCAGACACACAGTCTCCCTACGAGGGCCGTCGATTACAGCATTCACCAGCAAGTCTGTCCCCATGTGCAGTTTATCGGCGGAGCGATCACGGAACTCATTGCCCATCCACCGACAATCGATTTTCTCAAGACACTGTTCGGTTCCGGTATCGTGATGATGGACTCCAGCTATGCACGGTCTGAGCCGGGACATCCCGGCATCAGCTTGCATTGTGACGGACAGCCGTGGGGATCTGAGATCTTTGGCTACGAACACAGTTGCCCGCGATTGGTGCGAGTCCTGTATTACCTCGACAATCTGACGCCGGAGGTGTCGCCGTTTCGTGTGGTACCCCGATCTCACCTTTCCTTTCACGCCGACGCCAACCCCTATCTCCGATACGAGGAACATCCGGAACAGGTGCTGGTGACATGCGATGCAGGTTCGGCTGTGCTGATTCATCAGAACGTCTTTCATGGCAACGCCCCCAACACAGGTTCGTACGCGAGGGAACTGATTGCGATTGCCTATCGTCCCAGCTGGGCAGGACCAGCTGGTGACGTGACCTCATGGGATGATGCGGAACTGGAACGTGTCTCTCCGCCCGTCCGAGAACTCATGGGGGACCGCAATCAACGAGTTTGGTTTCCCGAAGGAGGAAACAAGCCACAGGGGATGAAATGCGAGGCACCCGGCATCAATCCCAGCCGGTGGAATCGATCGAACTGAGATTCATTGAAGACTTTGAGAGACGATCGCAAAGGACTTGGAGCATTGCATGAACGCCTGGCAATTCGCAGACATCCACCATCTCGGCATGACCGTGTCGAACATCGACCGCTCGATTGAGTTTTATCAGAACGTGCTGGGATTGACGTTGGTCAATCGCCGACCCTTCGTGGAAGAAGGGTACGTTGCTCAACAGACGGGATACGAAGGAGTTCAATTGAGCGTCGCTTCCTTTCGAATTCGACCCGAGAGTCCCCAGTCGCTGGAAATTGTTGAGTACCTCAACCACACGGGTGAGCCTGTCGACACGGCGACCAACAGGCCGGGCAACACGCATCTGTGTCTCGCAGTCGACGATCTCATGTCGGCTTATGCGGACTTGAAGTCCCAGGGGGTCGAGTTCCGATCAGACCCGGTGGAGATCACAACCGGACCGAATCGTGGAGGCAAAGTGATTTATCTCTATGATCCGGATGGCTATGTCATTGAAATGTTCGAGCCGGTGGAGAACGAGTAATGGCTTCGGAATACAAGTCACTGTTGAACTTTCAAGGCAAGGTGGCGATCGTGACCGGAGCCGCTCAAGGGCTTGGTGCCGAATTCGCAAGCGCCCTGGCTCAGTGCGGTGCGACTGTCGTCCTCTTCGACATCGAGCAAGCGTCCGTTGAGGAAGTCGCGCGGCGGATCGGTTCATCTGCACAGGCAATCTCTTGTGATATCTGTGACAAACAGCGTGTTGAACAATGTGTCGCAGAAGTGATTGAGACTCATGGACAAATTGACATCCTGGTAAGCAATGCGGGAATTCATCGCCGCGTCGATCCACTCGATTTCAACGAAGATGACGTAGAGGCCATTTTCGCGGTGAACATGAAGGGTTGCCTGAGCATCTGCGGGGCTGTCGGCCGGTTCATGATTGAACGAGGGTCAGGGAGTATTGTGAATGTCTCAGCGTTGGGAGGCGGGCTGGTCGGTTTGGGACGCTCCGGATGTGCATATGGCATGTCAAAAGGGGGGATCGTCTCTCTCACGCGTGACTTGGCTGCCGAGTGGACAAAGCACGGAGTCAGGGTGAACGCTGTGGCCCCCGGTTGGATTCGCACGCCAATGACATCAGCCTTGCAAAACGACGCAGAAAGAGCGTCCGCGGTGCTCCAACGCGTCCCGGCAGGACGCTGGGGTGAGCCGAAAGACGTCGCACGTGTGGTCCTGTTCTTGGCAAGCGGTGCTTCGAGTTACCTTTCGGGACACACGATCCCGGTTGATGGCGGAGCGTTGAACACAATCACGATCAGTTGAAGCAAATTCGAATCAACAGCGAGCGACGAAGAACAACCTGTCTGTGAAATGTTGCATCAACATCAAGTGACTCAGCAAACGGTTTCCAGGAGTTGAAATGTCCGGCCTGAAAATCCAACAACGGGAAATCCCCAACGAGCAGTTTGGACGGCTGGTCGAATACGCAAATGCGACTGATTCCTCAACGGACTTACAACAGCATCTCAACGAACATGGATATTTGTTGTTGCGGCAAGCTCTGGATCGAGACAGTGTCATGGCGGCGCGGCAAAAAGTGCTCTCACGGCTGCACGACGTGGGGGAAATTGAGGACCCGCCTATCGATGGCAAGGTCACGTGGCGAAGCCAACGACCGGATCCCGGTGTCGATGGTGGTGAGTTCTGGAAAAGCGTCAACCAGGAGCCAGCCCTGCGTGAGGTGACTCATGGCCGGACGACTCATGAAGTCGTCGGAAGGGTGTTCGGAGAATCAGCACAGGCACACGACCTAATGTTCCTGCGTCCGATGCCACCGGGCAGCGCTACCCAACTCCACTACGACTATCCCTTTTTTGCCGGGGGCTCGCAGAGAATCCACACGGTTTGGATTCCTCTGGGCGATATCCCACTCTGCAACGGTCCGCTCGTCCTCGTCGAAAACTCGTTCGACTTTGACGATCTCCTGGACCCGATCCGGGCGATCGATTTCACACACGACCGATCAAATGAGATCGTACAAACGGCTGCTTACGACTCCCAGAAAGAATCCCACCCGATCGACTTGGCAGTGTCTCGTTCGACTCGTTTGTTATCGTCCGACTTCTCAGCCGGTGACGTCGTGATCTTCTCCGGATTTCTGCTGCACGGCTCCTTGGATAACAATTCCCCACATGAGCGAGTCCGCCTTTCATGCGACGTTCGCTACCAACCAGCCGCTGATCCTCACGACGACGAGCGCTACTTCGGCTCAGCTCCGAAGGGATCTAAGGGTGGTGGGTATGCAGATATGCGTGGCGCGAAGCCAATCCAACGCCTCTCTGACTCTGGCCAGTCATCGGGGCAGAGATTGTGATGCGCTCCTGTCCTGCCGCAAAGAGGTAAAGAGTCGCACTGTCGCGAATAGCCCTTAGCCGTAAATCTACGGTAACCGTTCACGGGGTTAAATTGGTAGTTCCTCAGATTGGTTGATCCGGTACAGTGCGGGGATGCACGAGAAGGATCGAATCATAGCTGAATTGCGCGAGGTGGTTGAGTCGCTGACCGCCGAGGTCAGGTCACTCAAGCTGGAGCTTGCCAAGGCTCGGAAAGATTCCTCGACTTCCTCGAAATCCCCTTCAAGCGACATCGTAAAGCCTCCCAACAAGAAAACCGACCGTCGCAGCAAATCCAAATGCGGCGGTCAGCAAGGTCACAAACGCAAGCTGCGTGAGCTGCTGCCACCCGAGCGTGTCGACGAATCGTTTGTTTATGAAATCGACGATGCCCAAGTTCGTGATCGTGGGCTCACTGCGACTGACCAGTTCGAAATTATTCAACACATCGAGTTGCTCGACTTGCCGGTGCATGTTACCGAGCATCAGCTGCGAAAATACTTCGACCCCGACGGCAACATGGTTTTGCCAAATGTTCCCGAACTTCAATGTCCCATCTTTGGTCCGCGAATGCTGGCGATGATTGGCTGGCTGAAGTCGCGGGCGCACTGCAGCTACTCCACGGTGGCGTTGTGGATGAGCGATGTACTGCAGATTCCTGTCTCTCGCGGCTATCTGGCCAAGCTGTGCAACGGCACGATCTCAGCTTCACTGGCCGATGTTCACGAAGAACTTAAGCAGGCAATTCCTCAGCAGCCGCAGCTTGGCAGTGACGAATCGAGCCTCAAGAACAACGGTAAGAAGCACTGGATTTGGTGCATCACCGCACCGCTGTTCACATTGTTTCACATCGCAGCCACCCGTTCTCGCAGCGTGCTGGAAGAACTCATCGGCGAAGACTACGACGGCTTTATAAACTTCGACTATTTCTCGGCGAATTGTTCTTTTGCTTGGAACTTCGATATTAAGGCTCAGTACTGCTGGGCTCATTTGATCCGAGACATTCGATTTCTGATAAAGCATCCCGATAACGAAACCAAAGTTTGGGCGGAGCAACTGCAAGATCGATCACGAAAGCTGTTTTCGGCCTGGCATCGTCGCGAAGAAATGTCGGACGAGGGATTTCGGCGATCGATGTTGATTCATCGCGATCGTTTCTTGGAAATCATTCGCAAACCGCCAGACAGCAAAGAAGCGGAAAATCTCGCCTGCCGTTTTCCCATCGTGGAATATCCCGCAGGTGACAATGTCGAAACGTACGACATGTCGGAAGATTACTTTCGGTTCATGTTCGATACTGGCGTCGAGCCGACCAACAATCACGCCGAGCAGCAGGTGCGACACTGTGTCATTGATCGAAAGATCACCCAAGGCACCCGCAGCCTCGCCGGGCAGCGCTATCATGAACGCATGTGGACCGCCATCGCGACGTGCGGAAAACGCGAGAGAAGCTTCTTCGACTTTCTCTATCACGCAATCGAAGCAAGTCTGCTGGAAACCGAGCCCCCGTCACTGCTAACGCCGTGAACGGTTACATTCATTGGAACCACGGATTTCACGGATGACACGGATTTGCTTTGACCGAGTACTGAGCTTCTCCTAAGTCACAAGGATGACAAAGTCGGAATCACCGCTCTGTCGAGGTGACGTTGACTTCTGAGTTGGGTATCTTGCAGGAAACGTGACTGGCTATCACAGTCACGGTGGTCCCCGCTGCAATACATCCGACACGGAGTAACATCATGACGCACACTGCCCCCAAACTGCACAACGCCATGTGGCCCGGTCTCGTCGGCAAGGAAGAGGGGACCGACAACCCGCCCATCTCACTCGACCGCATGCTCAAATTGACGGCGGTCGCAGAAGTGAATGGGCAGAAATTTGACGGCATCGACTACTTCCTCTTCCATCCCCACACCGACCCGGATGCGAGCGATGACGAGTTGAAGGCGATCGCTGACAAGATCGCCGCCCACAACTTCACGGTCGGCTCGCTGGTCGCCCCCATCTGGCCCGGGACTGTCGGTGACTCTGCGATGGGTGATGAACAAGCTCGCTCCAAGTTCATCACGGCTATTGAGAAGGCTTGTCGAATCGCGAAGATCTTCAACGAACATGGCGTCCGCAAGTACGGTGTCATCCGCATCGACTCCGCGACTGGCCCCGATGAATGGATCAAAGATCCACAGGAAGGCACCCGCAAGATCGCAGAGACGTTCCGTGAAGCCGCAACCATCGCAGCCGACCACGGCGAACGACTCGCCGCAGAAGGCGAGATCTGCTGGGCCGGCATGCACTCCTGGCGTGACATGGTCAACTTGCTGGAAGCGGTCGATCGTCCCGACACGGTTGGCTTCCAGGCGGACCTCGCTCACACATACCTCTACCTCCTGGGCTACAATGCCCCCGAGCATGCCCTGCTCAAGGAGGGCTACTCAGACGATGAATTCTGGGCAGCTTACAAGACCATGACCGACGCTCTGCGTCCATGGACGATCGACTTCCACGTCGCCCAGAACGATGGCGAAGTTCACGGCACCGGCTCTCACGACAAGACGGGCAAGCACTGCCCCGCCGACGACCCCAACGGCAAACTCGACATCGTCAAGTGCGCCGGCTACTGGCTCGACGGCGCACAGGATCGAGGCATCCAACACATCTGCTGGGACGGCTGCATGTTCCCAAATGATATGCTGGAGACACCCGCCACGTGGAACACGATTCTGGAGACGATGATCGAAGTGCGGAATGAACATGGGTGGGCATGATCCCACCGCCGAGAGGCGCGCGGCTTGGGATGAGGCAGACCGAAATCGACAGGGAGGCAAGTCATGGCACGAAGCAAGAAACCGACCAAAGGCAACAAACGTTCAGCCAAGGTTGCCAAACGCAAGGCTAAAAAGAATCGGGAGGATCATCCTCAAAATTGCTTGCCGGACGGACTGGCTCCGTTTGAGCTTCTCACCAACATGCCGGCGGATTTCAAACGACAAATGTTGGAATCGATGTTTGGAGATGAGATGGCCGATGAGTTGCTCTCGACACTCCCTCAAGATGATCCGGAGTCCGAGGCGATCTATGATGAAACGACGGAACGTCTGCTCGATCGTGTGGATGCCGCTCGGACCATCGTGACGCGACGAGAACGACTGCGTGAGGTCGTCGAACACAACCCCAATTGTATCGAAGGTTGGACATGGCTGGCCGAATTGCAGGACCGTCCCGAAGAGGCCATCTCGTTCTACGAGCAAGCGGCGGCGGCGGCCAAACGTGAACTACCGGACTTCGACGAGTATGTCGGCCACTTCTGGGAGGTCCACGAGACGCGCCCCTACATCAGCGTGCTGTTTCAACTCTTCGATTGCCAGAAGGCTGCAAATCTAACCGATGAGGCAATTGAGACCGCGCGGGACATCCTGCGCCTCAACCCGAACGACAACACGGGCATTCGGCATCACTTGCTGCCGCTTTTGCTGGAATGCCAACGGCACGATGAAGCCGAAGCGTTGCTGAAGACCTACGAAAATGATGCCTTTCCCGAATGGTCATGGGGCAAACTGTTGTTGACGGTGCAACTTCAACGCTCGGAGAAGGAACGATTGCGACTGCTCAAACAGGCTCACAAGGACAATCCGCACGTGATCGACTACCTGCTCGGTCGGCGGCCGATGCCGATCGATCCGCCGGACTTCATTGAGGTCGCTGGCGAGTCCGGAGCCATCGCCTGCGTTGCCACTCTCCGCAGAGCCTGGCTGACAACGCCCGGCTCGATCTCGTGGCTCAGACAGGTGGCCGGTGATGCCAAACTGCTCAAGCTAGTCGACAAGACTGATCTCGTCAGCGAGTTTGCAGACTCGCCCTTCGCACCGCTCGTTGGCGACATGCTCCCGCATGATTTGCCGCCTCACCCGGAGCCTGTCTGGACCGCCGGCATTTATGAATTCCCACCCGTCCACCGAGAAGGCAGCAAGCGAAAGAAGAAAGCCTGGGCGATGTACATCATTGCCCAGAGCGGACCGATCAACATCGAGATGTGCGAGAAAAAGCCCAAAGCGGTCGACCTCTGGGAGTGGATTGAGCAGACGATGCAGACTGGCGACGTTCCGGGACGACCGGAGGCGATTGAGTTTCCCCAGAGTGGCATTTATCGGCAATTGACTCGAAAGAGTTTCCTCACTGGTATCAGGCTCTCCGTCTGCGAGACGCCCCCTCCGCTCGACGACCTGTTTGCACCGATCGCACGAAAGCTCGATTGGGAAGGACGGGGAGGGACATTCACCGACGACGAGATTCTCGCACTACCACAGGATGCGACCGACGTCTGGGAATGTGATCTCGAACAACTCGACCAACAGTTGCGAGACGATCAGGGAGAATTACGTCGCGCATGCTCCGTACTGGTCGCCAGTGCCCGTGACGAACTCGTGCTGACTCACGATCTGATCGTGAAAGAACCGGATGAGCTTACGCTGCTGTGTGCCCTCACGCAGGCCATGTTGATCCCACTGGTCGGCGAGCCGCATCGCCCCGGGGAGGTACTCGTGCGACATGATGACGATCGGCTCATCCTGCTCGACTGTTTGGCTGCATGGAACATCAACGTCCGCGTCAGCTCCGAGATGGAAATCCTGGATGACATGCGTCAGGAATTATCGGGGGTTTTGCAAAAGGGTGATCAGCAAGGCTTGTCTTCGATTCCCCATCTCACCAACGACGACCAGGCCGCGTTCTACGAAGCCGCCTCACGTTTCTACCTGAGCCAGCCGTGGAGACGCCTGCTGGAAGACGACGTCATTCGCATCGACTGCGAAACGCACGGGCCGGACCCGTTGTTCGTCCTCGTGATGGGACAATCGGGCATCCAAACGGGCCTGTCCTTCTACCGTGATCGCCACGTCATCCACAAGCTGTTCGCCGGCGAAGAGGCTGATGCGATACGGGAGATCACCGGATACTCGCTCACCTTCGAGGAAGAAGGGGCCCTGCCCGGCCCCGATCTGGACACCATTGTGCAGTTCGGCTGGCCCATCGCGACTCCAGAAGCCTACCCCACGGCTTTCCGAATCGACGCAGGGCCAGAATTCGTTCAACCGGACCGTGTGGAAATCCAGATGCTCACGGCGGTTCTCCGAGGCGTCCAAGAGTTGTCAGCGTCCAAGTCCGACGAGGTCACACTCTCTCAAGGAGACGTCACTGTTCGCTGCGCACGTGATGGCAGTGGCCGTGGACCTTCCGTTGGTTGACGACGGCGAGGTCTCTTTTCTTGATGTCACATGCCGTCTAAAGTGGTCGTCATCGGCCCATTGAACCCCTGGAATTCGCTTGAAGGAACACCAATGACGACTCCTCTCAACATCGGCATGATCGGCTACGGCTTCATGGGCCGGGCTCACACCAATGGTTACAAGCGAGTTGGCGACTTCTTCCCGGAGCTTGAACGACGTCCTGTCCTCAAGGCGGCTTGTGCCCGAAACAAAGAAAACATTCAAGCGTTCGCAGACCAGTGGGGTTACGAGTCAATCGAGACCGATTGGAAGGCACTCGTTGCGCGGGACGACATTGATGCAGTCGACATCTGTGTCCCCAACAATCTGCACAAGGAGATCGCCCTCGCCTGTGCAGAGGCAGGCAAGATGATCCTGTGTGAGAAACCCATCGCCATGAACACCGCTGAGGGTGAGGAGATGTGTCAGGCGGTTGAGAAGGCGGGCGTCGTCAACACCGTGTGGTACAACTATCGACGGGTGCCGGCGGTCACGCTCGCGAAGCAGATCATCGACTCCGGCAAGCTTGGCCGTATCTTCCACTACCGTGCCAACTTCCTCCAGGACTGGACCATCGCGGACGATCTCCCGCAGGGAGGAGAGGCGTTGTGGAGACTGGACGTTGACGCCGCCGGGTCGGGCGTGACGGGCGACCTGCTCGCCCACTGCATCGACACGGCCATCTGGCTCAATGGCTCAGTGACGGATGTGTCTGCGATGACAGAAACGTTCATCAAGGAGCGTGTGCATCAGGAGACAGGCCAAAAGCAGAAGGTCGGCATCGACGATGCGTGTGCTTTCCTGTGTCACTTTGAGAACGGCTCGCTCGGTCTGTTCGAGTCGACCCGTTACGCACGTGGCCACAAGGCGCTGTACACGCTGGAGATCAACGGCGAGAACGCCTCGCTGCGGTGGGATCTGCACGATCTGCATCGGCTGGAGATGTTCGACCATGCCGACGAAGGCCTGACGCGGGGTTGGAAGTCGATCCATGTCACCGACGGCGATCATCCCTACATGGACAAATGGTGGGTGCCCGGCCTGCAAATCGGCTACGAGCACTCCTTTGTGCACCACGTGGCCGACTTCCTCAAGAGCCTCGAAACGGGCGAGCCGTGTCATCCCACATTCCGCGACGCCTTGGAGACCCAGAAAGTCTGTGACGCGGTACTGTCGAGCGCCGCCGAGCGAAAATGGGAGACCGTTGTGTAGTTGTGTAAATGACACATGATTCGTTTAGCCACACATTTGAAATGTGTGGCTTAACGGATGCAATAGTGAGGGAGGCATCGAATGGTCCTGGGCTACCATGTGATCCTCGGCATGTATGGGTTCTGGCTCCCGAATGATCCTCGTGGGTCGTATTCCGACTTCGTGTGGGCAAATGACCTGCGCAAGTACGGCCCTGCGACCAAGGTCAGTACACGACAGTCGGTTGCCTCAGATCCGCACAATGTCAAGAAACGATTGGCCGCCAAGAGAGAACTCAAGTACCCGCCTGTCCACCTCGATGATCGACAAATCAATGCCGTCGGTGACGGGATCGCCAAAGCGGCTGAGATTCAACATGTGAGCATCTGCGCGAGTGCCATCCTGCCGGAGCACGTCCATCTCATTGTGGCTCGGAGTGAGTCCAAAATCGAACAGGTTGTCGCGGAGATCAAGCAGCGAGCAACGCTCAAGCTGGGCGAGTTGAAGATTCACCCCATGGAGGCGCATCGCGAACCATCCGGACGTCGGCACTCACCGTGGGCACGCGGATTCTGGGTGGTGTATCTCAACGACGAGCCGCACATCGAGAACGCGATCCGGTATGTCGAATACAACCCGATCAAGGACGGGCGAGCCCGTCAACACTGGCATTTTGTCGTTCTGTACGATCGAATCGTTTAGCCCCACATTTCAAATGTGGGGCTAAACGATTATAATCGAGACAATGTCACGGGACGCGGCGGTTCGCGGCCCGTGTTTCTTTTGTGCCTATCAAGAATCGCCGGAGGTCGAACATGGACCGGCAGCCTATCACCCGTGAGGGTTACGACAAGCTCGTCGCCGAGATCAAGCAGATGGAAGACGTCGAAATGCCCATCATCGCTGAGAAGATCGGCGAGGCCCGAGCCGAGGGTGACCTCAGTGAGAACGCTGAGTATCACGGCCAGCGCGAAGCTCAGGGCATGCTGCAACGCAAGATCGACATCCGCAAGCAGAAGCTCGCCAGTTGCTACATCGTCGACAAGGCCGACATGCCCAAGGGCGTGGTCACATTCGGCTCGACCGTGACGATCAAGGACCTCGATCTTGACGAAGAGGAGACCTATGAATTCGTCGGTCCGGGCGAGGAGGACTATGACGGTGACATCATGAAGATCCTCACGAGCAGTCCCATTGCCGCCGCCCTGATGCGCAAAAAAGAGGGCGACAAGGTCGAGATCGAACTCCCCCGAGGCTCCATGAGTGTCGAGATTGTGAAGATCATCGACCACGGTGACTGACTGACGACCCGACTCTCCAGACATGCAAGAAGCCCGCGAACATGACTCGCGGGCTTCTTTGATTTGGAACGTCTGTCAATCAGTCACGGCTCATGAACAGTTGAAGGATGTACCAGAACAACGTCGCCAGTGATGCGAACAACGCGAGTGCGGCGGCCACATGTTGGTCGGTGCGGTAGTGGTGCAGGACGTTTGACGTGTCGTATAGGATGTAGCCGCACATCAGCACGACCATCGCGACCACGAACCACAGTCCGAGGCTGAGTCCGGTGAAGGTCGCGACAATAATCAGGCCAAAGGCAGCAATCGCGCCGAGCCAGAGAGCCGTTCGAAGGAAGGAGAAGTCTGCTCCTGAGAACATCACCACAGCAGTCAGACCTCCGAAAACGATCAACGTCACGGCTCCCGCCTGCATGATAATTGTCGAGTCACCGGTTGGACCTTGAGCAAACACCAGCAGAGGAACGAAGATCAAGGCCTCAGCGGCTGCATACAGGATCAGGCCGGCATACTGAACTCCTTGAGAAGCTCCACTTTGTGCCATCCTATTGGCAATGAAACTCACGAGCATGAATCCACCGAGGACAAGCAGCCAACTCACGCCGACGATTGTCATCATCATATTCACGATGACCGGTGTATTGACGAAAAACCCTGCTAGACAAGCGAACGCAGCCACGGCGGCGAACAGGTGGGCGTAGGTACGGCGGATGAAGGCGGCTCGATCACTTGCGACCGCGTCGATCGCAAACGTGTCGCGGTCCTGATACATCTCTTGGTCAGGAGCATAACTCATGGACGGGTCTCCAACATTCGTTCGCGGATAGGATCGTGGTGACGGGGCGAGGCCACCGTCCGAAAACAGGACCGACGCTCTGCTGACTTGAATTCTTACACCATTTGCCTGACTTGTCGACTGCCGAATTGCAGATTCTTGGCTTGTGAGCGGTTTGGACATGCCGACTGATTGCGTATCATGCACAAATCGTAGTGACTCCCCATTAAGGCTCCGAGATGATGCAACTCCCATTCACCCTCGTTTGTGCGTTGACCGTCGCCAGCACGGTGATTGCAGAAGATTGGCCTCAGTTTCGCGGTCCGACCGGACAGGGGCTGTCCCAGGCGACCGCAGTTCCGGTCTCATGGAGCGAGACTGAGAACATCACCTGGAAGGTCGCGATCCCCGGCAGTGGCTGGTCCTCACCCGTGGTCGCGGAGGGGCGCGTGTTTCTCACGACCGCAGTCCCAACTGACGACGGACATGAACTCCGCGTCCTCAGTCTGGATGCTCAATCGGGAGACACACTGTGGGACATCACAGTATTCGACCAACCTGACGGCAATACTGTCGAGAAGCATGCCAAAAACAGCCATGCGAGTCCGACACCCGTGATCGATGGAGACTTGGTGTATGTGCATTTTGGCCCACACGGCACCGCGTGTCTGCGGGCCGAAAACGGTGAGGTCGTCTGGAAGAACCATGAGATCGAGTACGCTCCGAACCACGGCACCGGCAGTTCGCCAGTCCTGGCAGGAGACACGCTCATCATCTCCTGTGATGGTCGTGACATACAGTTTGTGCTGGGATTGAACAAGGCGACTGGTGAGATCGCCTGGCGAACAGAACGCGATGTTGACCCTCAAAAAGGCTTCTCATTCTGCACGCCTCTGGTCATTGAGATTGATGGTCGGCAGCAGGCCGTGTGTCCGGGTAGCGGTGCCGTGTTCGCATACGATCCGCAGACCGGCGGGGAGATATGGCGTGTGACGTACGGCGAGGGATTTTCTGTCGTCCCGCGACCCGTGTTTGGAAGCGGACTTGTGTTCGTCTGCACGGGTTTCGGCGACGGACGTTTACTCGCCATCGAACCGACCGGGACCGGCGACATCACCAGCACACACGTGAAGTGGACTACAAAACGTGGGGTTCCTCGTTCTGCGTCACTCCTGCTGGTCGGTGAGGAACTTTTCGCAGCGGATGACACCGGAATCGCGACTTGCCTCGATGCTGTCACGGGAGAGACGCATTGGCAGGAGCGAATGGGAGGCAACTTTTCCGCATCTCCGTTGTTCGCAGCTGGGCTGATCTATTTTCAAAACGAACAGGGTACAGCAACTGTCGTGCGAGCTTCCAAGACCTTTGAGGAACTCTCACAGAACTCGTTTTCTGGCGAGGAGCGAACTTTTGCATCGCTCGCCGTTCATGAAGGTGCCCTGCTCCTCCGCAGCGAAGGTCATCTCTACCGGATCGAAGAAGTCGCCCCTGCAGGATGACTCGATTCGCTCGCCGAAGGGGGGGGCTGGGCATGAAAAAACCGAAGCGACCAACAAGTGGTTGGTGCTTCGGTTAATACCAAATGGTCCAATTCAACAAGACCGTGGGGAATCTCTTCTTTGCTTCCTTTCAGCCGTCTTCATCTTCCATGTCGAAATCACTGTCCAGGGTATCCGGACCGTGGTCGTAACAATCACTATCATGCCAGAGCGGGACGCCTGCGGCGTATCGAGCTGACAGCATCTTGACTTTATCTTCCGAACCGGGTTTTGCTTCTGTGGGGATGATGGCTGATCCCTCGTCGTACGACTCCGACGAGTATTCGCTGCCATTGCCATTAATGAAGTCTGATTCCAGTCCGATCGCGACGTCGAGGTTGGGGTCGACCTCGAAGGAAAACTGCATTCCGTCCTCCAATTCCATTGTGACTGCTGAGACAAATCTACGTACATTGCCCGCTAAGAACTCCAGCCACTGCGCCGTAGCATCATGCCCCGTAACGACTTCGAGCGAGTCGTCTGCTAGTCCCTTAGCAGGAAATGAGCGCAGTTATCCGCCAAAATGGGCGGTAGGAAGTGTTATGTGCGTCGGTTCATCCGGACGGAACGATTTTTTGTGACAGGAGGCCAATTGTCAACAAAAAACTTCTCAATTCGTCATCTTCGATTGGAAATTCACGACATGCCCAATGGATCAAGGGGGAACCCGGAGGTCACGGAGGATAGGAAGACTTTGAGAGTCGCCGACTCTTCGCCGATCGATCGCACGGTCCGTGCCTCATACAACTTCCAGTTTCGGCCTTGATTAACCTTGCTTGCTTCCCATGGCCGCGCCCCTCAGCCGCGGTCCTTCAGTGGCTCGAACTCGCTCCGTTCGACGCCCCGATAACGTGAACGAGGCCGGATCACGTCGCCTTCCTCAGCCTGTTCGATGATATGAGCTGACCAGCCAGCCAGCCGTCCACAAATAAACAACGCAAGGTGAAGGTCGCGATCAATCCCCAGCAAATCAAATAGCCGGGCAGCGGGCCAGTCCAATGACGGCGAGCGACCGGCGGTCTCCCAGACGGCCCACTCGATGGCGTCAGCAATCTCCTCCTCGTGCTGACGCCCCGTCTCCTGCGCCAATTCACTGCACCATCGCTCTAACAACGCTGCACGAGGATCGGACCAGGCGTCACGCGTCGGGCAGAAGCCGGGCAGGGGCAAGGATTCCCCCACACGATATTTGACCCATCGTTCGGCTGCCTCTCGGGTGTCGACAGCAGAGAGGACCTGTTGGACTGACGAGTATCGCTGTGAGAAGTTCGGACCGACACATGTACTGATGGCTGCTGTCACAGACGAGATCAGATCAGCCCCCGTTGAAGCCGCAATTCGGGCGGCAAACGATGAGGGAGTCAATGCATCGTCAGCATACAAAATCAGTGTCGCCGTCAATGCCTGTTCGGCAAGGGGAGATGGCTCTTCACCGGTCAACATCAACAGCAGATTGCCCGCATAGGAGAGCACGGGCGATGGCTCAGCGGCCGGCAATCCATCACGCTGTCGCATCCATTCAGCCAGCAGCAAAGGCACACGTGCCAGCAACCGCATCGCCTGCGAAATGCCCGCATCAGCGATCAAGTCATCTTGCTGAGAATCGTCGTTCCCCAACAGACTCACCCCCGTTCGCAACATGTCAATTGCGGTGACATGCAGCGGCAGGTCGTGAACGAACCGCAGAACCGACTCAGGCAACTCGGCGTCCTCCCAGAGGACGCTGCGAAAGTCTGCCAACTGCTCTTGCGTGGGCAACTCCTCCGTCAGAAGCAAATGGGCAACTTCGAGGTAGCTTGCACCGTCCGCCAGATCAGCGACAGAGTACCCTCGGTAAAGAAACTCCCCTTCGACGCAGGAGATGTTCGTCTCGCCGGCGATGACACCTTCCAGCCCAGGGTGGTACAGTTCCAACGGCATGAAGTCCATCCATGTAGAATTAAGTAACCGATCCGTGTGCAAGCAGCTTACCACTGGAACAAGGACTGTAACAGAGACCGGCAGATGACTGCAGTTGTTGAAGGCTGAGAGTTGAACACGGAACTCATGGTTGGGTGTCCTTCTGACTCATTTCGACGTATTCATCTTCAGGACAAGAGATCAACAACTGACAAATGGACGCTTTTCTGAGTCGACACCATCCTGCCATTCCCGCGCAGGCGGGAATCCAGTGCACAGGAATGTTGTCTCCAAGTGTTGCCCTGTGCTTACCGCAGTCTGGATTCCCGCCTGCGCGGGAATGACGGGGACACCGGGAATGACGGGGGCACAATAACGAGGATCGGAGAGTGTGTGAGAAATCGGACAATCGTTGATCCAACGTTACACCCGATCTGCACTTTCTGACAAACGTTCGTAACTGATCTCCACAAAAAAGGCTCTCCGATCACAATGCGGTTGCAAGACACGCGGGCGATCGGAGAGCCAAGGAATGGCAAAGTCGAAATGTCGTTGGGAATCTCCCGAACAAT
>JAJDEJ010000254.1 GCA_029259815.1 Planctomycetaceae bacterium | reverse complement strand
TGCGGGCAGCCGCTTCGTGGAGACGCTGCTGAGCGTGATCGAAACCTGCCGCCAGCAGGACTGCGACGTGTTCGCCTTCGTGACCGACTCGCTCCAACAACACCTCGCCCGCCAACCACCCCCCTCACTCCTGTCCGCGGCATGAACGGTTACACCACTGGTTAAGGACACGCCGGAGCGAGCGTTCGCCGAAAAAGATCAGTTGATCCAGACACTCAGACTTGATTGATCTCATGAATCGCTCGACGTACGCATTCAAATTGGGACTGCGCGGCGGTAGTCGCAGGGGTGTGCTGCCAGCGTCCTTCAGCATCTGCCGGAATGCGGGAGAAAACTTCCCGTCGTGATCCATCAGGACATGCCGTTTCCCGAGCAGAAAGCCGTCCTCGGCATTGGTCAGACTCCTGGCGATCTGACGCATCCACTGTCCATCAGGATGTGGTGTGCAGCCTGCGAAGTGGACACGTCGCGTCTTCAGTTCCATCACGAAGAGCAGGTAATGCGTAACCAGGCCGGCCTTGGTCCAGACCTCCATCGTGGTGAAGTCGATGGCCGCCAGTACGTCCCAGTGAGCTTTGAGAAACGTGCTCCATTCACCGGTCCGTTGACGATCGGGGGCCGGCTCGATCCCATGGGCCTTCAGGACGTTGCGCACGGTGGTATCGGAAATGTGGTAACCCACGTTGGCCAAGGCCCCTTGGATGCGATCGTGCCCCCACGTCGGGTTCTCGCGGGCAAACCTGAGAATCAAATCCACGATCACCTGCCGGATACGTGGCCTGCCCACCCCCCGTTTGTCACTGTGGTCCCACTTCCGGGCGACCAGTTCCCGGTGCCAGCGGAGAATCGTGTCCGGCGTGACGATGGTCGTCAGTTCCCGCAAGGTCTTGCGGCCGAGGGCCTTCCCTTTGACGTCCAGTACGCGCCGTTGGTCGTCGGTCAGGAGGGAAGCCCGGTGAGAACTTTGGATGTCGAATGCGCGTTCGCTGGGGCTTCGGACTTCAGCCCCGACCACAAGACTCTTGCGTTAGTTCCGTAAAGCTGGCTCTTCAGGTGTCATACTGTCATTCAGTGGACTCGCGACCACCGCAAAGCCCATATCTTCGATCATTTGGAAGTCGGCGGAGGCTTCCTGGCCCTTGGTCGTGAGGTAGTCGCTGACGAAGAGGCTGTTGGCGGCGTAGAGGCTGAGGGGTTGCATGGAGCGGAGGTGGACTTCGCGGCCGCCGGCGATGCGGATCTCTTTGGTGGGGTGGGCCAGTCGCAACAGGGCGAGGACCTTCAGGCAGTAGCGGGGGTTAACCTCGTGGGTGTTTTCGAGGGGGGTGCCGTCGATGGCGATCAGGAAGTTGACCGGGATCGATTCGACGTTGAGATCCTTGAGGTCCATGACCACGTCGACGATGTCCTCGTGCGTTTCGCCCATGCCGGCGATGAGGCCGCAGCAGAGTTCCATGCCGGCGTCGCTGGCGACCTTGAGTGTGTCGAGGCGGTCGTCGTACGTGTGGGTCGAGCAGATGTCGTCGTAGAAGCGGCGGGACGTGTTGAGGTTGTGGTTGATGCGGTCCACGCCGGCGTCGGCCAGTTGCCGGGCTTGATGTGGTTCGAGCAGGCCGAGGCAGGCGCAGATGTGCAGGCCCGTTTCGTCCTTGATCTTGCGGACGACATTCGAGACGTGCTCGACTTCGCGGTCGGTCGGACCGCGTCCGCTGGCAACGATGCAGTAGGTGCGGGCCTGATTCGCCTTTGCAGTGCGAGCCCCTTCGAGGAGTTTTTCTTCGTTGAGCCAGACGTACTTGTCGATGGGTGCGGTGGAGAGTTTGGACTGGGAGCAGTAGCCGCAGTCTTCGGGGCAGAGGCCGCTCTTGGCGTTCTGCAAGAAGTACAGCTGGACCTTGTTGCCAAAGTGCTGACGCCTGACGCGATACGCGGCGGCGAGCAGGTCGAGCAGCTCGTCATCGGGCGCGTCGAGGATCGATCGGCAGTTTTCGCGGGTGAGTGAGTGTCCGTTGAGGACATCGTCGGCCAGTTGAGACCAGGTAACTTGGAGCGTGGAAACGGTCATCTCGGGAAAACTCGCTGATGGGTGCGCAAAATGACGAAGTTGGGATTAGCACGGTCATGCCGCTCAGGCAGTGTAATCGCCCTTGCATCGGTCCGCCACAGGGGGAAGCCGGTGCAAAAGTACGCACGACTTTGACGCCTTCTCCATTTCTACGTCCACTTCAGACATTCAGCAATAAACGCACATCAAACGACGATCAAACTCCATGCACAACGTCGCGCTCGACGTTTCGGAGTTTCGATCTCGGTGATGATTTGCAGATGAGCTGCGAAGTCGGGAGAGGGCTCCAGCAGAGATACAAGGAGGCATCTGCACACCGCAGAGCCATGGACTTAGGCGAAGCGACCGGTTGCTCAGTCGCATCGCAGGGAGGTTGATCATGCTTAAGCTGTCACGCACAGCGTTTCTACTCGCGGGGCTGGCCGTGCTGGCCGCCTCATCCAATGTGAAGGCCCAAGGCTTCCTCGAAGGGGAGCTGGGAGATCCGTGGGACTTCTCAGACACGGTTCTCGGCGAAGACTCAGACATTGACATCGGTGGTTGGACCCAATGGGGTTACACCAGCAAGAGTACCGGCCTGTTCAATACGAACCCGGATCGCTTCAACAATCACCAGTCTTGGATCTACCTCGAGAAGGCGACCGACGGCAGCGAAGGCATCGACTTCGGTGGCCGCGTCGACGTGATGTACGGTACCGACTCCGGCGACACACAGGCGTTCGGTAACAATCCTGGCAACTGGGACTTCATGAACGGCTTCGACAACGGCGCCGGCTATGGCTGGGCCTTCCCGCAGGCCTACCTCGAAGTTGCCATGGGCGATTTGTCCGTCAAAGCGGGTCACTTCTACACCCTGCTGGGATACGAAGTTGTGACCGCTCCGGACAACTTCTTCTTCAGCCACGCGTTCACGATGTATAACAGTGAAGCGTTCACACACACCGGTGCCCTGGCGACCTACACCGCGACCGATAACGTTACGGTTTACGGTGGATGGACCGCTGGTTGGGATACCGGTTTCGATCAGTTCGAGGAAGGCAGCAGCTTCCTGGGCGGCTTCAGCGTTGGCCTGGGTGACGACGTGACCTTCACGTACATCACGACTGCCGGCAACTTCGGTGCGATCGGCGACGGCTACAGCCACAGCATCGTGGTCGACGTGGCACTGACTGATGACCTGAACTACGTCTTCCAGAGCGACGTGCTCAACAACCATAACATCCCCGGCCTGGCTCCTGGGATTCGCAACGAGACGGTTGGTGTCAACCAGTACCTGTTCTACACCATCTCAGATCGAGTGGCTGTGGGTGGCCGAGCGGAATGGTGGAAATCGGACAGTGACAGCGTCTACGCCGTCACCGCTGGTGTGAACATCAAGCCGCACGCCAACCTGATCATCCGTCCGGAAATCCGCTATCAGGCCGATCCGGGTCAACAGAATGCTGGTATCGCTTCGAATGAAGATGCTATCTTCGGCGTCGACGCAATCCTGACGTACTGATCTCTTTGCAGAATGAACTGAGCAACAGATAAGTCGACAAGGCTCCCGGTGTCCACCACCGGGAGCCTTTTTTGTTCACGCGACGAACGAAGCGGCGACGCTGAGCGATGTCGGGATGGTAGATGCCAGGCAAGGGAAAAGCGGATCGGGCGGATGCAGCGGATCGAAAACGATGATGCTCATCTCGGCAAAAATGGGAACACTGATCGCCACTAATCTACACTCATTGCTTTCTCATGAAAGACGTCCAATCACCAGTCAATGATTAGTGAAAATTAGTGTTCCTTCTTTTCCTGACACTTCAACCAAATGCTCCCATGCAGTTCGTTCGCACGATCGAGAATCACTCCTTCAGCCCAGACGATTTCAGCCCAGACGATGATCCGTTTTGATCCGCTGCATCCGCTTTTCCTCTGCTTCCTCAACCCGTGCTTCAACCATTCAGCAGACGTCCCTTTGCAGTCCTATTGAGTATCAACGAACGGAGCGACCGGCTCCGAGGACACGGTCGGCTCGAACGATGCCTGGTTCGACGACACATGCTCGACGGCGGACGTTACTCTCTCTGCAGTATCGTGGATGCCAAGTGTGAGATCGACGGCGAAGGTCTCCCTGGAGCCGAGTCGTGGGATACGCCCCTGCTTTCGCTCGAAGGACTTGAAGTTGGGAAAGCAGGTGCCCGGTTCGAGCCCGGTCACGTAGCCGTCCGCCTCGGGTTGTGTACACTTCCATTGGGTGAAACAGGGAAGTTGTTGCGGATCGAAGTCGACGCTAAAACCTCGGTCGCCGACCGCATTGCGAAGCAGGGTCGACGATCGCATTCGATCGTCGGCTGTCACATCGAACAGGTATGCCTGCTCGGCGTATCCTGGGGTCGGTTTGAGATACGTGTCCCATGTTTCGATGTCTTCGGCAGCTCGGGCATCGCGTGGTGACATGCTGCGAAACGGCAGCGACAGCTTTGAACCTGCTTCCAGGAAGGGGTGTCCCACGTTGATGTGATACAGCAGCGACAAGTCGGTCGGTTTCGATCCTAGGTTTTTGATCTCATCGTGAATGCCGATCGAAGCCTCGCCAAGCTTGAGTGTCACCTGTGATGTCAGTTGCAGTTGCGGCCCAAACAGGCAAGTCTCGTCACACACGCCGCGAACCCACAGCGTTTGCTCATCGGGATCGATGCCGACTTCAACCGTGTGGGCTGGAATGTTAGCGATGCGACCGTGAAGGGTGAGCTGCGACTCGATCGGCGAAGTCGCGTCCTCGTCGATACCCGGTGGTCCGACGAACGACAGGCCGCAACGGCAGAGCAGTTCGTTGAAGCCGTCGAGCCAGCCGAGGCCGTTGCGGGACGTCTGATCGATGTATTGCGGATTGACTGGCTGCTTGACCGGCGAGTCCCAGCCGACCGGGATGTCGCCGCACTCGGCCTTCCAGATGCCCATGCCTCGTGTGGGAAGTACCGAGACGGACAGCGGACCATTGCACAACTCGATAACGAGCACGCCTTCGGAGACGCCGCCACGAAGGGTCCGCTGTCGGATCGACCAATCTCCCGGCATGTCCTGGCCTGACGACCTCCAATCGAAGAGCACCTCGTCCTGCATCATGTCAGCTTCGGCCTGAGGACTGATGAGCGTCACCTGTTGCTGCGTCACGTGCGACTCCCACGGAAAGAGAAAAAAGTTCTTATGAGATCGATGACGACTCTACTTGGGACCTCACGATGATTCCAGCCAGCCTAATCGTGCTAATCCGCAAACTCGTGTCATGCTTCCCTGCGAAGGTGTCACATCGAACACGAATCCGAGTGAAGGTATGACATCTTTCGACAGACACTTTCACAATCGCTTGCACTCCGCCATCATCTCACCAACACCATGATTGCTCTCCCTTCTGAATTGCTTTCCAGCGGCGCTGAAATGACGAACGAACCGGAAACTCTCCTCGATCCGTACTCCGTCGAATGGTTTGAGCGGATGCGTGCCCAATTGGGGGACGCGGCCTGCCGTACGTTGGGGATGTATGCAATCCCCACAGACTTCCGACTGTCTGTCGTGATCCCGGTGTACAATGAGCGGGAAACGCTGATGCAGTTGTTGGAACGAGTGAAGGAAGTGCCGATTCCCAAGGAAATCGTGCTTGTTGATGATTGCAGTGTCGACGGCACGCGAGATCTGCTCAAGGAATTGGAAACGAGCGGGTGGGATGATGAGAAGAATAGTCTGTCGATCCACTATCACGACGTGAATCAGGGGAAGGGAGCGGCTGTCCGCACGGGTTTCGCCAAAGCAACGGGCGACGTCAGCATCATTCAGGACGCGGACCTCGAATACGATCCGGCTGAGATTCCGCGTCTGCTGCAACCCATCATCGAGGGCAGGGCGGACGTCGTCTTCGGCAGCCGGTTTCTGGGGGACCAGCCGCACCGGGTGCTTTACTTCTGGCATTACGTCGGCAACCGGGTGCTGACGACGCTTTCCAACTGTTTCACAAACCTCAACCTCACCGACATGGAGACATGCTACAAGCTGTTCAAACGCGAGGTCATCGAGGAGATCGGTCCGAAGCTCAAGCAGAATCGTTTTGGCATCGAGCCGGAGATGACGGCACGCGTCTCTCGTCGTCGATATCGCATCTTCGAGATGTCGATCAGCTATCACGGTCGCACGTACGACCAGGGCAAAAAGATCGGCGTTAAAGACGGATTTCAGGCTCTGTGGTGCATCGTCCGCTACGGTCTGGCCGATTGAGGTTCGGAGACGAACCATCCCGGCTACTCAAAAGCAGCCAGGGTGCTGGCGCACTTGTGGACTTGAGAGCGATAGACTCTCTATAATCCCACCGGAATGCTCCTCGTCTGGAACACGACGCAGGTCCAAGAAATGCCACTCAGCTCAGGAGGTACGACTGATGCCGCTCTACGAAATTGAAACCAACGCCCACATCATGATTACGTCGACGGAGACTCCTGAAGAGGCCCAGGCGCTGGCGGTCGATCAGTATCCGACAGACGAAATCATCCGCGTCACGAAGCGTCCCAAGCAGATGTGGGTCATCTCCAAGAGCTTCCTCGGTCTGAAGAGCCAGGTCGAGCCGTGTGAGCAGGCACGCGAATGTCTCTCTCGCGCCGCTGGCGACAAGCTACACGCCATTCGCCTGTACATGCACGAAACGGGCGTCGACCTGCACGAGGCCCAGAAGGCCATCGAGACGAATATGTCACTCGGCTGGTAGGTCGTCAGTGACCGATTCGGCAGCATCGTCCGACTCGTCAACGTCGGCATTCCCACCGGCACCTGTCTTGATTGACTCGAGCATCTGGACGACGCGATCCTCATCCCAGTCTTCTTCTGGACTGAAGTACAGGACGATCGCAGCACCTCCACGTCCACGAAAAGCCCCTTTGACCTGTCGGATTTCTTTCCCATTCTGATCCGTGCCCTTGACGATCTCAATCGTTGTCTCCTCACCGGCGATGGTGACCAGTCGTTCTTCGGTCGATTCGATCTTGATATTGCCATTCTGTCCTTGCTGGCCGAGTTGCTGCTGGAATTGCTCCAGCATCTGCTCGTCGGTTGTGCCTTCCGGTCCCTTCACCTGGATGAGCATGATCACCGAGTCATTCTCCGCGAAAATGGCCGCCTGACCGGCGAACCCAAACAACTCACCATCAGCTCCTCCCTCCGGCGAAAACCCATCGGGCAGGTCGATGTCGGCGATGTCCTCCTGAATCACCTGAATCTCAGCAGGGTCCTCTGTCATCATTCCGGCGAATTGACTTCCGAGATACATGAATCCGCCACAGCAGACGAGTGCCATCACACCACCAACGACTCCGCATCCGATGAGCACCTTCACGCCCGTGCTCATGCCGGGCTTTGGCTGCATCGATCCACCGTCGTTCCCGTAAGACTCGTCTTCGCGATAGGAGCCAGCTGTGTCGTCATTATCCTGATACCAGTTGTCATCATTCATGGGGCTTGCCGTGTCTGCTTGTGAGGGAGTCAGAACCGTGATGTCTCAAGAATCTGTTCGTAGCTGATAGCCGAAATCTTACAAGAAACCAGTCGATGTCCAGTCTGCTTCGCGACGAGGCTGCCTGATTTTTGCAAGTAGTTCAATCAATCGGTCTTCTTCATTCGACGAGGCGGCATGTCCGTCTGTGGAAGCCAGCGTGCCAGTTTCGTTTTGACGGACGCCGTGTTGGCATCGCCGGCGAGGTTGACCCACTCATACGGGTCGGCTGTGTGATCGTATAGCTCTTCATCCCCATTGGCATAGCGGATATACCGCCAGCGATCACTTCGGACGGCATGGTTCTTGTATCCATGTGTTGTCAGAGCCGCCGGCTCCCAAGAGGAATCGGGAACTTCGAGTAACGACCGCAGGCTCTGCCCCTCGACATGTTCAGGCACCGGAACACCTGCGAGGTCACACAGTGTCGGATAGATCGACATGAATTCGACAGCTCGTTCGCACTGTGTTTCTGGCTGCGTGACACCCGGTACGACCCAGATGAGGGGTGCCCGCGTCGCCTCCTCCCACAAGGCAAACTTCCGCCAGTGATGCTTCTCGCCAAAGTGCCAGCCATGATCGCCCCAGAAGACAATGATCGTGTTATCGCGATGAGGACTCTTGTCAAAGGCATCGAGCAGACGTCCGACGTTCATGTCGGTGTACGCGACCGTCGCAAGATAGGACTGAATGGCCGCTTTCCAGCGTCCGTTTTCTTTGAACCGCCGATGATCCCCCTGGGGCCGTGCCACCTTCAGTCCCGCTGGTGGCAGATCGTCCAAGTCTTCCTCCTGATAAGGAGGTAACTCAATCTCGTCCAGCGGGAACAGGTCGTAATACTTTCGCGGCACTGCAAAAGGTAGATGCGGCTTGTGCAGTCCACACGCCAGAAAGAACGGCTTGTCGTGCTCTTCGCTGAGCTTCTGGGCACAGAAGTTGACCGTGTGCCAGTCTCCCAGGTCTTCATCCTTGAGGTCATGCACCAGCGGCTCGTGAAACCCTTCCATCTTATCGACGCCCTGACCATGAGCCGGCGTCGGCAGGCCCGGATACTCATCCCACTCCGACTCATAGAACGTGTCCCCGTGGTATATTTTGCCCATCCCAATGGTGGTGTATCCTGCCTGCTGAAACGTTGCCGCCAAGCTCTTGCCCTCAGGGACAAACCCGGTCCAGAAGTCCTGATTGTGATAGCAGCCGGTCGTACTGGGCCGCATGCCGCTCATCAGGGCGGCCCGTGATGGGTTACAGGCTGGTGCTGCACAATACGCCCGCGTGAAAGCCACGCCCCGCTTCGCCAGACGATCGATGTTTGATGTCTTCGTCTGCGGATTGCGGCCGGTGTGCCCGACCCAGTGATTCAGATCATCCACCGCAATGAACAACACGTTCGGCTTCTCACCTCTCGTCAGTCCCGTCGAGATGGACAATAGAACCGTTAGACAGATCAAAGATCGTCGCATCATGAATTCTCCGGTAATTCGTCAAACAATTGAATCATACAACCGGGCAGACTCAAGTTGTACACGCGACGTGAAACGGACGACGAACAGGCATCATCGAAATTGTTTCACCACGGATTTCACGGATGACACGGATCACGTATGAATCAATCCGTGTCATCCGTGAAATCCGTGGTCACTTCGTCCTAATGCGTACGTCATCGCTGGATATTGGATATTCACTCGACGATTCCCTCTCCTCAACTCGCGGCCTACGATAACGTCCCGATCCCTTTCCACAGTTCGAAGTTGCATAGCTCTGTAGCGGACATCATCCACATGGCAAGCGGTACTTACGATTGTTTCCATCTTGATCAGGCGGTGGAGTCGATCTCTGCGTTGACGGGAGTCGCAGCACGACAGGTCAAGACGGCGGTCGAACTTCTGGAGGATGGGAATACGTTGCCGTTCATCGCCCGTTATCGGAAGGAGGCCACCGGGGCACTGGATGAGACGCAGTTGCGACTGATTGAGGACGGACTGGCAAAAGCCCACGAGTTGGCTCGCCGGAAGAACACGATCCTGCGGACGATCGACGAGCAAGGACAGTTGTCCTCAGAGATCCAGCAACAGATCGAACGGTGCCAGGACAAGCAGGTCCTCGAAGATCTTTATCTGCCCTTCAAACCGAAACGGCGGACGCGAGCGTCGATGGCCCGCGAACGCGGATTGCAACCATTGGCCGACATCCTCCTGAAACAACAGCCACTCGGTCGTTCGAAGTCCGAGGTGCTGCGGTCCTTCGTCAATCCTGAGAACGACGTGCCGGACGCGGATGAGGCAGTCCAGGGGGCGTGTGACATCGTGGCAGAGACGTGGTCCGAGGACATGCAGACACGCCGCTGGCTCAGTGAGCAAGCGAGCGGCTTCGGGCGGGTACACTCCATGATCAAGCGCGGCAAGAAGGAAGAGGCCGCCAAGTTTGAGATGTACTTCGATCATCAGGAGCCAGTGAAACGCGTGCCCTCACATCGTTTCCTGGCCATGAAGCGTGGCGAAGCGGACGGACTACTCCGCGTGGCTGTCGAACTGGACGATGAGTACGTCCTCCGCAAGCTCAAGCCGCGATTGGTGTCAAATCAAGAGTTTGAGTTTCATCAGGAATTGCTCGCAACCGTGGAGGACTGCTATCAACGTCTGCTCATGCCAGCTGTTGAATCGGCGACGTTGCAGGACCTCAAGGAGCGTGCGGACGACGAAGCCATTCATGTCTTCGCCCAGAACTTGCGCGAACTACTGCTGGCCGCTCCCGCTGGGCCGCGCGTCACCATGGGGATCGACCCGGGCTTTCGCACCGGATGCAAGATCGCAGTCGTCGACGGCACCGGCAAGTTTCTGGAAAGCAGCACCATCT
>JAJDEJ010000253.1 GCA_029259815.1 Planctomycetaceae bacterium | reverse complement strand
AAAGCCTTACAGGCTGCCTGCTTGGCCGAAGAATTTTCGCACGGTCTCACTCGCACACAGCTCCCCCGAAAAATCCGCACCCTGCTCCAACGCCTGCTCCGCATCACCGTGTGAGCAACCAAGAACTCAGAAAGTGCAAATTGAGGGTCTCGTTGGTCGATTCCACCCACACGACATCGATTGTCGGCGGTCACGACTGAGCCAGCAAGGCACTTCTTGGCATCAAGCAGCGATCTTCACCGGCTCGTGATAGGACGTCTGCCGCAGGAACTCGGCGTGCTCGTGGATTTTGAGGTACTCCATCGAGCAGAGCATGTACCAGGACCACCACGAGGCCATCGAGAGGAGCACGCAGGCGGCTGCTCCCCAAGTGAGCGCGACTTCACTTCCGGGAGCGGTGATGGCGTGTGTCCGCATCACGAACTGGAGAGCAAGGGCGATCAGTAATGCGTTCAATGCCCAGCCTCGGCAGATGCGAATGCGGGTGCGACCGTAGTCGTGCATGTTCGCCAGTCGGCTCGAGGCACTGATCACAAGTCGCCGGGCATCCTGGTAGTCGCGCCGCTCGGCGAAGTAGCGAGCCCGCAGCGGACCACTGAAGAACTTGTCAAACAGGAAATCAGCGACGCGGTCGGAGATAATCCCCAGGACGTAGACCAACGGCAACAGGAAGACCAAAACGGGGTAAGCCGGCGCAGCCTTAAGTGGGAACGACTCGACGCCGATGAGTCCCAGCATGAACAGCAGCACCCAACACGCGGCTCCCACGCCGATGACAATTAACTCAACAAACAGATTCGTCGTGGCCATAGTGGACATCCTGACAGTAGATGGAGGCGGCGGACGATACTGCCGGCATCTGTGATGGTCAAGAACTGTTGGGCGAAGACCGGCGTAAGTCGTTTGCAGTCGACGACCCAGCCGGAGATATTGCAGAATTTGCCGAAACATCGGGAGGTCATGTCTGAAGTCTGCGAGAGAGTCGGGGCGGGCCTGTCGTGTGGTGTCCGGTCCACTCCTTGACTATTCTCCGAGACATTGTCTCCCGATCAACATGCGACACACGGTGGAAGGACAGCAGAGTGATGCAACGGACAACGATCTGCGGCTTGATGATCTTTGCCATGTCTTTGACAGCGACTGAGGCACAGGATGGTCGGGGCAAAGACCAGGCGAGACCCAAGAAACGTCAACCAAATCCGGCGTTCGCCAAAGTGGTGGATGATCCAGCGTTGCCGCGGGTGTTGTTGATTGGAGACTCGATCTCGATCGGCTACACGGTCCCCGTGCAGGAGTTGCTCAAAGGCCAGGCGAACGTCCATCGGATTCCCGTGAACGGCGGGCCGACCACAAATGGACTCAAGCACATCGACAAATGGCTTGGTGATAAGCCGTGGGACGTGATTCACTTCAACTGGGGTCTGCACGATCTGAAGTACATTGACGAGGAAGGAGCGTTGGTTGACGTCGAGAAGGGAGATCAACAGGTGCCGATCGAAAAGTATGAACAGAATCTGCGGAAGTTGGTTGCCCGTTTGCAAGAGACAAAGGCCAAGCTCATCTGGCGGTCGACGACTCCTGTTCCAGAAGGAGCGAAGGGTCGCGTCGTGGGAGATGCGGTGAAGTACAACGCAGTCGCCGCTGCCATCATGGCGGAGCAGGAGATATCCATCGATGATCAGTACACGTTCGCACTCTCACGACTTGACGAGATACAGCGCTCTGCCAATGTTCATTTCACGCCAGAAGGGTCGCAGCGACTGGCAACTCAGGTCGTCTCTGCGATCCAGCGTGAACTGTCAACTCACTCCTTCTGATCACTTTGCCGGCAGGGCACCGACGAACTCCCACGCGAGGGAGAGGACTGCCTCGCGTGTTTCGTCATCTTCGATCGCCGCTTCGCTGAGATCAACCATGCCGCCCATCTTGCGACCGGTGAACGACAGCGGGTCGACGCCGTCCAGTTTGAGCGCTGCTGCTTCGAGTTCCTTCCCCACGCGGGCCATGCCTCCGCCTTTGTGAACACCGCAGAGCATGTTGCCGTTCAGCAGGAAGCAAAGTCCGCCGAACATCTTTTTCTCGGTGATGCCGTCGAGTTCGGACAGGGCATCGCGAAAGATGTCCGCCTGCTGTTCGCTGTATGCGATGTCTGGTTCCTCGGGTTCACTCGATGCGCACTACACGTCGTCCCCGTCCTCGATCAGGAAGCTCATGTGCATCTCCGCGTGCCTGAGATGGAAGTCGGTCCATTCCTCACGTGTGAGTTTTCCGAACGCCGGATGAAGTGCCCGCTGCGACTCGTTCTTCTGCCGTGAGATGGCGTCGCGAATCGATGCGAGTCCGTCTTCGGTCGAAGTTTCATCCGGTACAGCGCTGCTCGGTGCTTTGAAACCGGCGGGGATCGACTTCTTGAGGAACTTGCGTTTCATCAACAGGGTCATCAACACACGCGCCGGTAACGGGAGCAGGAAATCCATGCCGTCGATGGACCCGTTCATGGTCCCTGCGAGATGCTCATAGATCTGACCGGGCGACCAGTTGCCCAGCCGTTTGACGTCGGGCTTTGCGTAACGCTCAGCATCCGCCAGCAAGTCATCAAGCGAATCATAGTGCACCTGGCGACGTCCCTGAACCTGTTTGGTGTTTACGGGCATTGTGACGGTAGACATGGGATTCTCCCTTGTTTGACAGGTCGCAGAAGGCTTGATACGTTAACAGAATAACGTGACTAATTGGTCACATCAAGTCTTCAGCACCTGCAATTCAGGGAGAAGTCCAATGCCCTCACATGCCAATCCGGTCAACTGGTTTGAGATTCCGGTCAGCGATCTGTCCAGAGCCAGGACGTTCTACGAGACCGTGCTGAGTGTTGAGATCACCGAGGCGGAGATGGGGCCGCTGAAAATGGGCTGGTTCCCGATGGACATGGAAGCCACTGGCGCGACCGGCTCGCTCGTCCTCGGCGACGGCTACACCCCCTCGCACGACGGCACGATTGTGTACCTGCATGTCGATGCCATCGATCCGACACTGGAAGCGATCGGCAAGGCGGGCGGCAAGGCTCTGGTGCCGCGACAAAGCATCGGAGAGCACGGCTTCTTCGCCCACTTCGAAGACACCGAAGGCAACCGTGTCGCCCTGCATGAGTCACCCGCCGGTGCGTGATGAAGATCTTGACCCCGACTGCAAACAGCAGTCGGGGTTCTTCGCGTCACTCATGGATGCTTCGCTCAAAGTTCAACAGAAACTCCTTGCGTCTCAGCCCGCCTCCATACCCGCAGAGGGTGCCGTTCTTACTGACGACTCGGTGGCAGGGGATGACGATTGAGATGCGATTCAGGCCGTTCGTGCGACCAACGGCTCTCGCCGCTGTCGGTGCTCCGATGTCGACCGCGAGTTGCTCGTACGAACGCGTCTCCCCATACGGGATCGCCAACAGCCCCTCCCACACGCGTCGTTGGAACTCCGTGCCGGGGAAGAGCAGAGGGACCGTGAACTCACGGAGCGAGCCGGCGAAGTAGCTCATCAGTTCTTCTTCAAGAGTGTCGAGATGCCGATGCGCTCCTGGAACAAGTGGAATCCCTGTCTGTTTCCGTAAGGCACCACACTGCGCCTCCAATCGTTCCTGCTCATTGAATTCCAACAGACAGATGCCCTCGTCTGTTGCGCCTGCGACAAGTGGTCCAAGCGGACTTCGGAACCACGACAACCGCACACAACGACCGTTGCGCACACGTCCGGGCGTGTCACCGAACATTCGCACAAACGCATCGCGAAACCCACTGTGCGAGTCATACCCACTCTCAAAGACGGCGTCGTCGAGAGTGCCGGCATCGTCAAGCTGTTCTAAAACTCCTGTCATTCGCTGAGCTCGCGCATAAGCGTGGAATGTCATCCCGTAACGTCGCTGGAAGTGCCGCCGTACGGTCGCTGGGTCGATGCCTCGCTCACTGAGGTCACTGTCGGTAATGCGTGATGTCGGGTCACGTTTGATGTCATCGAGCAGGGCAGTGGCCCATGCGGGTTCGTCGTCCCACTCCAGTGGTCGGCACCGTTTGCAAGCCCGGTAGCCGGCGGTCATCGCGGCTTCTGCCGACGGAAAGTACTCGACATGCTTTGGCAACGGATTTCTCGCCGGGCAGGTCGGTCGACAGAAGATGCCTGTCGTCTTCACTGCCAGAAAGAAGACCCCGTTATAGGTCGCATCCCGATCGAGATACGCCCGCTCCATCTCGGTGATTGGTGGCAATGTATTCATGCCGGCAGTCTACGCTCACTCAAGGACATCCTCCACCGATTTTCGGGCGCGAATGTCCAGAGTAGCCATCACGCTCGGGACGTGGGATTGATAAGTGTCGTGTTTCGCAACCCCTCTCCCCTTGGGGGAGAGGGACAGATTCTGAAGCGTCAGCGAAGAATCAGGGTGAGGGGTGGGCGTTGGAGTTGGTGCACCCAAGGGAGCTCGTCGCCACCCCCTCACCCTGGTTTCTGCGCTCCGCTTGAAACCGGTCCCTCTCCCCCAAGGGGAGAGGGGTGTTGAGGCTGCATGCATGCGACAGTCATCAATCCCACGTCCCCCGCGTGATGAGCGGATCATGGGGGTGCCCGACAAGCTCGAACACCTGTGAGCGTCAGTGACATCACGGCGGAGCGTGATGACTACTCTTGTTGACGACGCAACAAACACGCCGTCCCGCCGAGTTCATAGTCACGGCAGATCTGCGGTCGCCACTCGTAGTGACGACAGCACTTGCTCGCCGCCTCGTACCACAAACACACTTCCTGTGGCTCTTGTCCACGGGCGAGGCCGAGAAACCGTTCGTCGATCTCATCGATCAACCCCTGCGGCAAACCGACAGGGCGGTGCGGATGCGGCCCATCGTGCAGTGGTTGCGACTGATACAACAACACGGGAGAGCCGATGCCCTCACAGCACAGGCCGCAAGTGTCGCACGAATCGGGCTCAAGAATGTCGAGATTCATTCAACGGCCATTGCATCAAGGCGCGTGTAGATGTCGAGAGCGCATTCGTATTCGGCGAGTTCATCTGGTCTGAGAAAGTCGCGATTACGCGCGATTTCATCCTGCATGCGTTTGATGAAATACTCCGTCTCAATCTTTCGCGGACGGAGCGGCTTGCCTGACATTTCAATGTGAACGGGGGACGAATGCGCAAAGGTACGTTTTGTTCGCTGGTCGATCTCTTGAGGCGCAAAGCACCGCACGGCCACCCAGGACGTGCTGTCGACCGGCAGGTCGACGGAAAACGTTGAGCGGTGAATCTCGGTGTCATCGTGATTGTGGGGCGGGACGATCACCTCGACGACTCGACCATTCTTGATGATCTCAATCTGAGTGACCGCATGAATCGATTCAACACTGCCGGCGACACGCACACTGGTCTGGCCATTGACAGTGATCGTGCTGCCCGGCGGTTGGTCGTTGACGGTCGTGAACAGCATCGGCCCGGTCGTGACGAACGAACGACCGGCATCGAGGCCCTGCATCCACTTGTCGTAACTGAAGCCATCGGGGCACTCAACGTAGACGCGACCGTATCCAAGTGGCACGGGATGCACACCGTTGGCGGTGCCGGCTGTCGGTCGCATCTTGAAGCCGCAATTGAGCAGGGCGTAGTAACTCTTGAAGCCGAAGTCGATCCAACCCCATTCGGTAAACCCGTCCGCATCCGTCTCGATGTTCCACGACTCGGGCCGCATCTCCTGTGTCCACTGTTTGAAGAAGAACCCGGTCCGCCAGATGTGATTGTTCGCCAGCTCAAACAGGTCGACGTCCATGACGGGCACCAGCATCATCGACCACGGCCACGAGTGCTTGTCGAGATCGAGGAGCGCACCCTGACGTTGTGCCTCCGCAGCGATGGGAGCGACGGGCGGGGCAGGGAGGGTGAGTCGCTCCTTGTGATTCAACACAAACACGGCCCCCTGTGTGTGTCGCTGTCCGTTGAGCCTGAACAGTTCGTACTCCGTGTTCATCGGCCAGATGACCCGCTGAGGGTCGACCGTGATGAGGTTGGCCGATTCGTCGTAGGTCTTGTCTTCGAGCAACGGTGGCGAGTAAGCGTCGCGAATCCAGTACGACAACGGCAGTGCCACGTTGAGGTCTTCGGCCCGCATCACATTCGGCAGGTCCTTGACCGTGCGATGCACATGTGTGTCGCCGGAGTACCAGCCGCGCTCGTTCATGTCGATCCAGCGGGAGGTCGTCAATTCCTGCTCGGTGACCTCACCCTCCTTCACCCACACCTGTGCCTTGTTGCCTCGCCACTCCGGTCCATGCTCGTAATAGACGACATACAGGCCCGGCGGCACCTTCGCCCCGAAGGGATGAGCCGAAACGGTCGTGTGCTTCTCGAAACTCTCCGGCCCACGCGTGACGTCATACGCAATGGCCGTCCCCTCCGGATCGAGAGACTGCACAAAGTGATAGACATGCGGCCCGCCCGGTCGCTGCTCGACCGTGATTCGTCCCGGCACGAGGTCACCGGTTGCAGTGTCACGCAAGGTCAGCCGCAAGTTGACGTCATCTGCCCGCACAATCACTGAGCAGAGCAGGGTGGTCAGCGCGATGACGTAACCCGTGTTGGGTCGACAGATTACAGCCGCCATATCTGGTCTCCCCGCAATTGTAAAATTGGGATACAGTGCCCGCCCGCTGAGTGCGCCTTTGATCATCGCTTGCGGATTAGCACCACCTCACAGCGTCCGACCACTTTGGGGTCGTGCTAATCCGCAAGCGTCAATCGTCATCACACCTGCACCCAGCGTACCGGGTCGAGACGACATTTCCCACGAGTCGAAAGGAATCGACGATGAGAATCACACGAGCACGTGTCTGTCTGGCCGGATTGGTTTGTGCAGTTGGTCTCGCATTCGTGCCGTTGAATGCGGCGGAAGTGGGTGAGGCGGATGAGCAACTCCTCACAGTTGTCTATCCCGTTGCCGATCTAGCGGTCTGGGCCATTGGTCGCGATGTGATCGGATCAGTTGCCAAGAGGAAGGAAGAAACTCCCACATTCGATCCCTCACTGCTGACGACTCTCATTACGACAACGATCGATCCAGAGAGTTGGCAAGACGGAAAAGGGATGATCGTCAAACACGAGAAAACCGCGTCGCTCGTGGTAAGACAGACACGATCGAACCTTGACAAAGTTGCTGATCTGA
Organism: Planctomycetaceae bacterium; assembly: GCA_029259815.1. Taxonomy (GTDB): domain Bacteria; phylum Planctomycetota; class Planctomycetia; order Planctomycetales; family Planctomycetaceae; genus JAHBXU01. The sequence goes on along the minus strand of JAJDEJ010000253.1, from coordinate 61,750 downwards.
TCTCTGAACTTCGTCCGAAGCATCCTAACGAGGTCGAAGAGAACCTCGGCTTGGAGTGATGTGAAGTAGGGTGGGCTGTGCCCACCTTCGGAATACCGTGTTTTTTTGTGACCCTTGAGATGTGGGAGGTGGTGGGCACAGCCCACCCTACATCGCTCGGACCCACGGGGCGTTGCCCGTGGGCTTGGACATTCAACCTTCGACATTCAACACAACGTGACGACCACCACACTCTCACGTCCGAACGTCGTTCACATCGTTGGCGAAACGGTGCTGGATGGGGTGCGGCTGGTGGGGGATTTGACGCTGTTCTTTCTGCAGCTGTTGTGGTGGATGAAGTGGCCGCGGGGCGGGGTGATCTGGCCGATCATGTATCAGACGGGTGTGCAGAGTCTCCCGGTGATCCTGATCACGGGCGGGTTCATCGGTATGGTGCTTGCCGTGCAGGCGTATGATCAGTTCGCCATGATGGGCATGGAGAACCAACTCGGGACGGTCATCAACGTGACGTTGGTGAAGGAACTCGGGCCCGTGCTCGCGGCCCTCATGCTTGCGGGGCGAGTCGGGAGTTCGATGGCAGCCGAGTTGGGCACGATGCGGGTCACGGAACAGATTGATGCACTCACGGCACTCGGAGCAAACCCGGTGCGGTTCTTGGTGGTGCCTCGGTTCTTGGCGTGCTTCTTGTTGATTCCACTGCTCACGATCGTCGCGGACGGCATCGGCATGCTGAGCGGTTGGATGTTCAGCACCAAGATCCTCGGCGTGCACTCCTTCTACTACTGGCATCACTCCTTCAACTTCATTACCGCCTACGACGTGATGAGCGGCGTGGTGAAGAGTGTGTTTTTCGGAGCGGCCATTGCCATCATTGCCTGTCATCGCGGCTTTCACTCCCGAGCCGGCGCAGAAGGCGTGGGCAGGGCAGCGACCGAATCGTTCGTCTACTCATTCGTCGCCATCCTGCTGATTGACTTCCTGCTCGGCACGTTCTTCATGAAGTTGTACTACGTCCTCTGGCCCGGAGATATTTCGATGGTCTAGGAGTTCTCAGTGTTCAGTCATCAGTTTTCAGCCCGATTCTGTCAACTGAAAACTGAAAACTGAAAACTGACCACAACTCATGTCCCTCATCGACCTCAAACACGCCTCGATGTCCTTCGGTCCCCAGCACGTGCTGCGGGATATCACGCTGGAGGTGTGCAAGGGGGAGACACTGGTCCTCATTGGCGAGAGTGGGTGCGGCAAGTCGGTCACGATGAAACTGATGATGGACTTGCTCCAGCCGACGAAGGGCAAAGTGCTGTGGGATGACAAGCCGATCCACTCCCGCTCGGCGAAAAAGATCAGCCAGGAGCGATTGAAGTTCGGTTACCTGTTCCAGCAGGCGGCGTTGTTCGACAGCCTGACGGTGTTCGAGAACGTGGCCTTCGGTTTGCGGCAGAACAAACGGATGGCAGAAGCGAAGGTCGAGGAGACGGTCAACGGTCGACTGCGTGACGTCGGCTTGAGTCCCGACGTTGTCGTCGACAAGAAGCCGGCTGAACTGTCGGGCGGCATGCGCAAGCGAGTCGGTCTGGCGAGGGCACTGGCCATGTCGCCCGAGATCATGCTCTATGACGAACCCACGACCGGTCTCGATCCGATCATGAGTGACGTCATCAACGAACTCATCCTGCGGACACGCGATCGTGAGCAGATGACGAGCGTCGTCGTGACGCATGACATGCACACGGTGAAGAAGGTCGCCGACCGCATCGTGATGTTCTATCCGCTGACGAGACTCGAACCGGACGAGCCACAGATCATTTTTGAGGGGACGCCGGACGAAGCGTTTGCGTGTGACGACCCGCGTGTTTACCAGTTCGTGCGGGGCGAGGCAGGGGAGCGTTTGACGGAGCTTGCGGCGGCGTGATGTCCCACATCGTTTTGACCCACGGGGCGTAGCCCGTGGGCTTGTCTGATCATCTATTCATCTGATCAACCAATCGACTGAATCATTGTGACTGAACGACAACTGCAATTCCGTGTCGGACTCTTTGTCCTCACCGCACTCGCACTGGCAACGGTGTTCGTGCTGATGTTCGGTGAGCTGCAATCGTACTGGCAGCCGACGTATGCGATCGCGATCCAGTTTGAGGACGCTGCCGGTGCGCAGAAGGGTGTGCCGGTTCGTCAGAACGGCATGGAGATCGGCAGCGTGCGCGAGGTCCGCATGGTTGACGAGACGGGCGGCGTGTTGGTCGTGGTCGATATCAAGGGCGATCGCGAGTTGCGACTCGATGCGAAGCCTTCTCTCATGCGGTCGCTGTTCGGCGATGCGAGCATCAACTTCTCCCTGGGGTCGAGTACAGAGATCCTGCCGCCAAATTCCAAGATCGTCGGCCTGCCGCCTCGTGATCCGATGCAGATCGTTGAACGACTAGATGCCAAAGTGCATGACACGCTCACTGCGTTTGAGGAGACAAGTCTCGAATGGAAGCAGGTGGCGTCGAACGTCAACATGCTCGTCGAGACGAAACAGGGGAGTCTGGACGATGTCGTTGAGCGAGCCGCCGACGCGTTGGTGCAATTCGCGGAGACGATGGAGACGGCTCAGGTCGCCCTCGGCAGTGCTCAACAACTGCTCGGAAATCCGGAGTTGCAGAAGAGTCTGCAGGCGACGATCGCTGCATTGCCTCAGATGGTGGACGAGACACGCGGCACGATCACAGCAGCCCGACTCTCCATTGAAAAGATCGGCGTCACGGCTGACACGCTCAACGGCACGCTCGACCACATGAATCAGATGACCGGCCCGATCGCGAAGGCAACGCCGGCGATCGTCACCAAACTCGACTCGTCACTGAGTCAGCTGGACACGCTGCTCACCGAACTGACGACGATCGCGAAGCTGGTCAATCAAGGAGACGGGACCATCAGCAAACTCGCTAAGGACCCCACGCTGTACGACAACCTCAACCGCTCAGCCGCGTCGTTGCCAGTCGTGCTGCGAAACCTCGAACTCATCGCCCGCGACCTGCGCGTATTCAGCGACAAAGTGGCCCGTCACCCCGAGCTACTCGGCGTCCGCGGCGCGATCCAGGGCAGCAGCGGCCTCAAGGAAGTCCCCGGCGCACAGCAGCAACAACAGGGACGCAATTTGCAGCGCATCACTGCACCCTCGCCAGACGGTCGCTCTCGCCAGTGATGCGACGGCGATCGCTCGGCGGGTATTCGCTATTGGGGATCGACTCGTGATAGGATAGTGAGATGGCACATTCGTGTCGCTCATCTCTCTTACATCACGGAGATCACTAGATGGGTGTGACGTACATCAAAGGCACGGCTCTCGGTGCCGACGATAAACTGGTAACGCTCGACTTTCTGGTCGACAGTGGTGCGCAGTACACGTTGCTGCCGCACGCAACATGGCAGGAACTGGGCCTTGAACCCAAACGTCGTCAGGCGTTCATGCTCGTCGATGGGACGCAGATCGAACGGGATGTGAGCGAGTGCCTGCTGGTGCTTCCGCAAGGGGAAGGGCACACGCCGGTTGTCCTTGGCGAGCCGGGCGATGACGAACCGATTCTGGGAGTCGTCACGCTGGAGCAGTTCGGTCTGATGCTGAATCCGATCAACCGGCGGCTGCAACCGATGCGGATGATGATGTGAATCGCTACGTCAGATGACGAGCTATCGACGCGTTCAGACTCTGCAATGAGGTCACACATTTGCCAGAGTATAGAATCACACGACGTTGAGAATTCCTAAGTGTTCTGACCACGGATCACACGGATTTCACGGATGACCCGTATCCGTGTCATCCGTGAAATCCGTGGTTGTCATTTGCTCGTCGTTCGCTGAAATGCGTTGTTGCGTGATATGCTGGACGTCGATTCAAGCAGAGAGCGACGCAAACGATTCAGCGAGGTCACACATGTCATCACCCGGAATCACCCGCCGCGAGTTTGTTGGCGGATCACTCGCCGGAATCACGCTCTTGGGTGCGCGAGAACAGTCTCGAGCGGCGGGGCAGGGGAGTGACGGCGCGTATCAGCTCTACTGGGGAGATCTGCACAATCACAATGCCGTCGGTTATGCGAAGGGGTCGTTGGAACGATCCATCGATCTGGCACGAGAACACCTCGACTTCTTCGCCTTCACCGGACATGCATCGTGGCACGACATGCCGAAGATGCCCGGCGACCGGCATATGAAGTGGGTCGATGGCTTCAAGGTGCATTCCGATCATTGGCCAAAGACGCGGCGAATGATTCATGAAGCCAACACGGATGACTTCGTTGCACTGTTGGGATACGAGTGGCACTCCAGTCACTTTGGCGACTACTGCATGATCTTCCCGGACGACCAACCGGAGTTGTACCTGCCGGACCATGCGGACAAGTTGCTCGACTTTGCGGCGGCGAAAGGAGCATTCGCCATCCCGCATCATGTGGCCTACCAACAGGGCTGGAGGGGAGCGAATTGGAAGCACTTCCGAGGCGGAGCCGTCACGCCTGTTGTGGAACTCTTCTCCGAGCATGGCTGCTCTGAGACGGACGTCGCTCCGCTGCCCTATCTGCGTCACTCCATGAGTGGTCGATCGACCGCGAACACGATCCAACCGCAACTGGCCAAGGGGTTGCGATTCGGCTTCGTTGCCTCCAGTGACGACCATCGTGGATACCCCGGTGCGTACGGCGAGGGAGTTGTTGGCGTCTGGGCACGCGACCTCTCGTCCGCTGGCTTGTTTGAGGCCCTCCGAGCACGACGGACTTATGCGGCGACCGGTGACCGCATCGCAGTCGACTTCCAGATCAACGGTCACCCCATGGGGAGCGAATTGCCGGCAACCGTTGACCGACAGATCAACGTCAGCGTGGAAGGTCAGGATGCACTCAAGATGATTGAACTGGTGAAGAATGGCCGTGTGATCGAGAGACACTTCCCGGAGGACGATGTTGCCATACCCACGACTCTCCCTGAACGAGTGAAGTGCCGCATTCAATACGGCTGGGGGCCGTGGGCCGCGCTCGATCTGGGACGGACCTGTCATTGGGACATGCGCATCCAACTCTCTGCTGGCTGCATTCGTCGGGCAACGGGATGTTTTCAGGCGGCGCCTTTCGGGGAAGACCTGCGTGACCGCTTGCGAGTCATCTCGGATCAGGAGGTGCATCTCCAGTCGCCGACAACCCGCGTGAAGTGCTACTCCGAGGATCCGACCAAGGCCGTCCTGCTCGATCTCGAAGCTCCCGCTGACGCACGGCTGATCGTGCAACTCACCGATCCGGTCGAGCAAAGAGTCGAAGCCCGTCTGTCCGATCTCCTGGAAGAAAATGTCGTGACCTTTACCGGCGGCTTCACGACGGAAAGCTACATCATCAACCGCCTCGTCGGCCCCAGCGAATATGCCGCGAATGTGCAGTGGGACGATAAGCCGTCAGGGCAGGGGACCGACTGGTACTACGCCCGCGTCACTCAACACAACGGGCACATGGCCTGGACGAGCCCGGTCTGGGTGGGTTGAGGAGGGGATGCCTCACGACGACGATTCGTTTGCGAACCGCGCAAGAAAAAGGGACCAACTCGCGGATGAGTTGATCCCAGGTGGGTCGTTCACGATTACTGAGAGAGAATCATTCGGCCTTCTCTTCGGTGGGAACCTTGAAGCCAGCCGCTGCGAAGGCTTCGTCGCCGAAGAGCTTGGTCAACTGCTCATCGCCTTCCAGCTTCTTCGCTTTGGCCAGGCAGTTGTTGCAGCAGAATTGCACCGTGGCTCCATCAACATCCAGTTCCGTCTTGAGCGGACCGCCTGTGAACGGACACTTGGCTTGGACAGCTTGCTCGGTCTGAACCAGTTGCTTGTTGGCCTTGGCGATGACGAGGGCATCCTCGGCTTCCACTTTGGCAGTGAAGGCCTTTGGACAATTACCACAGCAGAAGAAGACTTTACCGTCCTTGAAGTCGACCGACTTCTCAAGCATCGCAGCCCCCTTGGGGTTCATGATGCATTTGATCCCTTCGAGCTTGATTTCTTCTGCTGCGAAAAGGGACGCGCCGAGGATGGCAACAAGTCCAGTAGCGATTATGGGGAAGCGTTTCATAGGATGATCCGATCGGGTCGTGGAGGAGGTGAACTTGATGATCAACGAGTTCTCAGAGCCTGTTACGATTATTATGGGGACAGGGATTCACAAGAGTCAACTGTTCGCAAGCTCATTATGGGGGGGGCACTGTCGCCCCCTGGAATCCGATACCATGAGGACGGAGTCCCGGAGTGGGAGTTGTTTCCGCCATCGTCTCAGGAAAAGGGATCTGGTGGCCCAGTTGATCTCTGGCAATACGAGTTCATCCTCAATGCGAGCTGTCATCCAACGCGTGTCCTCAGCCAGTGTCACGGTCGATGAAGAGATCGTCGGCCAGATCGGGCAGGGTGTGTGTGTGTTGTTGGGCGTTGCGACAGGTGACACGATGGACGACGTCGCTTACATGGCGAACAAGATCGTCGGTCTGCGGATCTTCGAGGATGATGACGGCAAGATGAACCGCTCGTTGGCGGAAGCCGGTGGTGCGATGCTGGTGGTGAGTCAGTTCACGCTGTATGGCGACTGTCGCAAGGGACGCCGACCGAGTTTTGTGGGAGCGGCGGGGCCGGAGCAGGGGAGTGCGTTGTACGAAGCGTTTGTCGAAGCCGTGCGAGAGCAGGGGATCACTGTCGAGACAGGACGGTTCAGAGCGATGATGGACGTCGCACTCGTCAACGATGGACCGGTGACACTGCTGGTCGATAGCCAGAAGACATTCTGAGTATCACGCCGCACGAGACATCTGGGCGTAGGGACGTTTCGCGTCGGCGGAGTCGGTGAGGACGACGTCGAAGGTGCGGTTCTTCAGGCTGTGAAGTGAGATCCGCAGCTGGATCGGCGTGGTCAGTGCATCGGTCGCCTGCTTGGCTCGCGCGGCGTTGTCGCTTCCCAACGGCCCTTCAATCGGGAGTGAGAGCGTGACGGGCAAGCCGATCGTCGTCAACGGCGAGAGGTTGAGGGGCAGGGGAGTCTCATTTGGCGTTTGGACCATGGCCTCCCTCCAACGGTTGTCGGCAAGCCTCATCGAAGCTTGCAGGCCGAGGATCGCGTTGGGCAGGGTGCTGTTGTTCACGACGGCCAGATCGAGCCAATACATCGCGCAGACGTGATCGTCAAAAGAGCAAAACTTGTAGAAGCCTTGAGGTTGCTCCTGTGGCATCAGCACACAGCCCTCGGGAGGTTTCATTGCGAAGACTTCAAGATTGGGCTTCTCTCCATTGGAGCGAACGAGCCAGAAGTACAGGGTACTCGTGACGGCGAGCAGAGAGCCTCCCATGCTGAGCATTTCCTTCATGGTCAAAACGTCGACCTCGGGCATAGTGGTCTCCAATCCTGAGCAATGAAACACCCCTGCCCGCGCGACGCGGACGTTATGCGAATCACGATTTCATGGCAAGACGGGTCGGTACTCGCTGATAAGCCGCATCTGTTTTCTTTGACGCAAAGGCGCAGAGTCGCCAAGACTCGCAAAGGAGTGGAGCTGGGGACGCCAGTAGAATCTTTGCGTGTCTCTGCGTCTTCGCGCCTTTGCGTCAAAGAAAAGAGATCAGTCCAAGGGGGCTCGCGTTACAAGATGCCCGGCTCCAAAATTCCCATTCCCCCCATTGGCTGTCTGGGCTAGACTCCCCCCCGACGGATGGATTTCCGCGAAGACCTAAGGAGAGGCGGTCGCCCATGTGGTACGACGTGTTTGTGGTTGCAGTGCTGATTGTGTCCATGGTGCGCGGCGCGATGCGCGGAGTGATCTGGCAACTCGCGGGTATCGCCGGTCTCATCCTTTGCCTCGTCTTTGCAGAAACGATCTCGGCTGCGTTCGGACCGCATGTCGGTCTGGCAGAACCGCTCAATCACTGGGTGGTGATGTTCGGAGCGTATCTCGCCTTTTCGTTCATCTCCTTCGGCGTGGCTCGCATGATTCACGGCTGGATGGAGCAGGCGCAGATGACCGAGTTCAATCGGCATCTCGGTGCTGTCTTTGGGCTGCTCAAGGGCATCGCCTTCTGTCTGGTGCTGACGTTTTTCATCGTGACGCTGTCCGATGACGCCCGAGCCATGTTGCAGAATTCCCGGAGCGGTCATGCGGCGGCCGTTATTATGGACCGCCTGCATCCGATCATGCCTGAGAAGATTCACGAATCGCTGGAGAAGTATATTCATCAACTCGATGGGGATGGGTCAGGTCTCAATCACGATCATGAGTTCGCGGACGGTCAGAATGGCGAGATCGACCCGTTTTCAAATCCACTCAACGAAGGTGGTGGTCAGTCGTCTCAGCCGCCATCTCCCTGGGGTGATTCCTGGGGACAAACGACTCCGACCGAGAACACGCCCGCGCTGAACCCGATCGACGAAATTGTCCGTCGGCTGCCGTCCTTCAATCAGCCACAGGCACGAGCAGTCGTTGAGCAAGCGATTCAGAACGTCCCCCCCGAGCAGAAGTCCCGGTTGCTGAATGATCTGAAATCAGCCGCTCCGGGGATGATCATGACGGTCGCCGGCCAGTGGCTCAGGCAGGGATCGCAATCATCGTCCGTCCAACAGGCGGTGCCGCAAGACCGGAACGCACTCATCCGGGACATCGCCGCTCAATACTCGCCGGCTCCCGCGGGTCAGCCATCGATCGCGAGTCAGGTCGAAGGGACGGTCCGTGGTCTGCCGGACTCGATTGCTGTTGGCTTTCTCCAGGACTGGCGGGCCGACATCGTGGGTGACCAGACCGATCCCGATCCCCAGACGAACAGGAACACACGTGTCGAGCAACGGATCATCCGTCAGCTCACCATTCAGCGGGTTCCGGTCACTCAACTGAGCGACTCGATGCAGCAGCGTCTGCGAGCCGCGCGGCAGTAACGGGCAGGGTGGATTCTTCTCCGAGGGTTGTCCTGTCATTCCCGCGCAGGCGGGAATCCAGTGAAGACCGATGTGTCCTCAGAGTCTCCTGCTGGACTCAATGCCGTCTGGATTCCCGCCTGCGCGGGAATGACGACGAGGGACGCGGGAATGATATGGTGAGGGCAATTCAGCAAACCACCAACGTCCGATAATGTCCGTTATGTTTGATTCGTTGGGGTTTTCCCAGCGGTTTCAAGCGGGGTGATGCCCGCGGCCTTCTGAGAGCCGCTGTGAGGCCGCTTGAGCACTGAGGATGTCTTCGATGCTACGCAAACGGCGATGGACGTTCCAGAGGAAGACTGGCACGCCAATCCAGACAGCCGTGCCGAGCAGCATCACGCCGATCGCGAAGAGGTTGCCGAGATCCATGTGAATGTACCTTGTGATGGTGTGAGGTAGCCCACGGTCGCCAGACCGTAGTGGTCATTGTCCGACGTGTGGCGACGGTCGGCTACGTGGACACGGATCATTAGCCGGCGAGGGGCTGGCCGTCCTCTGCCCCGCTGGTGGTCTTCTCCTCAAAGACGCCGATGCGGCGGAAGCGGGCGTAGCGGTGGTCGAGGAGTTCGTTCGCCGGCAGCTTGGAGAGTTCACGGAGTGTGTGAGCCAGGTAGCCCTTGAGGCCGAGGGCCATGTGGTGATGGTTCCGATGGGCTCCGCCGAGGGGCTCCTGGATGATCTCGTCGATGACCCCAAACTCCAGCAGGTCTTTTGACGTGAAGCGGAGAGCCTGGGCGGCCTGGTCGGCGAACTTCTGGTGCTTCCAGAGGATGCCGGCACACCCCTCCGGACTGATAACGGAGTAGTACGAGAATTGGAGCATGGCGACGTGATCGCCGATGCCGATGCCCAGTGCCCCGCCGGACCCCCCTTCCCCGATGACGACACACACAATTGGCGTTCGGATGCGTGACATCTCGCGGAGGTTGTAGGCGATCTGGTACGCCTGCCCTCGCTCTTCGGCTTCGATGCCGGGGAACGCGCCGGCTGTGTCGATGAAGCAGATGATGGGCAGGCCGAACTTGGCTGCCGTCTGCATCTTGGCGATGGCTTTGCGATACCCTTCCGGGTGAGCCATGCCATAGTTGTGCTCGTTGCGTTCCTGAAGGTTCCTGCCCTTCTGCTGGCCGACGAACATCACCTTGCGATCGTCGATTTTTGCGAAGCCGGTGAGGATGGCCCGGTCGTCGCCGAAGGCCTTGTCGCCGTGGAGTTCGACGAACTCATCAAACACGAGTTCGAGGTAGTCGAGCGTTTGCGGTCGCTGCTGATGGCGGGCGACCTGCACGATCTCCCACGGGTTGAGGTTGTCGTACACCTCCCGCTTCATGCGGTTGACCTGCGTCCGCATCTTGCGGATGGCATCCTTGGTCGCTGGCGTGGGGTTGGGCTGTGCTTCGAGCTTCTCGAGTTGGTCTTCCAACTCAGCGATCGGTCGCTCGAAGGGGAGTGCGATGAGTTTGGACATGCGAGGTGAATCAGGGTCGTGCAGGTGTCTTGAGTGCGAGTCAGTATACCGAGGGTGCTCGGAAAACGCGAAAGCGCCATGGAGATGTTTGGAGGCACGATGACCACAAAAGAGAGCACCCCGGCTACCGTGAGTAGCCGGGGTGCTCGGTCGTCAACTGATGTTGATCCAGTCGATGCCGTCCGGCTTGTCGGCGTCCTCTTTCTTTGGGGGGGCTTGAGGTTCTGCAGGTTGTTGAGGAGCGTTCGTCGGTGGTGTGGCGGGAGGCTGGCTGGGCACCTGCTGCGGAGGGGCGACCGGTTGACCGGGGGGCTGCACGCCGGGTTGAGCCGGCATCTGGGGGTATTGTCCCGGCATGCCCGGCGGATACTGTCCGGGAGGCATCATGCCGGGCTGCATCGGGTAATGGGCACCCGGCTGTTGGGGCATCATGGGTTGTTGCATGGGGGGATACTGCACTGGTTGTTGCGGCATCATTGGCTGAGGCGCCGGAGGTTGTTGCTGAGGTGCCGGCGTAGCGGCGGCGGGTTGAGAAGCCGTTGGTTGAGGAGGAGCTGTCGCTGGCTTCGGCTTGGGCGGTGCCGGCTTCTGGGGCGCGGGGGCGCCTGACGATGTTCGTCCGTGATCGGCACGCGAGTCGAGTCGCTGGTCGACCGTTTTGTCTTTTTCTTCAGCCGCCTTGGCCATTGCAGCTTTGTTGTATTCTTCCGGGTCCTGTCGGAAGAGTTTCACCGAGCGCGCTTCGGCGAACACTTCCTGCATTGATTCGTGTCGTTCCTTGACTCTTTTGCTCAGCATTTTCATGACGAGCGCGTCGGCCTCGGGATGAACGTTGGGATGATAGGACGAGGGCACGTCGGGCATGTCGCGGACATGCATCATCAGCAGTTCGTTGGGAGTCCCCCCCATAAAGGGTACCCGTCCGGTGAGAGCTTCGTAGAACAAGATGCCCAAACTGTAAATGTCTGCCGCCGGTGTGAGCTTCTCCCGGCGAATCAACTCCGGCGCGATGTACGTTCGCGTCCCCTGGATGACGATGCTGTTTTTGCGAGTCATCATATGCCCCACAGACGATGACCCCTTGGAGGCAAGCGAAAAGTCGATCACGCGAATTTCACTCCCCTTCGTCATCAGAATGTTGTCCGGCTTGATGTCCTTGTGAATCCAACCCTTCTCGTGCATATAGGAGAACGCCTGCGAGCAACACTCCATCAGCTTCCTCATCCGGACGTGCACGGCGTTCAGGTCGGCTCTGATCAGTGATTTGAGGTTTGATGAGCGAAACAGCTCCATCGTGTAGTAGTGCTGCTTCTTGGTGAGCTTCGAATCGATGTAACGAATGATGTTGGGGTGTTCGAGCTGCTTGACCACATTGACTTCGTGCTTGAACATCTTCTTATGTTCAGGTTCCGAGAGTGCCTCGGGGAGCAGCAGCTTCATGGCGACAGTCTGACCGGTGGCGGAGTCGGTCGCTTCCCAGATTTGGGAGACGTTGCCGGTGGCGAGGCAGTTGGTCAGTTCATGACCGTCAATGTTCAGTTCGGCTTCAGACATGACTGAGGCCCCTCCCCTGCGAGTATTGGTCAGCCGATCGAGAGTTCGATGGGCCGTTGGTGCAATGGATCACTCGTGAGTCGTCATTATAACGCTCTTGCCTGACGTTTGCCGAGTGCGTTTGCTGGTGGAAGGGAGTCTTGCAGTCCTGCAGAGGCGTTCCCTGGTGATCCGCATGAACACACAGCGCTCGGCTCAGCTGGAGCTTCGCCCTCGCTTTAACGGTTTCTGGTTACCTGGGGGGAGGCGGAGTGACTCGCGGACGTGGTGTTGAGCGGGGAGATGGGGAAGCGGAAGACGCTGGCTGGTTGTCGACCAGTTCGGTTCGTGGCACGACTTGTGTGCCGTCCTTCAATTCCTCGGAGGATCGCACGATGAGTTCGTCGCTGTTCCCAAAAGCTCCCGTGACAATGCTCCGCTCTTCGCCGACGGCGCCCAGGAGTTCCACGGGCACCTCGCGAACAAAGCCGTCACGAATTACGCGGACACGACGCGTGCCGTCGACCCCATTCACGAGCGAGATGTTGGGCACTTCCGTAACGGGCGACCGCGGGATGAGCGACGTGTGCACCGTCTGACCGCTCTGCCACTGCCCTGTCGCATTGTCCAGCACAGCGATTCCCGTAGCGATGGACTGGAACAACTCTCGCAGCGGTTCGAAGGCTTCCGTGAGTGGCAGGATCCCCTGCACATTTGCCGTGGCGACTTTCCCTTCGACTTGTAGCTGAATCGAATCACCTTCCTTCGTCGTCAGTCGGTTGATGGGGACTTGCACCATCATCACGGATGAGTCAGCCAGCGTGACCAACGGTTGACCTGTCTGGATGAACTCACCTTCGACGACATGCACCTGTTGAATGGCACCGTCAAACGGTGCCCGCAGGTTGCATTGATTCAGTCGATACTCCGCCAAATCAAGATCTGCCTTGGCGACGTCAAGGCGTGCGGAGGCGACATCGCGTGCAGTCCCCTGCTCTGCGGCGTCGTGTTCGATCTTTGCCGCTTGGAACGCTGCCTTCGCCCGTTCCAGTTCAAGTTGACGTTCGCGCGAGTCGAGTCGTACAACCTCGGCTTGTGACAAGGCGGCAGCTCCACGTTGAATCAAGACGGCATTGACGACGCCCTCAAAGCGGGCAGCGATGTTGACAGACTTCGCGGGTTCTAACTTGAGAGGGACGTGATACGTTTCAGCGGGCTTCAGCAACAGCGGCTCACGTTCGATCACCACCTGCTGCGGCTCGTTCACTCCAGCAGCGGGAGAAGCCGGCGAACCGGGCTGTGAGGCTTGCTGCGGTCGTTGGGCGAAAACCGCGACTCCGAGCGCACTCATCGTCGCAGCGACAACAACCGATCGACTGATGACGCGGACATTCAAGGACTGATACATGAACCACCTGCAGAGGCGAGGACGGACCCGTCGCGACAGCGATTCCCGAGAAGCCGCTGCCCAACTCGTCAGCGTAAGTGGGGCAAAAACGAACGTCAACGGCAGAGGAACCATCCGGACATCTTGTCGCAGCAATGACCGATGCATCGTTTCGTGTCAATCCACATCTGATGACAGCGATGGGCACCCTTTGGTGGAGCGATTGAAGGGGTCGAAAGATTGACTGTACCGGACGATTCATAGATGCCGGTCGTTGTGATGCCCGTCTGCAAACTCGCCGGCGAGACCTTCGAGGGGCGTTCCGCGTGCAGCAGTCCGATCGACATCAACGCATCGGTGACGTACTCAGAGCAATGGATTCCGTCGGCACGTCGACCGGTCACATGATGGTGAACGGCGTACCCCTTACCGAGTTGACCGTCCAGATACTTCGCCAGTCCCCTGCCCTGTTCTTCGGTCAGCGCCTGCGACGGATGATAGACGTGCAATTCGTCGGGACTCTGCGAAATGAGATACACTGCGAGTGACTGCTTGCGAACTCCTGATCCGTTCATGCTGTCGTACACGAACGGCTGTCCGTCCTCGATGAGGACGATCGCCACGTGTGTGTAGGGGCTCGCCGTGTAGACGCGAATTGCGAGACAGTCCCCTTCGTTGAACAACAGCGAGCCAGTTTGCAGTTGCGGCGCTAGCTCTGCGGCAGACTGTTGAAGAGTAACTGCGGCCGTTGGAGTCAGTGTCCGTAGCGGAACAAGGTCCATTCCTGTCGGGATCGCAAGTGCCGTCAACATTACCAGGGCTTGCATGATTGATCTCCGAGGAATGGATGGGAAACGATAATTCAGTTTCGAGCGTTTTGTTTGTCTTCACACGTCATTCCCGCGCAGGCGGGAATCCAGACGGCGCGGGAACGGGAAACTGGATGCGCTAATTGTGGTTGCTGGATTCCCGCCTGCGCGGGAATGACGAAGGGTTCGATCCAATGAAATCTCATCACGATATCAATGGTCAGAACTCTATTGTGAACAACGAATTCGCTTGCGAACAAGTTCACATCAAAATTACGTCACACGGCAAATTAAGCACGTCAGGTAGTCACTCTCCGGGCAGAAGATCGAGACAGGATGATCGGCTGCCTGTCCGCGAGACTCAAGGACCTGGACCGTCCTCTCCGCTTGCAGCGCGGCTTTGGAGACGACTTCTCGGAATTGTTCGCGGCTGACCAGTCCCGAGCAACTGCATGAGACAAGAATTCCGCCCGGAGCGAGCACACGCATCGCTTCCCGGTTCATGGCGATATACGCCTTGAGGGCGGAGCCGACACCTTTGCGATGCCGAGCCATCTTGGGTGGGTCCAGGATGACGACGTCAAATTGCTCCCCTGCCCCGTTTACATCGGCGAGCTTCTTCGCGACATCGGCCTTCTCGAAGTGAACGCGGTCGGCGACCTCGTTCATCAGTGCGTTCTCAGTGGCCATCGTGATGGCGGCTGATGATGAGTCGACGCCGATGACTTCGCGGGCGCCGCCCAACCTCGCCGCCGCGATGCTGAATCCACCCGTGTAACAGTGCAGGTCCAACACCCGACTGCCCTTCACGTATTTGGCGACCGCTTGTCGATTGTCCCGTTGATCGAAGTAGTAGCCCGTCTTCTGCCCTTCGACGACATCGACCCCGAACCGCAGGCCATGCTCTTCGATGAACAGCGGACGCGGCGGCGCTTCGCCGGAGATGACACCGTCGTCTTGCACGAGCCCTTCCGCCTCGCGAATCCCCTTCTCTGTTCGTAACCAGATCCCTCGCGGCTTCAGTTTCGACTGCAGCAACTCGACGAGTCGCTCGCGCCGCTCGTAGAGCGCGAGGCTCGTCACCTGCATGAGCAGCCAGTCGTCGTAGCGGTCGATCGTCAAGCCGGAAAGACCGTCCCCTTCACTGAAGACCAGCCGGCATGCCGGCTGCTTTGCGTGGTCATCAAACAGCCGCGATCGGAGGGCGATCGCTTCGTCCAGACGTTGTGACCAGAAGTCAGCATCCAATGGTCGCTCGGCTTCCCATGAGTACAGCCGCACACGGATGTTGCTGTCCGGGTTGTACAGCCCACGAGCGATGAAGTCGCCGTCGTGTGACCACACAGCGACCTCGCTTCCCGGTTGGGCGTGGGCATCAACACGGTCAATCGCACCGGCGAACACCCAGGGATGCCGGCTGAAAAATGGTAGAGCCCGTCGGTGTTTGAGCGTCACTTTCGGGAGCGCGTCAAGATTCGTGTCAGACATCACTCACTCTGCCGCCTGGGACGGCGGTTGTGCGGTGGCCTGTTCGACATCTGCCAGATACGCCAGTAGTCGGTCGCGTTCGTTGGTGAGATGCCGCACACGAAGCAGCGAACGGACGCGCGTCAGTAGTTCGAGTCGATTCACTGGCTTAGTGAGGAAATCGTCAGCACCGGCGGCGACCGCCTTCTCGATGTCGCCCATCTCCTTGAGCGCGGTGACCATCAACACGGGGATCTTGCCCGTCTGCTCGTCCTGTTTGATTCGCTGGCAGACTTCGTAGCCGCTCAACTTGGGCATCATGATGTCCAGGAGCACGAGGTCCGGATCAGTGTCTCGGACCTTTTGCAGCGTCTCTTCGCCGTCTGCCGCCATTTCAATCTCGAACGCCCCGTCAGCCAGAAAGGCCTCGAGGAGTTCGCGGTTCTGCTGGTTGTCATCCGCGATGAGGATGCGACCAGTGAGGGGTGGGGCAGAGGCAGTCATGCCATTACTTTAGCAAGCGGTCGTCCAGCCTGACAACGTTGACGATTCTGTGCGGTGCGAGTGACGTAGGACGGACTTCCAAGTCCGTCCAAGATACATGGGATGACGGACTCGGAAGTCCGTCCTACACGCTGAGCGACGTCACGTCGCGGCAGGCATGGGGGGAGCGGCGTGCTGTGGTTCACAGTACGGACACTGTTTCCGGTAGATGATCCGTTTGCAGCGGTGGCATTCACGCGGACCGAACAACAGTGGGGGCTCCATGTTGAATTGCTGGTAGATCAGATAGACGAACACCAGAATCACAAATGAGATGAGAGCCGACGATCCGTTATGGCCCGACGTCGCGGCGTGATAGGTGATGGCAGCACAGCAGAGACTGTAGATGCCGATGACCCACCATTTGCCTCGATTGAAAGCGGTGCGTTGCACTTGTGAGTTGACTTGCTCAGCCACATAGGACTCAAGCAGGTCCTGCTTCTGATGATTCACCGCTTCAAGATTGGGAGCCCGGATCGCTTCCAGAAGGCGGCGGACGCTGTCCATCACTCGATAGGAGTCGTCAAAGTCGAACGACTGCTGATGAGCCCAACGGTTGCGGAACGCACGCAGCTCACTGACAAGACTACGCTCCTGATGGCCCAGATGCTTGCGGAAGACGGAGTTCCACTGGTCCCACATCACCGTGAGTAGTGAATGGGCATCCCAATCAATCCCTTGACCATCCTCGGTGACACGGGAGCGCCCATCACGAAAACTTTCCAAAGCCGTTTTCTGCCAGCTGTCTTTGAAAGTCTTCTTGAGTTTCTGCTCAAGGTAGGGGCGCAATCCGATCGTCAATTCATCGAGTGCCGTGCCGATATGTTCATAATTCGTGGGCATTCCCACGTCCTCGAAAAGTCCAAAAACGACGGCTGTGCGCCGACGGGTGGCGATGTCGAATTACAACGCCGTCTGTGGCAATACTAGCTCAGGTTCTGGGTCCGTGATGCCAATGATGTCAAATCACCACGAAATCCATTGCCGATTTGGCTCGGAACGCTAAGAACCGTCAGATTCAGTAGTTCAATCAGGCGGCAGGATCGTTACGTCTGCCACAACCAGACGATGGTCGGACACGCTCGTCCATTCGTGCCGGCAGCCGACGGGGTGGACGCGCTGATTTGTCCACATTTGATCCAGATTGAGAACAGGCAGCGGAATGGGCCATGTGCCCGCGTACCCCTGCCCCGCCGTCTCAAAGGCATGTTGGTGCTGAGTCCTCAGTGCTTCCAGGTGCACCGAGTTGTTGGGGGTATTGAAATCCCCAAGGATGATCACCGCTCGGTCCTCAAGCTGGTGAGCCCTCTCGGCAAGAGCCTTCAGTGGGGCAGCACGAAATCGCAGGGGTGAGCTGTGCACGTCGACCAGCAGGAGGTCGACAGCCTGACCACGGATGTTGACGGAAATGTGCCCACACGTTCCTCCACCTGCCAGCGAAGTCACACTCCCCTCCCCCGCCGTCCCACGGGTCAGACACGCCAGACCACCACCCAGAAGAGTCACTTCAAACCCGGGACAGTGCTCCTCGAAGAATCGTCGCACGGTTGACCACTCTCCGCCGGCCTCGATGAGCCCGACGACATCGGGCTGAAGGCGGTTGATTGCCTCAGCAAACGCGGGCTTCCAGTTGCCTTTGCCTTGACCGGTGTTCCAACACACGACGCGAATTGCCTCAGGGTCGTCGCGAGATTCGTGCCACTCCCCCAGGGAGAGCACCGTCCACACACTCATCGCCGCTACGATTGCAGTCCAGGCTGCGACAGATCGAGAGTGATGAAGGACTCGAGAACAGAAGAGTCGAGCCATCCCCAGGAAGAGGATGATCGGCAGCGGGAGGGCGTAGTACAGCGTCGCCAGTAAGGGGATGCTGTCGCGTACCGTGAGATGTAACACGACTCCTGTCAGCGTCGAGATCGTCAGCAGACGTGCGGTCCCACGCCACCAGGGCATACGTGATGGCGGTCCGGGCCGATCGTGGATTGAGGCGGACTCAACCACAAAGGCAGATTCCTACATTCGGATCGCTCAATGAATGACGTCGAGGTCGCTCTCGAACGAATCTTGCGCGGCCCTGTACTCTTCCAACGCCCGAACCTGATTTGGCAACAGGAATTCTTCCCCTGCCGGGAAGAATTGCACATCGTCTCTGAGGTACATGGGGGAAGGCAGCGTCTGGCCGTTGATCGCGGTCTGACAGCCGGACAGGCTGCTGAGGACGAACATGCCTCCACAGACCAGAGCAAGCGTTGATGGTGACATCAGGCGAAGTGACATGATGAAGTCGTCCCTGACTCAGTGAAGGTGTTCTCAACGAAAGTTGCGGTGCCGGCGTCCATCCGACTCTCGCCGGCGCGAAGATCCGCGCCGTATGTCTGTTATCGACCCGCATGATTGTCAAACTTGATTGTTTTTACCTAACCCGCAGAGTTTTCTGCTGAACGACCTGCCCTTCGTAAAGTGTTTTTCCTATGTGAGATGCGTTGATGCTTGCGATGTCGGCCGATCCGCTTGCGGCTTCGCCCCACCAGAAAACCCCTCATCTCCCCTGCCCGACCGGACATCGTGCCTACGCCTTAAACGCTCGCTGAAGTTCCTCTAATGATGTCTTCCCTTCTGCGACCAACCGCAGGCCATCCGTTTGAAAGGACTGCATCCCCTCACGACGGGCCTGATTCTTGATCGAGCGGGCATCGGCCCCTGACTTGACGAGTTTCTTGATGGGGTCAGTGATTTCGATCGCCTGGATCACACCCGTCCGGCCGAAGTAGCCGATCGATCCGCACTTGTAGCACTCTTCCGGTTCTTCACCGTCGATCGGCTGCGGAGGCCGGTACAGCACCTTGGTCTCTGGCGGGAGTCCGACCTTCTGCAAGAGTTTGGGGTTCGGCTTGTAGGCCTGTTTGCATTCATCGCAGAGCAGACGGATCAGCTTTTGGCTGAGCACCATCGTCAAACGATCACTCACGATGTCAGCACCGAGGGTCTCTCGCAAATGAGTGACACATGTCCCTGCATCGGGAGCCTTGTATTCGGCGACGATACAAACACGCGTGGCATCATCGAACACCACCTTCAAGCGATCTTCCGAATGGAGCGGCTCGACGATCACCACATCCGCATCGGATCGGATGGCTCTGGCTAGCTCTTTGTCGAACGTTTCTCCCTCAACCTTGTCGGCCTGGCTAATGTGCGTGATCGAGCGACCGCCGAAATCGGCCAGAGAAAAAATGGAATACAGATAAGCATCGATGCTGCGGATGACCGCGAAGGACAGCGTGGTGACTCCCGAGTTGGGTGGCCCGCAGACCAGCACCACTCCCTTCCCCTGTGACGTCAACTCGCGAATGCGAACTCGCAGATTTTCGCTGAAGCCCAGATCGTCCGGCGTCTCGAGTTGCACCTCCTGATTGCGCGGCCGCACCACGAGCCGCTCGCCGCCCGATTTCAGAGGGGTCGTGTTGATGAGCAGGTGGTACGGGGTTTCCTTGTAGTCGGTGACGATTCCGCCGAACTGCGGTTTCTGGCGATCTTTGATGTTCAGACCCGCCAGGAGTTTCAGCATCTGCGTGACAGCGAGCGCCTGCTGAGAGGGCATGCGGCTACCAGGAAACGGAACCCCGTCGACATACAAGGTCACGGTCGCGACACGACCTTTCGGGTCGACCCGGATCATGTCTGCCCGTCGAGCCAGCGCGTCGCTGATCAATTCCTTGGCCAGCACTAACCCCGCCTGGGCCAGCCGTGCATTCGCCTTCAGATCGACCTCTTTCCCATTAATCGCTCCCTGAAACAGAATCGATTCGATTTCGAACTCTGATGACGAGTCAAAATCATCATCGTCATCCCGTGATCTGCCAAATCCGAAAACCATGTGAGTAACACTCTCTCTGTGCCGGTTCAGTTGAGACGGTCATCATCTCACGTCCGAGGGCCGTTGGGAAGCTTTCACGACACGATTTCGTGGCGAATCATTGACGGAAGCCCATGCCGGGCAATGAGCATTTGATTTGCATTCCAACTCGTAACGCGAGATGATTCATCAAGAGGCCAACCCTGCTAAGCGGCTCAAACCTTGTCAATGGTGGGTCGGACGGTTCATGAGGTACTCGATTCATGCAGACTTCGCACGCTCTCTGCCTGATCGGAGGACTTGTCTTCGTCTGCGGATGTGCGAACGAGTCTGGCTCCCCGCAAACATCATCCTCTCAGGCTTCTCCCACGTCGTCACAGACGCGTGTGACGCCCACTGCCGAGCACGACTCTCCGCCTGCTCAGCCGCATTTGCAGGACCGCTCGACCAGTGAACGAGTGGATTCGCGGCTTAAGACGCCTCAGTCCCCTCTCACTCTGCTCGGCCCATACGGCACGCTCAATTGGAGTGACACGCTTCTGTCAGCACTCCGGAAAGTGCGACGAATTGAAGGGGCGAGTGATGTCGAACTCTTGCTTCTGCATCGAAACCTGCCTGCTGCTGACTTCGACGGACCAGGAAAGCTGCATGCCTGGATGAAGTCGATCTTCGGCCAGACCATGACCTACCGCACGGAGTACATTCACAACGACCCCAGTTTGCCACGGCCCGTGTATGCCATTGGTGCCAAGCTTGAGGCGAAATCGTTGTCGCTGGTTGGTGTCGACTATTCTCTCCGCGTGACCTTCACGAGTGAAAGAGGATTGGTCGTCACGAATCCGGAGCAAGTACAGCGACAGTCGGCTGAGTTCTTCGGCGAGGAGTTCACGGACGATGTCCCTCTCGTGCTCAGCGAAGTCGAGCTTTCTCCGATCGGATTGGTCTCACCCGAAGCTCACCGAGAGATCATCGATCTCCTGATGGAGAAGTACGGCCCCCTGCGCGTCGAGACGGACTACGCTCTCGACTTCGATCAAATCTATCTCAACCTCACCTTCCGTGATGCCGAGGAAAACTCAATCGACCTCTATCCCGGTGGGAAGCTGACATACCGCAACGGCCTCGTTCACGGCGAGCACAAACTGGCGGACATCTACGAGGAACACCGCAACACGTTCTCCGAAACCGAACGCAAGTCCCGCGCAAGAGGCCGCCCTGACGCCGGCAACGATCTCTAACCGTTGGACTCGCAATGTCGTCCGACGCGACTGTGACCGCTTGCGGATTAGCAACTTCCCTCACGCCTGCGGTTCGGTCATGCTCATCGGGTCGAGCGCCTCGTTCAACACGTCCAGTGGGAGGACGTTCTGCTCGGTGCACAGCTCGCGGATCGTTTTGCCCGTCTTGAAGGCTTCTTTCGCCAGTGCTGACGCTTTCTCGTAGCCGATATGCGGGTTGAGGCTGGTGACCATCGACAGGCTCTTCTCAACCGCAGCCTCGCACGCCTCGACGTTCGCTTCGAGACCTTCTGCACAGTTGTCGACAAAGGCGTTGGTGGCCCCGGTCAGCAGGCTGATGCTCTCCAGTGTCGTTTGCCCCATCACGGGCATCATGATGTTGAGTTGGAACTGCCCCCCCCCTGCCCCACTCATTGTAAGACACCCGTCGTTGCCAATGACTCGTGCGGAGACCTGCATCAGGCTCTCGCACATCACCGGGTTCACCTTGCCCGGCATGATCGATGAGCCCGGCTGCAGGTCGGGGATCTTCACCTCGTAGAATCCGCACCGCGGTCCCGAACCGAGCCAGCGGATGTTGTTGGACACGTTGAACAGCGTCGTCGCGATTGCCTTGAGTTGTCCATGACACTCGACGAGCCCGTCACGTTGAGCATTCGCTTCGAAGTGATCAGCGGCATCGACGAAGGGGATGCTCAACTCATCCGCCAGCACCTTCGCCACCCGGTCGCCAAACTCGGGATGCGTGTTGATGCCCGACCCGACCGCCGTGCCACCGACCGGCAGTTCAAGCACAGCGTTGATGGCCCGCTCTGCCCGCTCGACCGAGAGCGTGAGCTGTCTCGCAAAGCCGCCAAACTCCTGCCCCAGTCGCAGAGGCGTCGCATCCGCAAGATGCGTGCGGCCAATCTTGATGACCTGATCCCACTCCCGAGATTTATCGTTGAGCACGGTCGCACACCGCTGCAATGCCGGCATCAGGTTCTGCTTGATCGACCGCGCCACGGCGACATGGATGGCCGTCGGGAACGTATCGTTCGTCGACTGCCCCATGTTGACGTGGTCGTTCGGGTGAATGGCCTTCGCCGCTGCGAACCGGTCGCCCCCGTTGATCTCGATGGATCGATTCGAGATCACTTCGTTGACGTTCATGTTGCTCGAGGTGCCGCTGCCCGTTTGGAAGACGTCGATCGGAAACTGATCGTCGTATTTCCCCTCCGCGACCTCTCGGCAGGCGTCCATGAGGGCGGTGACCTGTGCATCGTCGAGTGGGTTCTTTCCGCTGCCGGTCAACTTGCCCAAGTCACGGTTCGCTGTCGCACAGGCGAGCTTGACCAATCCCATCGCGTGAAGCAGGTCCGGATGCAGGGGCCATCCGGAGATCGGAAAATTCTCGACCGCTCGCTGCGTCTGTGCCCCGTAATACGCCTGAGCCGGCACCTGCACCTCGCCCATCGAGTCTTTTTCAATTCGGTAGTCAGTCATCGCTTGTTCTGTCTTTATCTCGAGAGAGAGTCTGTTGAAGTGACGTCATCTTAATCTTAGCGATGAGATGTTCCTGAGGGAAAGAACCACGGATGACACGGATTGACTGAAAAATTTATCCGTGTCATCCGTGAAATCCGTGGTCAAGAATGTACGGGGTCGCCCCACTTGGATGTGACCTGTCTATAATTTACCACGGAGGCGCAGAGACACGGTGGACGAGGGGTCAGGCACCATTTCGCACGAGTGCGTGACAATCCCCGGAAGTCGAAGAGAGCGAATTGGTGCCTGACCCCTTCCCTTTCCGCGATGATCCGTCCGATCAGTGTCATCCGCGTTCCATTCACGATCGACCCCCAGTGACAAGGAGAGACATGATGGCTCGAAAGGTTGCGAAGAAAACGTCGACCAAACGCTCGAAGACGCCTGCGAAACGGCCAGCCCCGAAGAAGCCGAATTTGAAATCTCAGATTTCAGATGTCAAATCCAACGGCCAGCTGCAGACGATCGGGCGTTACCTCATCGAACGCCTGCAGCACTACGGCGTGACGGACATGTTCGGCATCCCGGGTGACTTCGTGTTGCACTTCTATGGCATGCTTGAGGAGAGTCCGATCAATGTCGTTGGTTGCACACGAGAGGACAACGCCGGCTATGCGGCGGATGCGTACGCGCGGGTCAACGGACTCGGTGCCGTCTGCGTGACGTATTGCGTCGGCGGGCTCAGCCTCTGCAATTCAATTGCCGGTGCGTTTGCCGAGAAATCGCCCGTCGTGGTGATCAGTGGAGCGCCCGGTATCGCCGAGCGGCAGAACGATCCTTTGCTCCACCACCGTGTGCGAGACTTCAACACGCAGCGGGAGGTGTTCGAGAAGATCACGATCGCCGGCGCATCACTCGACGATCCGCTGACGGCCTTTCGTGAGATCGACCGCTGTCTGGAGGCAGCCGTGCGCTACAAGCGGCCGGTGTATCTGGAAATCCCTCGGGATCGGGTCGACGCGCCTGCCCTGTATCCTCACGAGCCTCTCGTGACCCATCTGCAGAGTAACGAGGAGGCACTGCAGGCGTCACTTGCGGAAGCGACTGCGAAGATTCAGGCGGCCAAGCAGCCTGTCATCATCGCCGGCGTTGAGATCCATCGCTTCGCTCTCCGCGAACAGGTGCTCAAACTCGCCGAGTCGAGCAACATCCCGATGAGTGCAACCCTGCTCGGCAAGAGCGTTGTCAGTGAGAAACACCCGTTGTATCTCGGCGTGTACGAAGGAGCGATGGGCCGGCAGTCGGTGACGGAATTCGTCGAGTCGAGCGACTGTGTGATTCTGTTGGGCACATTCATGACCGACATCAACCTGGGCATCTACACGGCCCATCTTGATCCGAGCAAAGCCATCTACGTGACCAGCGAAAACTTGCGGATCGGTCATCACCACTTCCATGACGTGCTCTTGACAGATTTTGTCACCGGACTGGCCAATGCGAAATTGAAGGCGAAGCCGAAGAGTTCGATCCCCAAACGGAAAGACCGCCCCGTTGGCATATACGACGATGCAGACCCGGTGACGATCGCCAGTCTGTTCGATCACATCAATTCGGTCATCGACGATGGAATGGTCGTTGTTGCGGACGTCGGCGACTCGCTGTTCTCTGCGAGCGATCTCACGATCCATAAGCACACGGAGTTTCTCAGCCCAGCGTACTACACGTCGATGGGCTTCGCGATTCCGGCTGCTGTCGGCGTGCAGACGGCGGACAAGAACCTCAGGCCGCTCGTCCTGGTGGGGGATGGGGCCTTTCAGATGACGTGCCTCGAACTCTCGACGTCCGTGCGCAATGGCCACAACCCCATCGTCGTGGTCCTGAACAACAAAGGCTACACGACCGAACGCTTCCTTCAGGACGGTCCGTTCAACGACATTCTCAACTGGGAGTACCACCGCATGCCCGACCTGCTCGGCGATGGCTGGGGCTTCGAGGTCAACACGGTTGGAGAATTGCATCAATCCATGAAGGCGGCCATCGCCAATAAAGACGCCTTCACACTGCTGAATGTGCACCTCCGCCCAGACGACATCTCCCCTGCCCTGGAGCGTCTCGCCAACCGCATGTCGAAGACGATTTGAGCTCAAGTCGTGCCGTCGATTCATGAGGGGAAAGTTGGTAGAATCATCCACAATGCGAAACATGAATTGCACGACTTTCCAAGGTGGGTACCCGCATGACACAGATCACGATTGACCCTGAGACTGCCAACAAACTTCGCGAATCGGTGGTCGAAGTCGATTTGTGCACGCCTGACGGAGAAGTGTTGGGACGGTTTCAGCCGACGACACTGCAACCGACACCTCACCAACTCTGTCCGCCTGTGGGTGACGACGAGATTCGTCGGCGTTTTCGGGAAGATTCGGGTCGTCCGTTGTCGCAACTCCTTGACGAGTTGGAAGGACGCTGATGCCGTTCGAGGTCATCTGGTTGGACAATGCGCAAATTGAGGTCAACGATCTTTGGGAAGATGATTCTCTTCGTGGCCAGTTGAGTCAGGCAGTCAGGACAATCGACAAGTGGTTGAGCGAAAAGCCACTCGATGTCGGTCAGTCACGCGAGGACGCACAGCGAGTTTGGTTTTTCAGACCATTCGTCGTGATCTACGATGTTGACGAGACAGCGAGTCTCGTACGAGTAGCCAGCATTTGGGTGATACGCTGACGAAGAAACCACGTCGTCACCGAACCGGAAGTGAGATCACCCATTTAATTCAATCATGGAGAGTGTCGAGCATGACTCAAGTCGTCGTTGATGCAGAGACAGCCGAGAGGCTGAAAGCCGCCAATGGTGAGGTCGAGATTTGCGATTCAAAAGGAGTGCATCTTGGTCGCTTCCGTTCCGTCGAGATCGCACGACGTTACGCAGAGGCCGCCACAGCCTTCACCGATGAGGAACTCGATCGTGCGGAGGGTGACCGAAGGAATGACTTAACGACAGAGGAGTTGATCCGGAAACTGGAGTCCGGCGATGTATGAGGTCGTCTGGTCTTCCATCGCCAAAGTACATCTCTGGTCAGTCTGGACACAGTCAAGCGACGAATTGAATCGGTCCGTCGTTGCTGCGATGCGGAAAGTACACGACATTCTCAGTGCGTCTCCACATGAAGCTGGCGAGTGGCGACAGTCCTGAAGGTCATTCCAAGGTCTCACTCATGCCTCAATCCTTCATCGATCTCCGGAGTGACACCGTCACCCAGCCGACGCCCGCGATGCGCGAGGCGATGATGGCGGCCGAGTTGGGTGATGACATGATGGGCGAGGATCCGACCGTCAATCAGCTTGAAGCACGGATGGCGGAGATGTTTGGCATGGAGGCCGCCGTCTTCGCATGTTCAGGGACGCAGTCGAATCAGATGGGGGTCTGGTCGCATTGCACAGCAGGCGACGAGATGTTGATGGAGCAGACGTCACACGTGGGCAACTATGAGGCGGGGGCACCGGCTGTCTTATCCGGGGTTAGCGTGCGGACGATTCCCGGGGATTCCGGACGTCTTGATCTTGAGCATCTGGAAGGAGCCCTGCGCGAAGCCGACGAGCATTTCAGTCCGACTCGCCTGCTGTCACTCGAGAACTCGACAAACATCGGTGGTGGACGGACGTATCCGCTGGACCAGCTGGAGCGTGTGGGGGCATGGGCGCACGAGCACGGGTGGAAGGTCCATCTCGATGGGGCGCGGCTGTTTAATGCATGCGTGGTGCGAGGTTACACCCCGGCGGATGTCGGTCGCTGTGTGGACTCAATCTCGGTCTGTTTCTCCAAGGGGTTGGGGTGTCCAATGGGGTCGATGCTCTTGGGATCGGCAGAGACGATTCATCGTGCACGGCGGGCTCGCAAGCTGTTTGGTGGTGCGTTGAGGCAAGCGGGGATTGTTGCCGGAGCGGCTTTGTATGCGGTCGATCATCACATTGAACGGCTGGCCGAGGATCATGCCCTCGCGAGACTCTTTGCCAAGGAGATCAGCGCGGTCGACGGGATTTCGATTGATCTTGAAAGTGTCGAGACGAATCTGGTCTTTTTCGAGTTGGCCCCGTTGTGTGGGACAGCTCACAATCTGCAGGACCGGCTATACGAGCAAGGCGTTCGCCTGTATGCACTGGGATCGCAGAGGTTACGCGCGTGCACTCACCTCAATTTGGAGCGAGATGACGTGCTGCGAGCGGTCAACATCATCACCGACATGGTCTCACATCTGTCTGGTGACGTTGACGGTGCGGTTCACAACAGGTATCCCTAACCATACCATTCGTGAGTCGATGCGTGCGACATGGGGTCTGAAGTGGTCGCCCTGCACCGAAACCACATTTTTTGAATCAATTTACGTTAACAGGCTGGGAACACCGCAGGACGTCTGGGTGACGACTCGTGAGGCTTCGGATGTCAGCCCGCTCTCAGGGAGCAGGTTGCTGGCGAAGTTGTAGCACGTGCGTCGGTCGATGTCCCAAGTTAGAGGCACTCAGGGCAGCATGAGTCAGCGTCAATCTTCTCGACCGCGCGTGGCCATCACAGGTGTCGGCGTCATTAGTCCGATCGGAGTCGGCCGGGAGGCGTTCTGGACGAACCTCTCCAGCGGTGCGAACGGCATCGGTCCGGTCGAACATCAGTATCACGGCGGAGGGGCCCTGCCCCAGGGGTTCGCCGGCGGCGAGATCCCAGACTTCGATGAGAAGGTCGCGAAGTCCGTCATCCCCAAGAATCAGCGGAAGAACATCAAAGTGATGTGCCGCGACATTCAAATGGGAACCGCGTCTGCCATGATGGCCGTCGAGGACGCTGGACTCGACATGGACACAGTTGATCATGATCGCGTGGGCATCGATTTCGGCGCCAACTTGATGTTCAGTCCGCCCACACAACTCAACGATTCCTGCTGGAACTGTCTGGACGAGAACGGCAATTTCGTCTTTGACAAATGGGCTACTCAGGGCTTCGCCAAGATGGAGCCTCTGTGGCTCCTCAAATATTTGCCGAACATGCCGGCATGTCACATCGCCATCTTCGTCGATGCCCGGGGACCAAGTAACTCCGTCACGCAGGATGAAGCGTCCAGCAATCTGGCGTTGACCGAAGCACTGAGTGTGATCCAGCGCGGAGCCGCCGATGTGATGGTTGCCGGAGCAACGGGGGCTCGGTTGCATGAGTTCAAGGTCATCCACGCGGCCATCTGGAATGAGCTGGGGTACCGGCCGAGCGATCCCGCCGCGAGCAGCCGCCCCTTTGACATCGAACGGAACGGTGAAGTGGCTGCGGAGGGATCTTGTTCCTACATTCTTGAAACCGAAGAGCACGCCAAGGCTCGTGGGGCGAACATCCTCGGATATCTGGCTGGTGGCAGCTCTTCATGCGTCAATGGCAATCAACGACTTGCCGTGGCGAACGCCATCCGGGCTGCCCTACGTTCTGCCGGACTGACGACTGATGACATTGGTCACATCAACGCACATGGTCTGGGAGCCGTTGAAGCTGACTTGGCGGAGGCGCAGGCCATTCACGATGTGTTTGGTGCGCGGGGAGCCGAGATCCCGGTGACGGCACTCAAGGGAGCGATGGGCAACTCCGCAGCTGCGGGCGGGAATCTGGAACTCGCAGGATCACTCCTCGCTCTTCAGCACGGAGTCATCCCACCAACCATTCACTGCGACAACCCGGACCCGGCCTGCAATCTCAACATTGTCCGCGGTGAACCACGCTCAACCGCGTTGCGTAGTGTGTTGAACGTGAACTTCACGCGTCTTGGTCAAGCGAGCGCCGTCGTTGTCCAGTGCGATTAGTGCTGCGTCACCGCTAAGAATTCGGGTTGGGTGGCAGGGTCAGACCAACGGGATGGCCCTGAGATTCCGCGTCCTCACCACCGGGGCCATCCGTTGCGCTCCTGACCCCGCCACCCGAAAATCAAGCTGTGACGCACCACCAGTCGTTGGGCAACACCTGTCAACTGTGTCGCTCAACGTACGGATTGCTCGTCATTGCTGCATGCGTTCCAGCGCGAGTTGTGCAGCCCGATACGCGGAGAGTTGCTTGGACTGTGCCTGGACAGCCCGGCGGAAGTACCGCGACGGGTCGCCTTGCCCCTGCTGCTGCAATTTGAGGCCGATGAAATAGTACGCTTCACAGAGCTGCGCATCACGGAGGCTGGCGTCTTTGGAGTCGATCGAAGTGAGGAGTTCGCGTTCCTCGAGATTCCCCATAAAGAACAGCGTCAGCATATCGAACCAGTCACGGTTCTCCGCCGCTTTGTTTGCGATACCGCCATAGGCCTGATTAGCAGCCGCCTGTTGACCGGCGAGCGACAATGAGGCGTATCGCCACGGAACAAGATACTTCGACTCAGGTGCGAGTGTGAGCGCCTGCTCGAACGCTTGTGCAGCTGTGTCATAATGTCCGGCGAAGAAGTAGGCGAAGGCAATGTCGGCCCGTGCGGGTGGATAGGAGGGACGAAGTTCGATGACTTTGAGATAATCCTGCAATGCTTCATTGGTCTTGTGCTGCAGCAACTCGGCCGTTGCGCGGAGTGCATACGCGGGCGCGTTGTCAGGTTTGAGTTGGATCGCACGGGTGAAATCCCCTTCAGCCCCAGCATGGTCACCCGTGTTCAAACGTGTGAATCCGCGATTGAGATGAGCTGGAACATGGTTGCCGTCTAACGCGATGGCTTGGGTGAAGGCAGCGATGGCCTCTTCGTTTCTGTTTTGTGTCTGGTAGAACATCCCGCGATTGTTGAAGACCAATGCATTCTGAGGAAACAGTTCCACAGCCTTACTGAAAGCGGCATCGGCGTCGTTGACATCCCCCTTGCGAGCCAGGACGTCTGCGAGTGCGAGGTGTGCAGCGAGATGCTTCGCGTCAAGTTCAAGCGTGGCTTGCAATGCGGCGGCGGCCTCTGAGTAATCTTCGAGCTTTGAGTAGGCCAACGCCTTCTGATAGAACAAGTTGCTCTTCGAGCTATTGAGAACGTTGTCGCGACCCGCCACTTCGGTTGCCACTTGGACCGCCATTTCAGCATGCGATTTGTCCCCCTCGATGGCGGTGAGGTGCGACATGCCGTACAGGTAAGGGAGGTAGAAGTCGGTTCGCTTGGCTCCATCAGCGGAAATGGCTTTCCGGGCATCCTCGACCCCCACACGAATCAACTTGGCATCGCGGCTGGCAATGCCCATCTCGACTCTTGCACTGCCGCGCAGATACAGGGCAACCGGGTCCTGAGCATTCTCAGAGAGCACTTGTGACGTCAACTCGACTGTCCGTGTGAAATTCCGTTCGCGGTAGGCGGTGTCCGCCTGCTTTCGGAGATCCGCGTGTTTGTCTGTCGTCCCGCCGGCGGGTTGAGCCGACAGCGGGATGGCGAGGATCAACAGACCAGTCAGTGCAAGACATCCAACGCTTACAAGTTTCATGGACTCTCTTCCTTGTGTGTTTCTAAACCGTGGTCTGCAAATACTCTGCAGAGGAAACGGACCCCCGGCGCAGAATCGACCGTGGACCGATTGTTCCCCGGAGCCGGTGACGATTCACCCCACAACGATGGAGAACTGGTCACGAATTTGCAACCGTCTGTCGGACTCTTTGAGTTCAACCTTCAGACTGCCAACGGGACACTCGAGTATGAACACCAACAATCGACGATTATCGGTTCAGGTCGGGCAAAACGTTAGTGGGCGACCAGAGACGATCCTGTTGCGCTGGCAGACGACACTGAGGTCTTCTGCTTCACCAGCGTGACCGTGTTGCCCTGGGGGCTGTAGGTCACATCGTCGAAGAATGCCCGCATGAGGAGGATGCCTCTCCCGTAGGCGCGGCAGAGGTTTTCTGCATCGGTGGGGTCCGGCAGACTAGTGACGTCAAATCCTGGTCCCTCGTCACGAACGATGACAGTCCCTTCGCGGAGTCCATATCTGCCAATAACACGAACACGACGTTTCCGGAAGCGTGGGTCGAGTCGCCTGGCCAGGATCATCTTTTCGTAGACATTGCCCGGTTGCTCGCGCACATGAGATGAGATTTCAAGGTTTCCGTGCACGATGGCATTGACGAGGGCTTCCTCCATTGCGACAGCCAATCGGTCCGCGACCTTCTCGCCACAGAGACCGCTGTCGCGAAATCTGCCGGCTAAGGCGTCAATCACCAACGGGACCACACGGAGGTCGTTCCCCAGAATGAGCATGAAATCTGCTGGGACAAGCTCGCTGAGACATTCCTCTCGCTGGTCGGCAGGGCAGACGCTCAAATCGAGCTGCGGAAGACGCAACTCTTCGATCTGTTCGAGAGCCAGCTGCTGTTGGTGAGATAAAAGCATAAGGGATAGGAGCAAACGAGATGGGATGTCGATCCATCTACTGTGAAATGAAGGGATTCCGACAACTTGGAATTTAAGGATAGCATGCAAACTACAAGGATAGCGTGCAAACTATCAGAACCGCAATTTTCGGCTTCATTTCTTTCAATCGGCGAATTATAGGGGCTGAGTGCACTGGAATCACTACCAATTCCCATCTCGCTCCGCTGCATAATGATTTACAGCCCCGATTTACGGCCCCACCGACTTCCCGTCCCAGGGCATTCTCCGCGCAGTTTCGCTGATGCGACCCTGACAGTCAGGCCGATTATTCCCATTGTACGCCATGCTCGTGCGGCATCACGGAGGTCCGTGCGCATGATGCGTCCTAATCCGCGAAGAGGGAATTGCCGATGTCCGTCGGTCAGATGGTTAACGATCACATCAGATCGGATGCTTCTCACAGCCGTGGGAGTGTCTCTGAGTCCTCTTCACACTCTTGTCGTGCCTGCCTTCGCCAACTCATTCGCCCAGTTAGTGTGATGACGATGAAACATCGGCCTGCCCTCACACTCGCCGGCTGTTTGATGTCATTGTTGGTGACAGTGTTCGCTGCTTCAAGCACATTTGCACAGGGGGTGAGACCTTTTGATCACACCACACGTGGAGGCGTTCGCCCGTTCGACAGTAATTCAGCGGGTGTCCGCCGGACGGCTCCCGGTGTTCGCGAGTATGGCGATGAGAGACATTCAGCAGGATTGGCATATTTCGGAATCATGGGAGCAGTGTCCCCCCGTCATGCGGGAACATACTCCTCGCCACAAGGGAGCGTGGAACTCTCGCAGTTAGTTCAGTCCGCCCAAGGTCTCAGCGACAACGCCACAGGAATGGCCCAGATCATTCGCAATGGTCGCATTGCCATGCGAGTTTTCCTGAATGCCAACATCACTCATCAGCTGCTTCCAGGAGACTTGGTGATCCTTCAACGCGACCGGAGGCAAGAGCAGGCAGCTCCCGGCCAGGGGAATGGTGTGCGAGTTGCCTCGGGGACGGTCATGAATCAACCGGCTCGATCAGATGATCGTGTTGAAGTCGCCTTTGTCGGGATCCTGGAAAACCGTCCGATCATCGTGCCACTCGACAAGAAATACGCAACGGTTACAGACGTGATTGATGCGATGCAACAGCATCCGGCTTTGGCGGAGACAGTGAGACTCATTCGGACCGACATTCGTGCCGGATTGCCTGAGCCGGGGAGTCGGCCCGAACATCTGGCTGACGGAGATGTGTTGGTTTTCGATGCAAGTTTCCTGAACTTCGCTGGTCTGGCACAGGCTCAGCAGTTTCCGGAAACACAGTTCCCGGAAGCGATTCCCATGGCCGTCGGCCAGCCGACGAGCCTCCAGCCGAACACAAACGCCCACACCACTGGAATGGAAACGTTTGAGCCGGCTTTTGCCGCTCCGGGTCCCGAAATTCAAACGTCGCCTGAGCCATCGCAGACAGCTGCGCCGATTGTCGAGCCTGTCCGCGCGTTTGAAGCGACACCCCTGCCCTCGCCCTCTCTGGATTTTCCCTCGGCTGATGCTGCGCCATCCATCCCATTCGCTCCGATGGTAGGGACCGTCGACGACCATGTGGAGAAGGAGTCGTCCGTCCACCAGACAAGCTATGATTACCAAATCGCCTCAGAAGAAACTCTCTTTCCGGAAATTGACCCGGTTCCTCAGATTGAAGTTCCGGAACTTTCCGCTGCAAGTCACAGCATTGAGCCCGCACTAGTGAACACACTTTTCGAGCCTTCGTCTGTGACCCCGCAAGCGGAGCCGGAGGCATCGTCCACCGCTTATTACGAATCCGACCGCGATGCGGATTTGGTGACTCAAACACACGGTCTCGTCCCCGTTCCGAAAGACCCCGAGTTGACTTCCCTGGGCGATGACAAACTCGCACAGATGCGATCTCTCAGCACAGCTTCCATTGCCTTGGCTGTCCTGGTGCTGGCAGCGATGTGCTTCGTCGTATCAGTGATCTGGTCACGTATCGATCGGACAGCTCAGTCGCTTCAGCAGGACTTGCCCTTGCCAGATGTCCCGAACCAGGCTGATCAGAGCCGAACTTTGGACCGCCTCATCGAAAACAATTTGCCCATCATTGAAGAACGGGCTCCGCTACTTCAGCAGTCAGACTATCAAGGCAAAGAAGTTGGCAAACGCCGGTTAATGATCGATCAGCTTCATTCCCTGGCCGGTCCGCACTTCTCGGTCAACGCATCAGTGGAACAGGAGTCGGCAGGAAGCAGACCGAAAGTTCGACGCCGGTCAAATCTTGAGGCTTCTCAAGGAGTCGAGTCGCGGCTGGATCGAGCCGTTGAGCATGTGCGTACGTTTCGCAGTGACGAACAGGCCGACACACACGACGCTGTGACCGAACAAGACACGACCTCCGATGTCCCGCAGAGAAAAGACGAACCACGATCGGACGCCGGCCTGTTGGATCGTGTGTTGGTCGCGATGGAACGGGAGAGACGCCGATGACAATTGCGCTCGATATCGGAACACGTCATCTCCGCTCGCTTCGCTGTGAAGGAGGACGGCTGTTCGGACGGATGAATCTGGCCGAGTATATTGCCCTGCCCGACACGCCTGCACACCGACGTCTGTTGGAGCGAACGACCGCATCGTTCGGTCGATGTGAAAACAGCCTGCTGGTGATCGGACAGGCATCGGTCGAGTTGGCGGAAACTCTGCAAATTCCCACAATACCACTGATGCCCAAAGGGCGACTCCCGTCCGATGATCCGCTTGCCAGGCAGGTACTCGCCTCGTTGGTCGATGCACTCATTCCCCCTACCTCAAAAGCGGGGCAACCCTGTTGGATGACCGTTCCAGGGGCCATCTCAGAAAAGGCTGAGTCCCCCGAACGAATTTTTTTCAGTCAGTTGGTGCGACTCAAAGGCTTCGAACCGAGCATCGTTTCCTGTGGACGCTCCGTGATCCTTGCGGAGCTCGGAGCCAATGGATTCACCGGCCTGGGTTTCGACTTTGGTGCCGGAGCGACTCGAGCCAGTCTTGCGTATCATGGAGAGGAATTAGCGCGGAGCGTACTGAACAAGGGCGGACAGTGGATCGACACGCGTCTGGCAGACAGCGAAGACACCGTGCTCTTCGATGCCCAAGGGAATCGGTACCTGGATTACTCGGCAATTACACGTTGGAAAGAATCCAAATTGGTCTCTGTGCTCAACCCGATCAGCGAGCGTGAACAGAGACTGTCGCTGTTGTACGAAGAATTGATTGGCGAGATGCTGGCGATGTTCCGTGTCGACATCGTCAAGCAAACGTCGATCTCCCATCTGCCTCAACCTCTGCCTCTGGTTTGTACCGGAGGCGTTTCACAGGTGGCGGGGTTCGCGGGTCTGGTCGAGGAACTGCTCCGCGACACCATGTTCCCGCTCAAAATCTCCGACGTTCGATGTGCAACCGAGGCGGACTACACTGTTGCCCGCGGCAGCCTGATCATCGGGGAGTTGGAAGAGACTGTGCTCACACCGGTACGCGTCGCTTGACGCAGGCGGCCATCGTCATTGCAGATCGTCGATGAACCGCAGGAAGGCCACTTCCAAGCGGTCGAGGTCATCCCCGAATGCGTTCTGGAAGTCTGCCAATCGTTCCTGCGGATGGTAGCTTTTGAGCGGATCTCGTTCCGAGATGGTCTGCAGGTATTGCCAATATTGAGTTGAGCGTGTCTCCGCCAGATAGAAGGACAGTGCCCAGGCTTGTGCGTATCCATTCAGGGCGGCTGTCTGGAACATGCGATCACTGGAGATGAAGTCGGCGAGCGTTTTGGGTTGTCGCTGTTGCTGAGCGAACGCCAGGAACCACTCGAATCGCTCTTGGTTGAGACGCTTTTGCGGTCGCTGTCCGCTTCGATTTTCTCGCATCCCATCCGGTTCGAGCAACGTCGCAAGTCCCTCCGTGACCCATTTGGGGTTGTCGCCAATGCGTGTGTGCAGTCCCAGGTTGTACGCCGCCTGATGCGTCGCCTCATGGATGATGGTGTTTCGCAACGACGACTGAATGTTGGCGTCCCATGCTTCACGGTCTGCAGCTGACGAGAGGCTCGTCGCCCAACTGCTTCGCGTGCGAAGCACACTTGGGAACGACGTCGATGTGTTGAAGGCCGGAGATGGCGGTCGATTGAACGTCGCCAGTTGATCAGCGTCGTTCTCGAAGACGGACACACGGTTGGTGCGGCGGTGATAGTATCCCCGCAGTCCTGGGATGAAGGGGATGCCATCTTTTCGACAATTCGCCGCGAACTCTTTTTCGTTGGGATAGACGACCGCGATCAAGGGAAAGTCTGGCGGCGGTAACTCAAAGCCACGGACGGACACATACCCTCTCAACGAGCGATACACATTCTCGAACAGTTCAGCGAACGGACGTGCACGGCCCTTGGGAGTGCAGACGAGGTAGTGCTTTGTGCTCACAATCTCCCACGAATGTCCGAACTCGCGTCTCAGCCGGGTGCGAATGTCGATGGCACTGAGGCCCCGGAATTCCTCTTTGACCTTACGAAACGAAGTAACGTCCCGCAGCGAGACTTCGGCTAACTGTCCATCTTCCTGGGCTAACCAGCAAACGTGCTTGTCATGTGCCAGCGACTTACCGACAAAGACCTCGCCATCGGTCGTGAGTTCCAAGAGCGGTGCCCCCAATGCGGTGACGCAAGTCGTCCCCAGACAGACTGCTGCCATCAGTCCAGGCAATCGGGTCGTAACGAACATCGGGATCAGACGTGTCATGGTCAACAGCCTCGCAGCCGACAAAGTGGTTGGTTTTCTCAAACCTAGGACAGGAAACCGGTGTACGCTGCGACCCCATTGACGTTGATGAGGGTTCTCGCCGATCACAGGCCCGTCTACACTGACAATGCGGGCCGATGTTGCCTTCGCGAAACACGCTCAGAGGTGTCAGGGCAGAGACGGCGGGGTCAGGCACGATTTCGTCGGTGAGGTTTCCAATGTTCGATCGAGTTTCCGTGACGAAATCGTGCCTGACTCCGTGTGCGTTGCTCGTGTGCTCCGCCTGCTGACGAGATCCCCAAGATGGTCCATCGATTTCAACGATTGCTCGTTGTCATGTCGTTGCTCACGATCGCCGGCGTTGAGCAATCGGCACGGGGAGACGATGTCACAGCGGAGCGAGTGCAGCGATTGGTCGAACAATTGGGGGAGTCGTCACGTGCTGCGCGCGTCGAGGCGGAACGGACTCTTCGCGAACTGGGGCCGGATGTCTTGTCCCACCTCCCTGCCCCGGAGCAATTGAAGTCAGCTGCCTCACGCGAGGCGGTCCTGCGTGTGCGGGACGTGCTGGAGCGGCAGCAAGCCGAAGTGTCAGCGAGCGCGAGTCGCGTCACGCTGGTAGGGGAGTTCACACTGCGTGACCTCGTGCAAGTGCTGAGTGACCAGACGGGCAATGCTGTCATCACCCGTGACGTTCCAGGGGACATCCTGGGTGAACGGCTCGACATTGACTGGCACGACGTGTCGTTCTGGGAAGCCATGCGTGACATCGAGTTGCTTACGGGTCTCTCGGCTCGCCTGAATGCCGATGACCGCCAACTCGAACTGATGTCGCAATCGCCCAATAACCGACCGCGTCTGATTGTTGACGTCGGCGCATTCCGCATTGCGGCGAACTCGTTGACACGACGACGTGACTTCACCGATGAGTCGCGTGAAGTTTTACGAGTGGGATTCGACGTGATGACAGAGCCCCGATTGCGACCGCTCTTCATTCGCGTCAACCATTCAGACTTTCAACTTTCAATGGACGATCAGAATCTGACTCCGCTCAATGCGAACGCCAAACTCGAACGGCCGGCTGATCGCGGAGCGGCGACACCGCTGTTCATCGACTTTGTCACCAGCAAGCCGAGTGACATTGACGCGGTCACCCTCAAGGGACGGCTCGCCATTGAACTGGCAGCGGGTGAAGAGAGCTTCGTCTTCCGCAACCTCGACTCTTCCGAGCGCGTGGCCCGCAGACGCGGCGGGGTGACCGTCACCATGGAGCGAGCCCAATTCTCATCCGGTGACGATGCGCCGCCCCTCTCGGCTCGGATCAATCTCCGTGTCACCTACGAGAGTGGCGGACCGGCATTCGAGTCACATCGCACCTGGGTCTTCCACAACGAAGCCCATTTGCAATCAGGAGATGGCGCACAGCGATGGTCTCCTGCCGGCTTCGACACGGTCGCAGAAGCGGAGGCAGCTGTGAAATTGTCTTATCGATTTCAAGACGTCGAAGCCCATCCCTCGGAGTTGGAGTTCGTCTACGCTGCCCCGACACTGATCCTGACGGTTCCGATCGAGTTCGAGTTGCCAGACATCCCGCCAGACGTATTGAACTTCAAGTGAATGAGATGTTCATGGAGAAGAATGGAACGCGGATGACACAGATCGAACGGATCATCGCGGATGAATGGTCGTGATCTCGTCGCCCACGGTCTCCAGGCCGTGGCGACGAAACTCCACCCGACCACGAACGAACGACTGCATCCACAGAAGCGCCCGAGTCGATCCGCAAGCATCAGCCAAATCCGCGTCATCTGAGTTCTATGCAGTCATCCCCTCGTGCTACAGGCTCATCGCTCTGGTTGACAACAGGTTGCTGGACAATGAGGATGCGGGGAACTTTTCGGGAACTTGTGCAGACGGAGGGGCGTCGATAGCTGTGGACGACGTGAGCACATCCGATCAACAACTGATTGACCAGTGTCTGGCCGGCCAGAGTGATGCGTTTGGAGATCTGGTAACGCGTTACGAAGGCAGGCTTTACGGAACGCTGGTCCACATGGTCGGCTCGGTCCATGAGGCCCGAGACGTCTCGCAGGAGGCGTTCGTCCTCGCCTACCAGAAATTGAACTCGTTCCGTCAGGAGTCATCCTTTTACTCTTGGCTGTTTCGAATCGCGTACAATACGGCCATCAGTCGGCACCGCCGGCGTCGCGGAGGGACCGCGTCGGTCGATGCGATTCGGGAGACCACCGGGACAGAGCCCACCGATCAACGTCCGGAGTCGGACCCCGCCCACAGCATGCAAACGAGCGAGCGACAAGCCCTTGTCCGCGATGCCCTCAACGAACTAGCCGAAGAGTTTCGCACCGTCATTATCCTTCGAGAAATGGAAGGCCTGAGTTACGAAGAGATCGCCGAGATGGTCGCGGTGCCCGTGGGGACTGTCCGCAGCCGCATCCACCGGGCTCGCAGCGAACTGCGTGAGAAGCTGACCCGAGCCCTGGCGAGCGAACGATAGTTAAACCAATGTCCAAGAAATCCCTCTCCAAAGAATTGCTGTCAGCGTACTTCGATGACGAAGTGACAGCTGATGAACGCGCACAGGTGCGCCGTGTGGTTGAACAGACTCCGTCCATCCGAAACGTCCTGGACGACTACGCACAACTCTCCGAAAACCTGAAGTCACTGCGGCAGGATGTTCACGCTCCCGGATTGAGGGAGGTGGTGATGGCAGAGATTCGGACGGAGGCAACAGCGGTCGAAACACCCGCCGCGAAATCGGCGAGCCGTCGCTGGCTGATGATTGCCGGAAGCGTCATGACAGTCGCCGCTGCTGGTTTGCTGCTGCTGATTTGGCCGGCAGGTCCGCAAATGGTTGACCGCGCCGATGTCGCCACGGTGCCAGCTGAGGAATCCTCTGAGACAACAGACATGGTACTGGCGGGCAATGTCGAACCTCCAGCATCAGCTTTAGCGGCACGTGACTCAGAGATGATTGGCGATGATCTTCTTCCGGGAGACGCCCCTGCCCTTGCCGAGGCACGTGTTCGTGTCGCGTCGCTGTCGGTCGAATCGCTGCTGGAGCAGGTCGCCAAAGATCGGCATGTCCCCAAACCGGGTGATGTCGTCAAGTATCTGGTGGAAGTGGCTGACGAAACCGTCTGGATTCCTCTCACCGTCGTCGATGTGCAGATGACGGCTGACGACATTCAAGTGTTGCTGACAAATCATGGCATCGAGTCGCCCGTCGAGTTGGAAGCCATCGGATCGTCCTCAACGGATTCCAATGTTGTGATTCTTGTGGAGTCCGACTGGGAGAAGGTTGCTGAAGTCGTGGCGGATCTGGACTCACAGGGGTACGGTCGCTCGGAGGACGTCACAACATCGATTGCCATGCAGAAGGTTCAGATCGCACAGAATCGTGTGGAACCTGAAATGAGACGTCAGAGGATGAATGCTGCCGAAGGTCTTGCGGCTTCCGCTCCGGCTGAGCAGCCGAGCTTGAGTCGGGCAGTCCCCGCGTCTCCGCCCTCAACTGCCGGCTCAACACATGCGAAGTCACGATCTGGCCCGCTGCATGCCCAACTCTCGGCAAGGGTCTCGGATAAAGATGTCCATGCCTTCGAACTCCGAGGGCGGTCGATCTTCACCGAGACGAAGGAAGTGGCCGGTGCCGCTCGTGCCCTCGCTGGGAATGAGGAACAAGAGTCAGCAGCCGCGGAGCCTGTAGAACCGAACGTCGCTCACAGCTTTTCGGACATTTACGCCACGCCGGATCGGGCGAGGGTTGTGTTTGTGATCAAGAAGTCGAAATGATGTCCACTGTGTTGGTCGTCTGCCCTGTTCGACTTGCTTCACTTCTCTTTGATTGGCTCCACGAGTCCTCCTGTGAACGACGCTCTGTTGTCCTTGCTGCGTTGCCCCAAGACCGGTCTGCGGTTATGGGTGGGCGACGATGGAGAAACACTCGTTGCCGAGGATGGCTCGACCTCTTACTCGATCGTGAAGGGCATCCCCCGCTTCACGCAGTCGCAACATCTGGCAAGTTTCGGTCGACAGTGGACACGCTACGAAGTCGCGCATGATGACGAAGATCGGGCCACATTTCAGGCGAAGACAGGCCTTTCATTGGACGAACTCAAAGGACTGCGAATTCTCGATGCCGGTTGTGGAGGCGGACGCTACTCGAAGATTGCCGGCGAGGCTGGGGCCACCGTCATTGGGGTCGATCATACGGAGGCGGTTGAGAAAGCGGCGTCTCTGTGCAGGCATCTTCCGAACGTGCATTTCGCCCAAGCGGACCTCAAACGACTGCCGCTCGAATCAGAGTCGTTCGATGCGGTCTTTTCGATTGGCGTGATGCATCACGATGCCAACACACGGGAGGTGTTTGACGCGGTCGCCAGGATGGTCAAGCCGGGGGGGCGGATGGCGGTGTGGCTGTATCGCCGCAACCGATGGTGGCAAGAGGTGTTAAATGATTGGCTCCGTGATCGAACCACAGCCATGCAGCCCGATCGGCTGGAGCGTTTGTGCGTATGGGGAGCGAGGCTCGGTGGGGTTCCCCTTCTGAACACGACGCTGAATAAAGTGGTCAGCTTTAGCAATCACCCCAACTATGAGAACCGGATTTGTGACACATTCGACTGGTATGCCCCTGAGTATCAGCACCATCACACGGTTGCAGAATTGACGGAATGGTTCCGCGAGGCAGGTTTTACGGATCTTTCAGTGCTTCCGCCGGAGCGAACCGGACGATTCTACCGATGGACTTACGATCAGAACCTCTTGATCGGTAGCGGTGTCAATGTCCTGGGATGTCGAACGAACGCATGAGCCACTTGCTTCGTTGGCCGATTGAGATCGGTTGGGAATTCAAAAGCTGTGGCAATTTGCTTCATTTACTAGTGGAGTGTGCTAGAATTGGGCCAACTATGTTTAAACACCTCAAAATCTTCACCACGAAACGACTCGACGATATTCTTGTCGTGACGCCGAAAGGACAGGCGGGTTCGTTCCTGTACAATGATTTGCACA
Organism: Planctomycetaceae bacterium; assembly: GCA_029259815.1. Taxonomy (GTDB): domain Bacteria; phylum Planctomycetota; class Planctomycetia; order Planctomycetales; family Planctomycetaceae; genus JAHBXU01. The sequence goes on along the minus strand of JAJDEJ010000253.1, from coordinate 20,849 downwards.
GAGAAGCGAACACGATTCGCGATGCCGTGTTGAAGCCGGATGTGTCCCATCTGGTCATCAATCTGAGTAAGCTTCAGTACTTCGGGTCAGAGTTTATTGGCTCATTGGTCTCGATGGCTCGTGAAGTGAAGAATCAGAAGGGGCAGGCAGCCCTGTGTGCAGCCGATCCTCAGATGGTCGAAGTGCTTCAAAACATGAGCCTCTTTAAGCTCTGGCCATACTTTGCCACTGAGGAAGAGGCTGTGGCTGCGTTGCGAGCAGGTGAGGCGAATCCGGAGCCGGTGCAGTCCAACCCGTAATCGACATGCGGGTGCTGTTGATTGTCCCCTGCTTTTCAGCGGATTGACCGACGTCGGGTGATCTCAACACGCTTGCTTGACGAAGCTTTCGTGCTTCGCGTAGGATTTGATCCCGCGCGGCTCTGATTTTGAAGATCTTCGATCAGGACGCGTGATATCTCGCTGAGAACGCCGCCTGCCTGAATCAGTGGGTGACGAGTGTCTCTCCGTTTTCGACTAAAGTATCCCACCCAAAGGTGAACGCGATGGCGGTGCCCAAACGCCGAATCTCCAAGACTCAAGGCCGTAAGAGACGGAGCCATAACTCTGTGACCGCACCCAAGTTGCAGTATTGTGCCCAATGTGGGACGGCTGTGCCCTCACATGTGGTTTGTCCCAACTGCGGGTATTATCATGGACGAACCATGGTCGAGACCGAGGATTAACCGCCCATGCGAATCGCGCTCGACGCGATGGGTGGTGACGATGCTCCTGAGATCAATGTTGACGGAGCGATCGCTGCTGTTCAGACGCACCCTGAACTCGAAGTCCTCCTGGTTGGCGATGAGCCGGTCCTGAAGGATCTTCTCGCTGAGCGTGGTCACTCGGGTGAACGCCTGACGATCACGCCTGCTGAGGGGGCCGTCGGTATGCACGAGAAGCCGACCGATGCCTTGCGTCAGAAGCCGAACTGCTCGATTGCCGTGTGCTGGAAACTGATGGCGGCTAAGGACGTAGACGCGGTTGTGTCAGCCGGCAACACCGGAGCCATCGTTGGTGCTGGCCTGAGAACGCGGTTGTTTCTCAAGGGGGTGAAGCGGCCTGGGATCGCGGTTGTCCTCCCCACGCTCACGGGCGGCTCTGTCTTGATGGACGTGGGTGCCAATCCGGGGGCGAGAACCGAGCACCTCTTTCAGTATGGGATCATGGGGTCGATCTACGCCCAGAGTATTTTGGGAATTGAGAAGCCTCGCATCGGTCTGATGAACATCGGCACGGAAGAGGGCAAGGGAAACGAACTGGCTCGCGACACCCATCAGTTCTTCATGAACAGTGGTCTCAAAGACGCCTACGTCGGCAACGTCGAAGGTCGCGGACTGTATGAGGGTGAAGCGGACGTGCTGATCTGTGAAGGGTTCGTCGGCAATGTCGTCCTCAAGGTCAGCGAGGGCATCGCATCCATGATGATGAAGATGCTCGCCGGTGCTGTGATCGGGGCACTGAAAGAGGAGCAGCAATTGGCGAAGGCCGCGTTCGGCGAGGTCAGTAAGAAGTTCGAGCACAACGAAGTTGGCGGCGCTCCCCTGCTTGGCATTGATGGCGTCTGCCTGATCAGTCATGGGTCCAGCGACGCCCGTTCAATGGCGAACGCTCTCAGCGGAGCGATGCGTCTCAAGGCCCTGCACGTCAACGATCACATCGTCGAGCAACTGGCCGCTCACGCGGGAGGCTGATATGAGCCGCATTGCGTTTCTCTTCCCCGGTCAGGGCGCCCAACACGTCGGCATGGGCAAGACGATGGTCGAGCGGTATCCGGCTGCTGCAGGGCTGTTTGAGCAGGCGAACAGGATCCTCGGTTACGACCTCGCGAAACTGTGCTTCGAAGGACCGGCGGAAGAACTCGATTCCACCGTCATTAGCCAGCCAGCAATTTTTGTGACCAGTCTCGCTGCACTGGAGATGCTGCGGACGGATTCTCCGGACATCGTGCTGGCCTGTGAAATGGCCGCTGGACTGAGTTTGGGAGAGTACACGGCTCTGGTCTTCTCCGGAGCCATGTCGTTCGAGGACGGACTGCGTGTCGTTCAGCAGCGAGGTCAGGCAATGCAGGACGCGTCCGATGCGACGCCCTCCGGCATGGTCAGCATGCTGCTGCTCGAGATCCCCAAAGTCGAAGAGATCTGTGAGCAAGCGAGAGGTGACGGGACTCTGCAAATCGCCAACTACTTGTGTCCCGGTAACACGGTTGTCTCCGGCACGAACACTGCCTGCGAGCAAGCGGCCGAGTTGGCAGACGATGCGGGAGGACGAGCCGTCCCCCTCGCCGTTGCGGGTGCATTCCACACGTCCATCATGGAGCCGGCCGACCAGCGCCTCGCTGAAGCACTGGCTGCTATGGAAATGAAGTCGCCGGAGATCCCTGTCTACTCCAATGTCGATGCCCAAGCGCACAGCGACCCCGCAGTCCTGAAAGACATTCTCGTGCGACAGGTGATCAGCCCGGTCCGCTGGGAAGACTCCATCCGTGCCATGCTCGAGGCGGGCATCGACGAGTTCTACGAGATCGGCCCCGGCAAGGTGCTCACCGGCCTGCTCAAACGCATCGCCCGCAAAACGCCGTGTACAGTCGTGAATGACTCATGAGACAGCTTGAGTGGTCGATAAGCCTTTGGTCATGAGAAGGGCGAATGAGTGATCGATGGTTTACTAGTCCGATTGAGAATCATCAGAGGAAAACCTCTCAGGGTTTGGTTGAGTATGCTGATGTCGGCCAAGGTTCGGCGATTCTCTATTTCCATGGGACAGGCGCCGGGAATGATGCAGCAATTATCATGGAGGGGTGGTTATTGGACGATGGATTTCGTCTGATTGTTCCTAGTCGTCCCGGGTACTACGGGACACCCCTGTCATGCGGTCGATCACCAAATGACTGTGCTGATCTAGCAGCGGAGCTTCTTCAACAACTGAACATTGATCGGGTCGCCGTGGTCGGAACTTCAGGAGGCGGCCTTGCAGCGTCCTGTTTTGCATCGCGGCATCCGATGCTGTCAGCAGCCCTAGTCCTCCAGTGTGCGTTGAGTCATCCATTCACATCACGTCGCTGGATGCCGCCCCATCTGAGGTCCGTCTATCCATTCTTCAAATATCACCGTTGGTGCCTGCCCATCCTTCGTCTTGGATATCGACGAGAGATGGAAAAGATTCGTCGTCGACCGGACGGAGTCGTGGAAGGGATGAGCGGACAACGGCAAGCAGAAATCGTTGACGAGGAAGCGACGAAGTCGCTCGTGCCTCTGCTCGCCGAGTCCGAACTTCGTTGTTCTCAGCACCCAGCCGGAGTCGAGAATGACTGGGCCAACGCAGTTGACGAAAATTGGCTGACTCCGGGTTCAGTCAACTGCCCAACACTCATCTTGCACGACAGTCTGGACCCGCTGATTCCCAGCGCACATGTCGAGTGGGCGATGAACTGCATTCCGTCTGCTGAGCACTGTGACCTGCACGCAGGGGGGCATTTGATCTGGCTCGGAAAAGACGGGCCGAAGATGAGAGAGGTACGGGGGAACTTTCTCCACAGTCATCTTGCTGGCGGCACGTCATCGAGCGAATGACTGTCATCATGCGAGTTCGCCTGCCGATTAGATCCCCTCGCGTCTTCGCTTACGAGGCTTGTCTCGTGGTCCGGTCTGATGCCGCTTGCGTTTTTTCTTCGGGGCGCCGAGCTTTGTTTCCAGCAGCTTCACCCAGACGCCGAACGCGACCGCCAAGCCTTCAAGTATCACAAAGGTCAAGAGAATCCACCGTGCGTTATACGGAACACATGGGAGATAATTCCCGGAGCCTCATGCACATGCAGTGAGTTGGTGATGAACGTTACGATCAATGTCACAGCCATCACCAACCCACGACCTCGACCGGCGCGGACACCACTGTCAGGCAAACCGGGTTTCAAACCCAGGTAGTCAGACGCAGCCATCCCCCAGCAGATGTACGCGATCAGCAACATCACGCCGATCGTCATGGTGCGAATAGAGACACCTTCGTTTTTTTGATTGTCTGGCATGGCAATCTCATGGAAGGGAGTCTGTTCGATCGTCATCTCTCAATGATCCTATCCGGAGAGTCTTGAGATGGCGACCGCGGCACCGCTGAACTTGTAACCCATCAGTAGACAACCGTTTGCAACACGTCAAATAGCCGTTGCCGTGATCTGGGGACTCCTGATACATTGCCGCGTCTTCGGGTCAGGATGACACTTCTCGCCAATCCACGGACGGACGCATGGCGGCTTATCGGGAACACATCACAGTCAGCACGATGCTCGGCGTCGGTTACGGGTTGGGAGCCACGTTTGCCCTCGACTTCACACCGGCTCAAGGAGCGCTCGCGGCTTGGCTGACCGCCTTGGGTGGCATGCTGCCCGACCTCGATTCCGAGACCGGCAGGCCAGTGCGGGAGATGTTTGGACTCGTCGCTGCGATTGCTCCGCTGGCGCTGGTGGGCCGTCTGATTGGCTGGCTCGGTCTGCCGAGTGATGTCGAGATCACGATGCTGCTGATCGTCGTGATGTATCTCGGGATCAAGTACGGCGGTGCATCCATCATCGGTGCGGTCTCGGTCCATCGGGGCATGTTTCACAGCCTGCCGGCGATGGCCATCGCAGCAGAACTGACCTACCTCTGCTATCCCAGCGATCTCACGACCGTCAAACTACTGATGGCAAGCGGCACCGCGACCGGATTCTTCTCTCACTTGCTTCTTGACGAGATGTACAGTGTGCAATGGGCTGGAGTCCGTCTCAAGCTGAAGAAGTCGGCCGGTACGGCCATGAAGATGTTTGGGAAAGGATTCGTCCCGAACGTCGTCACGTACTCCATTCTCGCGGTGCTGTCCTACGCCATGCTCGTCGATGCGGGCATCATCCAGCCAAAGCCGCCCGAGTCGCTCTTTCAGCAAGCAGATGTGATTGGTGAAGAAGCAAGTGACGGCGACATGGAAGCGATGTCTCCCTTCGAGGATGTTGATCTGGGAGAACCGTCACTGCCGGAGACAGCGTTAGGCGAGCCGGAGTTTCAGCAGCCGCGACCGTTCGACAACCACGAGAGGCAGCCCAACCGGACCGCCCACGGTGGTGAAGTGCTCCCGCCCAACGTCGATCCCAACGCCTTCGGACCGGTACGGCGATAGGCACCCGCTCCTGAATCGCTTGCTCGGACTCTCGGTCGAAATATGTCACGTCATTCCCGCGCAGGCGGGAATCCAGATGGCATTGAGCATGGAGCCACACTGCGATGGCACATGTGTTGTTGCTAGATTCCCGCCTGCACGGGAATGACGGAGGATTAGCGTGGTTGGCAGCTTTTCACACGACCTTAAGGGCGGTACGATCTGGGCGTGGAATTCCCTCCCGCGTCCTGTCTGAGGAAGATCGAGATGTACCGCCGTATTCGCTGGATGTTGTTGCTGGTCCTGATCGTGTCGACGCCCGTTGCCGGGTGGACGTTCTATCGGGAAACTGCACCGGGTGCGGAGATGACTGAAGCGGCGACGGAGTTCGTCGAACTGCTGGATGATGAGCAACGCAAGACGGCCCTGCTCTCCTACGAGGACGACACCGATCAACGGGTCAACTGGCACTTCATCCCCAAGGATCATCGCAAGGGGCTGCAGGTCAAACACATGAACGCCGAGCAACGGAAGGTCGCTCATCAGTTGTTGCAAGCGGCACTCTCTCAGACCGGCTATTCTAAAGCCAAGCAGATCATGGAGATCGAAAAACTGCTCGCCGAGATCGAGGGCAAGGGGCGATTCGCGCGGGATCCGGAGCGATACTACTTCACACTGTTTGGAGCGGATTTCGGTGGGCGATGGGGACTGAGTGTGGAAGGCCATCATCTCTCGCTGAACTTCGTGGTCGAAGATGGAAAGGTCATCTCGTCGACGCCTCAGTTCTTCGCAGCAAATCCTGGTGTGGTGAAGGCCGAGAACGAATCTGGCATTGAGATCGGAACACGCATCTTGGCGAAGGAAGAGCAGCTGGGATTTGATCTGGTCAACAGTCTCGACGATGCTCAACGGAAGCAGGCGATGATCGCCGAGAAAGCTCCGCGGGAGATTCGGGCAGCGGGAGAGCCTCAACCGCCGAACGAAGCACCAGCCGGTATTCCCGCTGGCAAACTGGCGTCCGATCAACAGAAAGTCCTGCGTCAGTTGATCGACGAGTATGCCACAGCGGTTCCAGCGACACTCTCGGATCAGCGTCTGGCCGCAATCGACGACGCAGGCTTTGATGACGTGCATTTTGCCTGGGCGGGAGCGACGGAACCGGGCATCGGTCACTATTACCGCATCCAGGGAGAGACGTTTCTCATCGAGTTCGTCAACACTCAGCCGGATGTCTCTGGTAATCCGGCCAATCACATCCACTGTGTCTGGCGCGACATGCATGGCGACTTCGCGATCCCCATCGAGTGATCTCGTCGTTGGACGGACTTCCAAGTCCGTCCGATCTTGGAAGGTGCTTCGAGTAGAGCGTCTGAGCATGATTTCCGGGTGGCGGGGTCAGGAGCGCAGCGGATGGCCCCGGTGTGAGGACGCGGAATCTCAGGGCCATCCCGTTGGTCTGACCCTGCCACCCCACCCGAGTTTTTAGCAGTGACGTACCGCCAGGACGGACTTGGAAGTCCGTCCTACGAGATTTGATTGCTCTCAACGAAAAATGCCCACGGGAGGACCATCCCGTGGGCATCATCATCAGGCAATACGGCGAGGTTGCTGCCTGTTATGGAGTCGCTTCTGCCGGATCGTCCAGACGTGCAGGAGGCACGAGGGCCGCGATACGGTAGAAGCCGGCTTGGACTTCCTCCATCAAGTTCGCAACGGTGAGCGAGCCAGAGACTTCGATATACTCACCCCCGCCGAGAAAAGCGATGGCCTTCATCAGGTCGGTATCGGCACCTGCCCCCACTGCCATCGTATGCACGGTCGTGCCTTCATCGGCCGCCAAGTAGGCTTGTGACAATGCAAAGATCCGTGAACGGGCATTCTCACTGCCGTCGTCATTGATGCTGAACGGAACCGTGCTGGTCGTGTCGAGGTTGTTAAACACCCCCCAGTCAAACCCTGCGGGCATCTGGTAGAAGCCGTCATTCGCAAATCCACCTTGGAGGTTATTGTCCCCGGCGGTGTTTTCGTAGACGTTGGCGTTTCCGTCCGTCATCAGCAGGATGGTCGGACGTGCACCGCTGCGACCGAAGTTTTCGATCGTGTCGCGAGCTTGTCGAACTCCGCCGCCGATGTTGGTCCGGGCGTAATAGTGACTGGCTTGCTTATACTGCATGATCGTCTTGATCGCCTCGTAGTGATCGCCGATCGGATCAGCAGAGATATCGATCGATTGGCCATCCTCATTCAGGACCTGCTCGGTTCGTCGGTATTGGTCATAGCTGATCAACCCCACGTGGTCACCGAAGCCCAGGTTCTCGAGGAAGTCCACAAAGAGCTCGTTTCCTTCCCGGACCGCGTGGAACGGGAAGTGCGAAGTCTTCGCCAAATCGGGTGTTTGTGAGTGGTACGGCTTGTTCTCCAGGATGTAGTGCATGAAGGTGATGCCGCCGTACATCTCACGATGGCTGCCGCGATTGATGTCGCTGTCGTTGCGGACATAGTCAATGTAACTGTCCCAACTACCAGACGGGTACGGGTAGCTCACGCCATCAAGACCGAAGTACGCCTTGACGTTTTCGTTCGTGTCATCGAAGCGGATGGCCACCGATGATTGTCCGGAGTCCGGAGCATCGAACCGTTCACCGTAGCCGGGTCCATCGCCGCTCTTGTTGCAGCCTGATTTCACCCAAACGCCAGAGATGATCTTGCCGGCGTTCTCGCCAATCCCTTCGAACGTTCCCGTCTGTCCTTGATTGAGATTATCAAACTTATAGTTCGTGCCATCCTCGAATTCGAGCACGACATTGGAAAGGTCCTTTGACGATTCGATGTAGACCGACGTGCCTCCCCCGGTAAATGTCACAGAGATCTGAGGCTTGCATCGTTTAGTTGGATCTTCTCCAGTCAGCGTGACATCGCTGCCAGCAAACATCACCCAGACGGACTCGATTTCCTTTTCATTGTTGCCACCCGACCCTGAGTATGTCCCTGTCGATGCAGTGTCGCTGATCGTTTGAGAAGTCCCGTCGTCGAATTCCATTTTGATCTCTTGGTAGTCCTCTGACGAGACAACTTCAACTTCATCGTACTTGAAAGTTACGTCAACATCGGGATCGCTGGGATCATCTGTGTCTGGACTATGCACCACCAGCCACTTCACCTCGGAGTCACGGGTCGAATCGGCATTATCCGGGTCAGTGTGATCAAGCGTTCCCACGTTGCCGTCAGCGATTTCCAACTCGGTGTACATATCACGCAGGTTATCACGAATCGCATCTTCGCCGAGGCGATTGATGGAATCCCAGCGGAACAGACTGTCGAACCGCATTGATCCGGAGAAGTCCAGGACGACAGAGATGTCGCGAGCCTCGATGTAAGCGACGGCTTCCGATTCCATGCGGACCGAGTCGTCGCCGAACACGGCTGCGAACATCAGCGGCAATTGACCGTCCGGCTGCGAGGTGTCCGGGTTGCTGCGACGGGCTCGCACCTTCACGGCATTCGCCGGCGAAACACCCCATTGCACTTCGAATTGCTCCGTCGCCGGATTGTATGATCGCAAGCCGAATGTCACATCGATGTCCGGGTCGATAAACACGCCATTCAACGCCGCTACATCGACCGCCATCACCTTTGCCTGTTCACGAGCGTAGGCCGTCGGATCCGGCTCTTCGGGCGGCGCATTTTCCACGGCATTCGTAATCTCCATCGCGGCCGCCAGCGCGGCTGAGTCGACAGCATTTTGTTGGATCGTCTTACTCAAGGCGAGGTGCCCGGTGTCGATCGAGAAGGAGACGAAGGCGATCGTGGCGATCAGGCAGAAGAACGCGAGCACCACAAAGGCACCGCGTCGTGCAGCGTGCTCGCACGATGCACTGCAATCAGGTTTTCGGTTCAGACGGAACATGGTGGGAAACCTCTTTGTTGGCAGGTCTGTAAATATGGCCTCATTACTTGAATAGCTTGCGCGAATCCGTCAGGTCGGAAGTTTCCTACGGGATTTGCCAGATTTCAGCGAGTCGTTGGCTCGCGATGCAAAGCGTCAACACGAATGAGTTGACAAGCCACCAAAACTGTTATATATCTGTAGTCACTTGGCAGGTTAACGAGTGGAAACATGCATGTTCATTCGCATCGAAAAAGGGTCGTCAACGCCCATTTCGCGTCAAATTGCTGACCAGATTCGGGCCCAATGCCTGTCCGGTCGGGTCAAATCGGGCACACAGATTCCCTCTGTCCGTCAACTCGCACGCGACCTCGCCGTCAACCAGAACACGGTCCTGCGCGTCTACGAGAAGCTGACCGCAGAGAAACTGCTCGACATGCGGCACGGCGAAGGGACGTTCGTCGGTGATGAACTCCCCAAGCACGAACTCAAAGCCGAGCGAATCAGGTTCCTCGATGAACTCACACAATTGGCCCAGCACGGACGCCTGCTGGGCCTCTCTGCAACTGATCTCCATGCCCTGCTTGACGACGCCCTCGCCCAAACGCAAGACGCCTCAGCCATCACCGACGGTGCCCCGAGAACTCGCAACACGGGAGACAACGCATGACCTCACCGGCCATCGAAATCCGCGACGTCCACAAGAGCTTTCGCGACAAAACGGTCCTCAGCGGCCTCAATCTCACTGTCGAAAGCGGCCAGACCTTTGCCTTTCTGGGCCGCAACGGTGAAGGCAAAACAACCACGATCCAGATGCTGATGGGCCTGCTTTCGCCCGATCAGGGCACACTCCGCGTGCTTGGACGCAATCCCCAACTCGAACCGCTCGAAGTCCGTCGTACGGTCGGCTATCTCGCGGAGGATCAAACCATGTTCGGCTGGATGACAGCCGAGGAGGTGATCCGTTTCGTCGCCGCCTTCTATCCCACCTGGGACCACTCACTGGCAACCCGCTTCGTTGAACAGTTCGACGTCCCGCTCAAGACCAAAGTGCGGCATCTCTCCAAGGGCCAAAACGTCCGCCTTGGCCTCCTGTTGGCTCTCGCACACCGCCCCGAAGTCGTCATCCTCGACGATCCGGCCCTCGGCCTCGACCCCATCATGCGCAAGGAATTCAACCGCGACCTCGTCGAACACCTGCAATCCGCCGGCACCACGGTCCTCTACAGCTCACACCTGCTGTACGAGGTCGAACCGGTCGCCGACGTGATCGCCATCCTGCACCACGGCTCGATCGTCCGGCAATCCACCACCGACGACCTCCGCGAACAAGTCAAACGCCTGATCCTCGAGCCAGAGATGGCCCGCCGCTTGGCCGGAGAACTCACAGTTCTGGACAGTCGACTCTCCACCGGCGAGGTCATTCTGACGATCGACAACGCTCCGGACGCCACCGCCCTGCTCCGCACTCAGGGCATCGCTCACCGATTGGAAGACCTGTCCCTCGACGAAATCTTCGAAGCCTTTGTTGTCGGTCGTCCAGACAGCGGTCTACAACGGCCTCCACAATCTTCAACAGTTGCGACTTCGGTCTAATCCCCCGAATCATCAAACCCTACACCAGCCCCGACCGTCAGGAAGGGGATCAAGGCACGCCCCATTTGCTCCTGACGAGACGCAACCATGCACATCTGGCTCAACCTTCTCCGCAAAGAGTGGCTCGAACACCGCTGGCAACTGCTGTCGCTGTGTGCAATTGCGATGGCAGTCTTTCTTGCTTGCGGTTATGGCGAATGGGATGAAGTGCCTCAGACTGCGATGATAGCCTGTATGGGATATGCGTTCGTGGCTCCCCTCTTCGTGGGGATGACGGTCTCAGCGTCGGAGACCTCTCAGGGAACGATTTCCTTTGTCGCGTCACAACCAGTGGCTCTTTGGCAGTCTGCACTGGTGCGATGGTTGTGCGGTCTCGGCGTCATGTTGATCCCGATCTGGATGGTGGGGTTTTCTGGGCTGTTTATTGAAGGTTTCGTACCGGACTCCCGCTTCTCCAGTTGGCACGCGGTTGTTGCGGGAGGCGTGATGGCAGCCAATCTGTACGCGTGGATTGTTGCAATCGCTGCCAACCAACGGACCGAACTGCGAGCGGCATTGATTGGTCTGGTCGTGACGTTTGTGTTGCTGCCTTTCTCGATTTGGTGCCTTGCAAATTATGACGGGCCGATGAGTTCTGGCCCCAACAGGGGTATCGCTTCACCTTTCGCCGCACTTGGAGTGATGTCCACCCCGTTGAGCGGGTTTACATGGGTCTACTCTGCCGACCAGTTGAGGAAAAACATCATCCCTCTCGCGGTCGTTTGGCAGGTGCTCGTACTCGCGGCACTGTGTGCGGTCATGACGTTGCGATACGGGCAAGTCGAGCCATTGATGCAGCGGTTCGATCGCTGGCAGCGGATGCGGAATATCGGGGGGCTTCGCCAGCCGCGGACGTCTCCGGCCACCGCTCTGGTCTGGCTCCAGTGGCGGGAGTCGATTCCTGTCTGCCTCAGCGGTGTCGCTGTCGCCTTCGTGTTGCTCGTGGTGACCAGTGTGGATTCGGCTCGTCGTCTGGATTTGTGGCGACAACTGATGCCGGTTTTTCTGATGCTTGCCACCGCTGCCGTTTCGTTGATGATTGGAGCCGTGGGATTCACCAACGACCTGCAGCCGAAGTTGCACACGTTCTGGCGGTCACGACCGATCGCTCCGACACAGTGGTTTTGGTTGCGTTACGGGGCCGGATACGCAGCCATCGCCTTGTTCTTCCTGTCACCGGTGACGGTGTTGAGTGCGGGAACAGCCCTGGAGTTTCGAGAGGTCTGGCTGCTCGCATTCCTGCCACTGATGAGTCTGGTCGTCTACAGCCTCGGAGTCTTCTGTGCATGCACGGTGCGACAGCCTGTTTATGCCGTGATCCTCGCTGCTTGTGGGGCGATGGTGATTCTCCTTGTGCCCGAAGTGTTTCCATCATTGCGGTCCGTCTCGATTGGCGACCTGCTGTGGCAAGTCGAACACACATCCCACGGGAGTACCATGCGTCAGGCGCTCGGAGGCGCCGCAGTGGCTGTCGCGATCGCGTGTACGATCAGTGCGATTGTGACGATCGCTGCTGCAGTGGCGCTCAAGCGGGATCTTTACTTTCGGACCTGAAGAATAGTAGTCATCACGCTCCGTCGTGATGACACCGACGCTTGTGCGTGTTCGAGCTTGTTGTGAGTCCGCACTTGCCCTGCTCGTCACGCGGAGCGTGACGGCTACTTTCAGTGCTCAGGAATCTCAGCGACATGCAGATCGCGGAAGGAGAGGTCGGTCGTCGGGTCATGGCCTTGCAGACTGATGTGGCCCGGTGCGACACGCAGACCTTCGCGGGGATTGTCGCTGGGCTCGCGGGTGTCTTCCCAGTCGGTGACTTGGTAGCCGTCCACCCACACGGCGATGTGGGGGCCGGCGGCGACGAGGGTCGTGGTGAACCATTCGTTGTCGCTGGGGATGACACGACGGGCCTCGGTGCGGCGGAAGATGGCTCCGGTGCCGGCGTTCGTCGGTTTGGTGCGGTCGTCCCCTTCCCAGCCGTTGTGAATCTGCACCTCATAGCCGTGCGAGGGAGCCTCTTCTGTTCCCGGTTTGGCCCGGAAGAAGTAGCCACTGTTGAGCGGCTCCCCGCCTTGCCCTGGGTCGCGATGGCAGATCGACTCAGCTTGGAAAACGAAGTCGCCGTACGTGCCTTCGGTTTCGAGGAAGCCCTGCTTTTCAGCCGTGACATGAATCGTCCCGTCCTCGACCGCGAACTCACTTTGCGAGCCGGGCACCTTCCGCCAGCCGGTGAGATCGGTGCCGTTGAACAGGTCAGTCATGTTGAGCGGCTTGAGCAGGATGTTCTTGAACTCCACTTTGCCCTGATTGCGCTGGAGTCCGACGAAGCCAGAACGCGGCCCGTCAGGCTGGTCGTCCGTGAAATCGAGGACCACTTCGCCGTCGAGCCGGACGACTGAATGGTCCCCATCGAGCGTGACGTGAAACGTGTGCCAGTCTCCTGAAGCCACAATCGGTTCGTCCGTTTGCTTCAAATCAACATAGCTGCCGGTGGTGTGACCCGTCGGATGGTCATCAGCGAGGTTAAGCTCGTAGCAATCGGTTTGTGCGTTCTCCGGGACATGTTTGGTCCGCAAGAACAGGCCACTGTTTCCCCCTGGGTCGAAGCGGAAGTCACACTGCAGTTCGTAATCAGCGAACGGCACACTCGTATGCAACAGGCCCTTCTCTCCTTCATCGGAAGTGATGCACCCGTCCGCGACGTGCCAATTGACCGAATCCTCGTTGGACACCCACCCATACAATGTCTGTCCGTCGAACAGGCTGATCCAGCCGTCGGTAATCTGCTCCGGAGAGAGAGGATTGTGATACTCGATGGCAGTTGCTTGAGACTCGGCTGTCGCGTTATCCGAGACGCTTGTGCTCTCCGTCACCTCTGCCTCAGCAGACGTCGGCGTTGTCGGCGGACTCTGCGAGCATGATGCGTTCGCCAACAGAGCGAGGAGACCCAGCATGCAGACACAACGAGGTTGAAAGCGAATCATTCCGTGCCTTCCGTCTTTTCCGTGGTTCTTAATGATCAAGGGAGGACGCCGATTTTCGAACTACTTGGCAATGCTCCATCGCAAGTACGCATCAATGAGCGGTTCGATTGCGCCATCGAGCACCTCGAAGGGATTACTCGTCTTGAGGTCCATGCGGTCGTCCTTGACGAACTGTTGCGGCTGCAGGACGTAGTGGCGGATGGTCTGACCACCGAAGCCGATGCGGGATTTCTCTCCGCGTCGGGCAGCGATCTCCGCGTCCCGTTCATCCTGCTGCATTTGATACAGCTTGGCGAGCAGCATCTTGCGAGCCGTCGCGCGATTCTTGTGCTGGGAGCGTTCGTTCTGGCAGTAGACGACCAGGTTCGTCTCCAGGTGAGTGAGGCGGACAGCGGATTCCGTCTTGTTGACGTGCTGCCCCCCTGCCCCGCCGGCCCGCATCGTGTCTTCTCGCACCTCTTTGTCCCAGTCGACTTCGATATCAGCATCGTCTCCGAAGTCTGGCGTGACATCGACTGCCGCGAACGATGTCTGTCGCCGGCCTGCCGCGTCGAACGGGCTGATGCGGACGAGACGGTGATTGCCCGTCTCCCCTTTGAGATAGCCGTAGGCGTACGGGCCCTTGATCAGCAGTGTCGTGTTGCGGATGCCGGCTTCTTCACCGTCGGACCGATCGATTCCCTCGACTTTGTAGCCGTTGTTCTCGGCCCAGCGGAGGTACATGCGTTCGAGCATTTCCGCGAAATCGGCAGCGTCGGTTCCCCCTTCACCAGCTTGAATGGCGACGTAAGCGTCACCCGCGTCCTCGGGATTGCGCATGGCCGCCTGGAGTTCGGTGGCGTCCAGTTGTTTCTTGAGATGCTCGACTGCTGTGCGCAGCTCGGTCTCGGAGTCCCCGGATTCGTCCTCGTCGGCAAACTCCATGAGCACCTCGAGGTCATCGCCTGTGGTGATCAGTTCGCCGAGTTGTTTGGTTGCTGCCTTTAAGCGTGTGAGTTGACCGACCGTCTTCTGAGCGGCCTCTGAGTCATCCCAGAATTTCGGCGCAGCCATCTCCTCCTCAATTTTCGCGAGGCGGTTCAGTTTGACGTCATAGTCAAAGAGAGTCCTTCAGCTGAACAATGCGCTGTAAAAGTCCCGTGCAAGTGTCGCGAAGTTCGGAGTCCATGAGTCTTCTTTGGGGTGTGAACTCGTAGAGAATAGAGGTTCTCCGGATTGTACTCAGACGTCATCGGGACGACTAGCGACGCCCCCTTCGTCATTTCTCAGCACGATTCTGGGACTTGCCAATGTACTCCCGCAACTGCCGATTTGCCTTTTGGGTCTCGCCTTCGAGACGACCACTCTTGAGAGCGATAAAAGATGGCGGTTCGTCAGTCTCATCGACATCGGCAGTTTGCGGGTCGACTTCAAAGTCGACCTCGACATAGGCGTGAAGTGTGCTTGATGAATCCGTGCGGTGCGACTTGTTGGTGGGCTGAAAGTCCTCTTCCAGATCATCCCATGACGCAGGCCAATCGCCGCGCGTGCGGACGAGATGTCGGATGAGCATGGTCTGCGTGTGCCAGAGGGCATTCATCTCTGTCTCACGCACGATCGTGCCTCTAAGCCAGATGAAGCCTGCGATCGGGGTCGCAAAGATGGCAATCAAAATGACGGCGGCGGCGATCGACTTCACTCGCTGCCGGAGGTTTGGCTTCAATGGTGCTGCCGTCTCGACAGACGGGACCGTTCTGCCTTCGGTCGCTTCCTGCTCGCTCATGACTGCGGCACGTACAAACCAATCCCCGAGTACGTGAAGCCCTCTTCAACCATCTTCTGTGGATTGTACAGGTTGCGACCGTCGAAGATCACGGGGGATTTCATCTTGTGCCTGAGGTAGTCGAAGTCCGGGTTGCGGTACTCGTTCCACTCAGTGACGATTGCGAGGGCGTCCGCATCGGGGAGTGCGTCGTACTGGTGCTTGTGGTACGTGATCGCATCGCCCAGTTCCTGCTGAACATTCTCCATCGCGACGGGGTCATGCACATGCACTTCGGCTCCCGCGTCGAGGAGTTGCCTGATGAGTACGAGTGACGGAGCTTCTCTGATGTCGTCGGTACGGGGTTTGAAGGCGAGACCCCAGATGGCGATCTTCTTCCCTTTGAGGTCGCTGCCGAAATGGCGATCGAGCTTGCCAAACAGGACCGACTTCTGCCGGTCGTTGATGTCGTCGACCGCTTCGAGCATCGTCATCGTCAGCCCTTTCTCGTGGGCGACGTGATTGAGAGCCCGCACATCTTTGGGGAAGCACGATCCTCCGTAACCGACGCCAGGGAACAGAAAGGCAAAGCCGATCCGTTGATCGTGGCCGATGCCGCGACGGACGTCGTTGATGTCTGCACCCACTTGCTCACACAAGTTGGCCATCTCATTGATGAAACTGATCTTCGTCGCCAGCAGGCAGTTGGCGACGTATTTCGTCATCTCTGCACTCTCGCGGTTCATCGCAATGAATGGTTTGTCGGTGCGCAGGAAAGGCCGATACAACTCCTGCAACACCTCCGCGACGTCTTCTCGTTCCACCCCAACGACGACGCGGTCTGGTTTTGTGAAGTCGTCGATCGCACAGCCCTCTTTGAGGAACTCCGGGTTCGAAGCGACGTCGATTTCTCGTCCCGCTTTCTCCTTGAGCAGATCGGCGACCTTCTGATTCGTGCCGACTGGGACGGTACTCTTGACCACCACCACGGCATCATCCGCCAGATGTGGTGCAATCGACTCGGCAGCAGCCATGATGTACTTCAGGTCAGCGGCGCCGTCATCCGATTGCGGCGTGCCGACGGCGAGGAAGACGCACTTCGCTTCCGGCACGCAGTCGGTGACATCTGTGGTGAACGACAGCCGATCACCCTTGACGTTCCTGAGTACCATTTCCGTCAGTCCCGGCTCATAGATGGGGATGTCGCCTTCCTTGAGCCGTGCAACTTTCCGTTTATCAATATCGACACACGTGACTTCGTTGCCACTATCTGCAAAGCACGTCCCGGTTACGAGTCCCACGTAACCGGTACCGATCATCACAACTTTCACGAGGCTGCTCCTGTCTGTCGAACTCAAGCCCACGGGCTACGCCCCGTGGGTCACTGTTTGCTCATTCAGACCCACGGGGCGTAGCCCGTGGGCTTTTGGGAGTGTTATGAATTCTCGGCGCTCATGCGCTCGCCGTACTGTTCTTCGTAGTACTTGGTGTACTCGCCGGACTTGATGCGGTCGACCCATTCTTCGTGGTCCTGATACCACTGGATGGTGTCGTTGAGGCCCGTCTCGAAATCGATCTGAGGTTCCCAGCCGAGTTCGCTTTCCGCCTT
This sequence comes from Planctomycetaceae bacterium, assembly GCA_029259815.1. Taxonomy (GTDB): domain Bacteria; phylum Planctomycetota; class Planctomycetia; order Planctomycetales; family Planctomycetaceae; genus JAHBXU01. The sequence continues at coordinate 3,832 of JAJDEJ010000253.1, read as the reverse complement.
ACTACAGTCAATCGCGTAGCGCAGATCGTGACCGGGGCGATCAGTGACGTACGTAATCAGTGACTCCGGCTTATCCAAGAGCTTGAGCAACAGCTTGGTGAGGGCGATGTTCTGCATCTCACACTTGCCGCCGAAGTTGTAGACCTCGCCAACCCGGCCCTTGCGCATGGCCGCTTCGATCCCTCGGCAGTGGTCGAGGACATGAATCCAGTCGCGGACATTCTCGCCCTTGCCGTAAACGGGCACCGATTTGTCTGCCATGAGATTGGAGATGAACAGCGGCAGGAGTTTCTCCGGGAACTGATACGGCCCGTAGTTGTTCGAGCAGCGGGTGATGATGCCGGGGAACTCAAACGTGTGACAGTAGCTGCGGACCAGCAGATCGGCCGCCGTCTTCGAGGCAGAGTACGGGCTGTTCGGAGCCAGCGGGGTGTCTTCGGTGAAGAAGCCTTCATCGCCCAATGATCCGTAGACCTCGTCCGTCGACACCTGCACGTAACGCGGCACCTCGTGCTTACGAGCCGCATCGAGGAGAACCTGCGTGCCGACGATGTTGGTCTGCACGAAGGGGCCCGAGTCGAGAATGCTGCGGTCAACGTGACTCTCCGCCGCAAAGTTGACGACTGCGTCAACACTTCCTTCGCTTATTACCGAGTCGACGAACGCGGCGTCGCAGATGTCGCCGTGCTTGAAGGTGTACCGGGCATCGTCCTCGACGTCTGCGAGGTTCTCCGGGTTGCCGGCGTAAGTCAGCTTGTCGATGTTGACGATTGACAGGTCCGGGTCGGTCGCGAGCAAATGCCGCACAAAGTTCGATCCGATAAACCCGCATCCTCCGGTGACGATGATCCGTTCCATGTTGTTCCTTCGCAGCAGCGATCGGTTCGTGAGGGATTAGGCGATGTTCGGCAGGATGTCGGAGACCTTTATCTTCACCGTCACGTCGTCCACGACGAACTCCAGCGACTCGCCTGCAAGTGCGATGTGGTGATCCTGATAGCCCGCTCCTTTCGGCAACGGGTTTTGGAAAACTTCAATCTGTCGGTCGCGGAGGTTGACGATCCAATAGAAAGGAGTGCCCGCCTCGGCATAGAGGCGTGTCTTAAAACGGTCCTTGACGAGCGACGTCTCGGCGACCTCAATCAGCAAGCCGATCTCATCGCCGACCGGGTGATGATCAAGGTAGTTTGTGTCCGGTCCTTTCACGACGGCAATGTCAGGCTCTGGCTCGTTTCCGGCAGCCTCGACTGCAGACTGCACGCGCAGGGTCCATTCGGGTGGCAGATGTTTAATGAACCAATTCTGAACGATTTGAATGACCGCCGCATGTTCGGTGCCTTGCGTCATCTTTGAGACAATCCATCCATCGAGAAATTCGAACTTCGGTCCGTCGTCGAGGACACCCGAATCACGAATGGTCCGATACTCCTCAAGCGTCAATCGTCGCGGTTGGAACGGGGGCGCGGTCAAGCCTGACACCACCGCAGGTTCCTGGATCAGTTCGGTTACCATCGCATCACCTCGGATTGTTTTCGGACTCCATCAGTATTTCTTGTCGAACCAAGGCAGGTCAATCTCCGTTTGCTCCGGCTTCATCACTTGGGATCGATGTGGCCTCTTGATCAGGAGCAACCGAGCTCTCATTCGTCTCCTCCACAGCGACCACGGCGGGGATACGGGCGATGCCGGCGAGTTTGTCGTCGTCGTCGAGGGTCATGATGCGGACGCCCTGGGTGTTTCGTCCGATGATGCTGATGTCCTCGGCTCGGATGCGTTGGATCTTGCCGTTGGTGGTGATCATCAGAATGTCGTCACCCTCGTTGACGGAGACGATGCTGATGACGGGGCCGTTGCGAGTCGTGGTCTTGATGTCGCGGACTCCCTTACCGCCCCGCTTCTGGCGACGGTATCGCATGGTTGAACTGGTTGAGGCGGTTTCGTCTTCGGTGCCCGAGTCATCTCCTGACTCTTCGATATCAGCTGCGTCGTCTTCCAGATCGCCGAGGCCGAAGGGGGTGCGTTTGCCGTAGCCGTTCTCGCAGGCGGTGAGGAGCGTGCGGTCCTCGGCGGCGACAACCATGCCGACGACTTCGTCCCCCTTGCTGAGTGTGATGCCTTTCACACCTCGAGAGTTGCGGCCCATCGCACGCGCGTCCTCCTCGCAGAAGCGGATTGACATGCCGCTTTGCGTGCTGAGGACGACGTCCTGCCCGGGTGAGACTTTGACCACGTCGATGAGCCGGTCATCGTCTTCCAGCTTGATCGCGATGATCCCCCCCTTCATCGGGCGGCTGTAGGCGGAGAGGGCCGTCTTCTTGACGAAGCCTCGGCGGGTCGCCATCAGTAGGCAACGCTTGTCGTCAAACTCCCGCACGTCGATGCAGTCTTGCACGCGTTCGTCTTCGGAGAGTCGCAGCAGGTTGACCAGTGCCCGGCCCTTCGCCGTGCGAGCCTGCAGCGGCAGGTCGTAGACCTTTTGCCAGTAGACCTTGCCGAAGTTGGTGAAGAACAGCAGGTAACTGTGAGTGCTGGAGACGAACAAGTGTTCGATCGGATCCTCGTCGTCTGACTTAGCTCCTTTGATGCCTTTGCCGCCTCGATTCTGTGCCTGGTACGTCGAGAGAGGCGTACGTTTAACGTAGCCTCGTTGCGAGAGCGTGACCACCATCGGCTCTTCGGCGATCAACTCGTCCTTGTTGACGTCAGTGAGTTCCTCTTCGCTGATCTCGGTGCGTCGTGGAGCGGGGAACTTGCGTTTGAGTTCGTCCATGTCTTCGCGGACGACGGCGAGAATGTTCGCTTCGTCAGAGAGCAGGTGGAGGTGCTGGCCGATCGCGTCGAGAAGTTGTTTGTGCTCACCTTGCAGGTTCTCGCGTTCGAGGTTGGCGAGCGAGCCGAGCTGCATGCTGACGATCGCCTCCGACTGATTGGCCGACAGCGAGTATTCGGTTTGAACGCCCTGCTCTTCCTGGAATCGCCCGAAGCCTTCTTCGCCAAGTGCGCGGGCGATCAGTTCGGCGGCGACCTCGATCCCTTGCAATGCGATCTTGGCCTCTGCCCGACTGGCGGAGTCGCGAATGGTCTTGATGATCTGATCGATGTCGATCTGTGCGATCAGCAGACCTTCGACCGTGTGCTTGCGTCTGCGGGCCTCAGCGAGCAGGTACTCGGTCCGACGACGGATGACGGTGACCCGGTGACGGATGAACTCCTGCAGCAGCTCCTTGACCGAGAGGGTCTCCGGTCGATTGCCAACGAGGGCGAGCAGGATCACGCTGATGGTCGTTTGCAGGGACGAGAGCTTGTAGAGCTGAGCGAGGACGACCTCGCGGTCGGCGTCCCGCTTGAGGTAGATGTGCAGGCGGACCTGCCACGTGGGTGTCTTGCGGTCTGTGTAATCAACGACTCGCGAGACGCCTTTGAGTCGATCCTCGCGAATGAGGGCTTCGAGTTTCTCCTTGATGCGGTCGCGAGTTTCGAGATAGGGGATCTCTTTGACGACGATCACTTCGGAGTTCTTCTCGGTCTCGAAGTCGACCTTCGCCCGCAGTGTGAGGGTGGATCGCCCGGTGGTGTAACCCTGGCGGACCCCCATGCGACCGCAGATGATGCCTCCTGTCGGGAAGTCGGGGCCGGGCAGGACGTCAATCAATTCGTCGGTGCTGGCGTCCGGGTTGTCGATCAGCAGTTGGACGGCAGAGACGACTTCGTTGAGATTGTGCGGCGGGATGCTGGTCGCCATGCCGACCGCGATGCCGTTGGAGCCGTTGACCAGCAGGTTGGGGAACCGTGAGGGCAACACGACCGGCTCCATCCCCTTCTGGTCGTAGGT
>JAJDEJ010000252.1 GCA_029259815.1 Planctomycetaceae bacterium | reverse complement strand
TCCTGCCGCGTCCGCCACTTCCTCCTCCCTCATCAGTCGGCGTGCGGACTTGCTTGCCGTCGATCGCGATCAACTTGCCGCCGGTCGCTTCGTGAATGGCCTGCGTCCACGGAAACAAACAGGCCGCGAACTGTTGCCGGTCCCGCAGACCCAACACGCGGCCAAACGTGTCATGCGAGAAAATGCCGCCGGGGGCCGTCCAAGTCTGCAAAACAACTCGTCAGCGTCTGCATCAACTCGCGTGCCACCCCGTCCATGGTTTCCTACTCCTGTTCCCCCCGGCGAGGCCCCCCGGCGTCCCAGCCGACACATGCCACCCCGTCACCACAGGAACATACCCTCCCACCAACACTTACGTCGACCAATCGGTGCGTAAGCCCTGCCTCTCTCTCTCAGTCGACGAGCGACGACATCAGCGACCCAACTTCTGGTGAGATCCCCTCATGGATCTTGCGTCTTAATGTTCGGTCCTTGGAATCGTGTTATCGAAAGGAGTATGATGGATAGCACTTCGCCGACTGATAATGCCAATTGATTGCGTGAGGGACAATTGATATCGAATTCCCCGCGGAGAGAACTGTGATCGATGACTCTTTCCAATGTGGTCAAGACAAGTTCATCGCGGAAATCCAGCGGCGAGTCGATGCGGGTGAGTATGTCGATTTCCCGTCGTTACTGGAGCAGTACCCTGAGTGCGTGGCTCAACTGAGAGCCATCAGGGACGCCCATCGCCAAAGTGGGGATTCAACAAATCTTGATGAGTCCATCCTCGTGCAACTGTCCAAGTCGCCTGAGAATTGGCCTTCGGGCAAGATGGATACGACACGGGCTGATCTGCTTAACTCGTTCAAGCGTGTCGATGACCTGATCCCTCTCGGACGATTTGGAGAGTACGAGTTGCTGGAACAGGTCGCGCTTGGAGGCATGGGAATTGTCTTCAAGGCCTATCAATACAGCCTCAACCGTGTGGTGGCTTTGAAGTCGATCCGCAACGGTCGTTTTACAACTCCCGATGAGATCGCACGGTTTCACCAGGAGGCCCGAGCGGCAGCCATCCTGAATCACCCCAACATTGTCCCCGTTCACGATTATGGTGAGATCGACGGCCAACATTATTTCACCATGGAGTACGTCGAGGGCAGCAGCCTGGCGGATTTGATTCAAGACCACCCACTGCCCGCTCAAACAGCAGCAGAGTATGTCCGCACGATTGCCCGCACCGTCGACTACGCACATGCTCAGGGGATCGTCCACCGTGACATCAAACCCTCCAATGTGTTGATTGCCGCCAACGGCGAGCCTCGTATCACTGACTTCGGCGTAGCCAAACCCGTGGAAGGCAACGGGAGCCAAAGTTCGACCGGGCAAATCATTGGGACGCCAAATTACATGTCCCCCGAGCAGTCGCACGGCCAGAACGGTGCTGCGGCACCGGCGACCGACATCTATGGGATAGGGGCCTTGCTGTACTCGCTGCTCACCAGTCGTCCACCATTTCAGGCTGAGAACGTGCGGGAGACACTGACTCAGGTCCAGACGCTGGAGCCGGTGTCACCCCGCTTGTTGAATGCAAAAGTCCCTCGAGACTTGGAAACCATTTGCCTGAAGTGTCTGCAAAAGGAACCACACCGACGGTATACAACGGCTGCCGATCTGGCGGACGACTTGGGACGTTATCTCGACGGGAAACCGATCATCGCTCGGCCCGTCAGCCGGACAGAAAAGTTCCTGAGGTTTTGCCAGCGGAACCCGGCGATCGCCCTGCTTACCGCCTGTGCGATCGCTTTGGTGTTGACGCTCATCGGCGTTCAAAGCGTGGCCAACACTCGCTTGAATCAACTGAACGAACAGCTGGGCATTTCGAACTGGCAACTCGATCAGTCTCGGTCACAACTGCGATCGGCCCTCGAGACGAGTCGGGAGAGTAAGACGGCTGTCGAGGATCTGCTGTATGTGTCTGACATGAAAGAGGCTGGGCGCGCGTGGAGCAACGGCGACATGCGGCAGTTGGTGAGCTCCCTTGAAAGACAGCGACCTCACTCCGGGGAACGCGACCTGCGGGGAGGCGAATGGGACTTTCTCTGGAAGCACGCAAGGATTCCCTCTGAAGTTGTCGCCGAGAATGCGCAACCGCTCTATTTCGTGGTCTATTCGCCAGACGGAAAGACGATCGCGACAACTGGGATGGATGCCGTGATCCGTCTCTATGATGCAGCGACCTTTGACGAACAGCTGGCGATCGAGACCGGGCAGGTCGAGGTGAACGGACTCGTCTTTACGACCGATGGAACTGCTCTCGCCTCGGCAGGAGACGACGGAACCGTCCGATTCTGGCAACTCGACATTCCTGCGGGGACCGCACACGAGATTCGTCGCATCGAAGCTCATGAGTTTCAGGTCTACAACGTCGCTCTCAGTCCCGATGGCAAGACACTCGTGTCGGCTGGCCGAGATCCCGTGATTCGTATCTGGGATGTTGCATCGGGGCAATCGTTGGGCACACTTGAGGGCCATGAGAGGACGGTCGGAGCGATCACCATGTCGGCAGATGGCCGTTTTCTCGCGTCTGCAGGGCATGATGGCCATGTGGCCCTCTGGGATCTGGAGTCGCAGTCGCTGATGCAGAGGATTGATCCAGATATCGGACGATTGACTTCAATCGATTTGTCGCCAGATGGAAAACAGTTGGTGATCAGTTCCGCGAATCGTATCGTGGAAGTCAGGTCTGTTCCATCGCTAGAGTTGACTCATGAGTTTGAACACTTGAATGCCATTCAGAGCTGTTTGTTTGCTCCGGACGGACTCGCAGTCATCGCGAGTGATCGCGGGGGCATGATCCGGTTCTGGCCGTTGTCCGAAGACATCAATGTTTGGAAAACGAGAGTCGGAATTTCCAACCTCCCATCTTGGAAAGCGCATCGAGATCGGGTGTATGCCATGACCATTTCTCCTGATGGACAACGCATGCTTTCGGTCGGTGCAGACGGCAAGTTGCTGGCTTGGAAGCTCTCCCGAGAATCGGCTGATTGGACATTGCAGAAGGCAGAAGGCAGTGTTGCCGCGATGACATTCATCGGAGAGAGCGGGCTCCTCGCAACTGTCGATGGTCAGCGAGTCGAGCTATGGAATCCGCGAGATGGCAGTTTAGTCCGTCAAATATTGGAATCAGATGAGGAGATCAAGAGCATTTCCTGCTGCAATGGCGGGGTCACGTTGGCTGTTGGATGTAAAGGAGGAGTCGTCCATGTTTGGAAACTGGAACCAGACGAGTCACATTTCACAATGAATCTGGGTAAGGAGTTTGACGTCAATCGTTTGGCAATTTCGCCTCATGGAACATACATGGCAGCTGTTGAACGATACGAGACTGATGAGCGTGACGTTCTGCAAGTCTTCAATCTTGCGACAGGCGAACGCGTTGCCTCAATCGAATCCACGAACTGCGACTCGGCGGCATTCTCGCAGGATGAAAAATGGTTGTTTGCCAGTGGCCCCAACAATAAGGTCCAGGTTTGGCGAATGGCGGACGGGCAACTTTTCGTCGAAGAATTCGCGCACGTCAGTTCCATTAACCAGATTGCGTTCAGTCGGGATCATCGTTGGGCCGCGACGGGCAGCGATGACCGCACAGTGAAACTCTGGGACACCAAAACCTGGGCGGAGGAACTCATCATCGAGGGTCATCTGGATAAAGTGGAATCGGTCGCCTTCGCGCCGGATGCACAGACGCTCGCGTCCACGGATGATCACGGTCGCATCAAGTTCTGGAATCTCCCCACCGGGCAGATGCTCTTTGAATTGGACCTCGAACCATTGTATGCCGATCAGGTGGCGTTCTCGCCGGATGGCCAGTTCCTGGCGTGTCGGGTTTACGATCCCACTCAAGCGGGACGCGAGCTTCGAGTTCACCTGCTCGACTGGCGACAACGTGTCAGCCCTCCGGAAGATTCGACAGTCTCCCTGAAATAAGCTCCCTGATCGCAGTCGATTGTCGGTCATCCAACGGCGGAAGCGAGTCTCGACTCGCAGTGCGTATCATGGATTTCTACAATCCCTGCATGCGAAATCAACAGGCGACACAACTGCTCTTCGAACTCTCCCATGCCGGTCGGCGGGGGGCGAGGTACCCGGCATGTGATGTTCCCGAAGAAACACTCGACGAGTTGCTACTCCAAGACCATTTGGCCGACGCACCGCCTCCGCTACCCGAGGTGACGGAGCCGGATGTGGTGCGGCACTTTGTGAACCTCTCGACACTCAACATGTCGGTCGATACCCACTTCTATCCTCTGGGCAGTTGTACGATGAAGTACAACCCCAAGCGACACGAACGGCTCGCACGACTGCCGGGAATTGGAGACGTCCATCCACAGCAACGGCCCGCAGACAATCAGGGGATGCTGGCATTGTTGTACGAGATGCAGGAGATGCTCGCCGAGATCGCGGGGCTGCCGGCTGTGTCACTCCAACCGGCAGCGGGGGCACAAGGCGAATTCACCGCGTTGCTCCTCGCAGCAGCCTACTTCCGGGATCGGGGCGAACAGCGAACCAAAGTCCTGTTCCCCAGTAGTGCCCACGGCACAAATCCCGCGAGTGCGGCCCTCGCCGGGTTCGACACGGTGCAACTCAAACAGACATCAAACGGGCTTGTCGATCTGGAGGAACTCGGCTCGCATCTGGATGACCAGACAGCCGTGTTCATGATCACCAATCCCAACACGGTCGGCCTCTTCGAACCGAACATCAAACGCATCTCCGACATGTTGCATGAAGTTGGGGGGCTCGTGTACATCGACGGAGCAAACATGAATGCCATCCTTGGCATCACCCGCCCGGGTGACTTTGGCGGCGACATGATGCACTACAACGTGCACAAGACGTTCACCGGACCGCACGGTGCGGGCGGACCGGGAGCGGGGCCGATTGCGGTGCAAGATTTTCTGGCTGACTATCTCCCAGGACCGGTTGTGAGGAATGCCGAAGGGGGAATGGGGAATACAGAAGGAGCGACTTACACGTTGGAGACCCCCTCGAAGTCGGTCGGTCGAGTCCGGTCGTTCTTCGGGAACGTTGGCATCCTGGTGCGAGGATATTGCTACTTGCGAACACTGGGAGCCGCCGGCCTGCGGGAAGCATCCGAGCAGGCCGTACTCAACGCGAATTATCTCAAGGCGAGACTGGAGGACGTGCTGCCGGTGCCGAATGGCGAACGGTGCATGCACGAATTCGTCGCGTCTGCGAAGCAGGTCAAACAACAGCGAGGCGTCACAGCGATGGACATCGCCAAACGATTACTCGACTATGGATTCCACGCGCCAACTGTCTACTTCCCACTCGATGTCCCGGAAGCCATGATGATGGAGCCGACAGAGACAGAGTCGAAAGAGACATTGGATGCATTCGCTGAAGCAGTGCGGACGATTCTGACGGAAGATCCGGACCTGCTGCATACGGCTCCACATTCGACAGCGGTCAGTCGCCCAGACGAGGTCGAAGCGGGCCGCAGTCCTTGCCTGTCGTGGATGTCCTGTCCAGCAAGCGAATGATGTCAGAGGCGGAGGCGTTGCCTCAACCGGAGGTCAGTGTGTCAGCGGCATTGCGTGTCATCATCGAGGACGGGGCGACCAGCGGTGCCTGGAACATGGCTGTTGACGAAGTGTTGCTCGACACGGCGCTCACGAACAATCTGGCAACCTTGCGGTGGTACCGCTGGGACGAGCCAACGTTGTCCTTAGGACACTTTCAATCGGAGGACGACTCCGCGATTGACACGCGCTTCGCCGCCTTGCCCAAAGTGCGACGTCTCTCCGGTGGAGGGGCTCTCCTGCACGACCGCGAGTGGACGTATTCGGTGTCTTTGGGGCCGGGACACCCACTTGCTTCCAATCCGAGACGACTCTACTCCCTCGTTCACGAGACGATCATCGGCATCCTGCGAGAATTCGGGATTCCTGCCCGCCTGCGTGCTCAGGCCGACGAGTCGCTGGACCATCACTTTCTCTGTTTCAGTCGTGGTGACGCCAACGACGTCGTTATCGGCCAGCATAAAGTCCTGGGGAGCGCCCAACGTCGGCGACGCGGGGCCATTCTTCAGCATGGCGCGTTGTTGGTTCGAGCTTCGGAGTATGCTCCCGAATTTCCTGGAGTCCGCGATTTGTGCACGACATCTCTCGACAAAGATCAGTTGTTCGACACAGTATCCCATGCTGTCGCAGATGTGGTCGACTCGACTTGGGAGCAGAGCAGACTGAATCAAGCAGAAAGACAACGGGCCCAGACCCTCATGGCGCACAACTACAGTGGTCTCAAGCAGGCATCGAATTCGCCATCATCGCGATGAGCCAACAAACTTGTTGAACCGAAGGGCAACTGTCACATGACGCATTGGCATCTCAGAGTCCTCTTGCTTGACTGTTTCGCGACGGTGCTGCCGTTGACACTCGCTCTCGCGGTCTCGCCACTCGCAGTCGGAGACGAGGCGACCGTCCTCTCACAATTGCAACGATCACGTGAGCAATACACCGGCGTGGAAAGCTGGGCCAATCGCCGTACCGAGTTGCGGGAGCAGTTTCTCAAAGGGGCCGGCTTGTGGCCATTGCCTGAGCGTCCGCCGGTCGAGGAGATTGTCCATAGTCGACGAGAGTATGGCGACTACTCGGTCGAGAACGTGTCCTTGGAGACGCTCCCGGGGTTCTATTGCACCGGAAATCTGTATCGCCCAATCGGGCGAAAGGGTCTCAGTCCGATCATTCTCTGCCCGCATGGTCACTTTCGCCCGTTGGGGCGCTTCCGGGAGAACCATCAGATTCGCTGTGCCCACTTCGCGAGAATGGGAGCGACCGTATTCTCCTACAGCATGGTCGGTTGGCAGGACTCGCAACAGACGACCCACGACGACCCGCGTGTGCTTGCATTGCAAACATGGAATAGCCTGCGCGCCATCGACTACCTCACCAGTCTCGAACGGGTTGACCCCAGCCGCGTGGGCATCACGGGAGCCTCCGGAGGCGGAACACAGACGTTCTTCCTGTCGTTAATCGATGACCGTGTGAAGGTGTCCGCACCACTGGTGATTGTTTACCCGTGGACCGCCCCGGACGGATGCCTGTGTGAAGGCGGACTGCCGATCATGCAAACCGCTCAGACGAATGCCATCGAACTCGCCGCTGCGGTCTCGCCTCGTCCGCAACTGATCATATCGGTCGGCAACGATCCCACTGAGAACTTCCCACAGGTCGGTTTCCCCTTCATCCAGCACATGTATGACCTTGCCGGTGCTACCGATCTTGTACAGAACGTGCACCTCGCGGACGAGAAGCATGACTTCGGTCCGTCGAAGCGCAAGCTGGTGTACGAATTCTTCGCGGAGCATCTTCCCATCGAACCGAACGAGTTTGTCCCTCCTGATGCTCCAACAGCGCAGGCAGTTCTGCCCGAAGACCTCTCGAAGATCACAATCGAGTCGCCTGTGCAGATGCAGGTGTTCGACACGGAGCATCCGCTGCCGGGCCATGCGATCACGGGCAGTGATGCGATCGCCGCCGCATTCGACCGTCACCTGGACGAACTGCGTTCCGTGACCGTTGAGACGGCCAATGCACTCCCAATCAACGACTCTCCACTCGCCGAGTACGCCTTCAAGGCAGCAGGCGATGCGGACGAGGCCCTCCTGTTCACACCGACTGGTTTCAACAGCGTAGGCGTCCCCAAGGTTGCTCCCACCACCAATCGCGGAACCATCAACATCACCGTTCTTGACAGCGAGACCGGTCAGCCGACGCCCTGTCGCATCAACGTCGTCGGACCGGATGGCAACTACTATGAACCGGCAGCGAGTGACTTGAAAGAGTTCAGCCTCACCGGCGTGTGGCCCCAGAGCGGCTGGGGCAACCGGCAAGGCAAGGCGCCCGTCCGCTATCTGGGCCGCTACTTCTACTCAGACGGCACCGATACCGTGAGCGTCCCCGAAGGCGTGGTGCGGGTCGAAGCTTGGAAAGGTTTCGAATATCGACCTACCACCCTCACGCTCAACGTCGCCACAAACACCGAGAGACAGATCAAAATCAAAATCGAAAAATCGGCATCGATGGCCGAGCACGGGTACTGGTCAGGGGATCCCCACATTCACATCCAGCGGCGCAGCGAGGCAGACGAGTCACGCATCTTCGATCTCATGCAAGCTGAGGACATCCACTTCGGCACGATCCTCGCCTACAACGAACCGGCCGGCCCGTATGCCGGGTTCATGAATGCGATGGAGTCACCCCAGTTTCGTCACCTGGGCACGGCCTCCATCGCTGAGCGTGATGGCTACTCGATTCTCTCCGGGCAAGAGTACCGTAGCGGTTACTACGGACACCTCAACCTGTTTCTCCTTGATGAACTGATGATGCCGGGCGAGTCGTTCGATGCGAACAATTGGCCGCCGTTCGGACATGTCGCGGCAAGTGCAAAAGAAGCCGGAGGCGTTGCGTTCTATGCACATGGCGGCTATGCGAAGGAGATTTACGCGGACGTTGTGCAGGGCAACATTGATGGCGTCGAGTTGTTGCAGTTCGGCGTCTATCGCGGCATCGGTCTGATCGACTGGTACCACATGCTCAACACGGGCTTCCGCGTGCCGGCCGTCGGTGCTTGCGACTACCCCGCCTGTCGCAAGCTGGGCGACTGCAAAACGTACGTCTGGAGCGACGAAACCCCCGACATAGTGAGCTGGCTCCGGGGGAGGGCACACGGTGAGAGCTTTATGACGAGTGGGCCGCTGTTGCTCCTGGACGTGAATGGCCAACGACCGGGTGAACAGATTGTCAAGTCGGGTGACGGACTACACGCTGTGACCGCTCGTGTTCGTGTGCGATCCGAAGTCGCTCCTGTCACGCATGTCCAATTCATCGTCAACGGCCGCATCGTTCATGAGATGCAAGTGCCCGCGAGTTCCGGACAGGGTCACTGGCTTGAACTCGTACAGGCAATTGAACTCGAAGAGTCGGCGTGGGTCGCAGCGCGGGCCTATTCGCTCTCTCCGAACGGCACACCTGATGCCGAGTCACACACCAATCCGGTGTACGTCACAATCGACGACCAGGCACCTTACAACCAGCAGTCGCTCGATGTCCTTGTGAATGCGATCGACAAGCAGATCACCATCCACAAAGAGCGAGTGTTCCCCGAGCGAGCGAAAGTGATCGCCTACTTCGAGCACTCGCGAGATATCCTCATGCTGATCCGTCAAGCAGGTGGTGTCTCCGCGACTGGCCATCCCTCTGACATCGTGGCGGCGCTCGGCGTCATTGATGATCCAGGGAAGCGTGAACACACCGAGGCCGAGTTGAAAGCGTTTCTCAAACCGCAGCCGCCACTTTCCGTGGACAAGGTTGTCTCATCTTTCGACACGGTCGACGGCTTCGAGATGCAGCTCGTCGCTCACGAACCCATGGTGTACGACCCCATCGCGGCGGCGTTCGACGAAGACGGCAACCTGTACGTCTGCGAAATGCGCGACTATCCCTACAAGCCGCAGCCGGGCGACGACCCCATCGGCACGTTACGACTCCTCAAGGACACTGACGGCGACGGCACATTCGACGAGAGTCATGTCTTCGCTGACAAGCTGCTCTGGGCGGGCGGTGTTGCCTGCTGGCAAGGCGGCGTATTCGTTGCCGCAGCTCCCGACATCTGGTACCTCAAGGACACCGATGGCGACAACCGGGCCGACATACGACGCAAGGTCTACACCGGCTTCGGCACCGGCAACCAGCAGGCCATGCTCAACAACCTGACGTGGGGGTTCGATCACAAGATCTATGGTTCCACAGCTGGCAACGGGGGTGAGGTGCGCTATGTCGACAATCCGAATGGCTTTCCCGAGCCGATCAGTGTCACGGGGAGTGACTTCCGCTTCGATCCTATGACGGGTGAGTTCGAGACGATCACCGGAACCATCCAGTTCGGCAACACGTTTGACGACTGGGGCAACCGCTTTCTGTGCAGCGAGTCACGACCCCTGCTGCATGTTGTGTTGCCGCAGCGATACCTCGAACGCAACCCCTACCTCCCCGTGCCGAATGCGATCCAGAATCTCACGGGCGGTCCGGTCCCCATCTTCCGCATCAGTCCGCTGGAGCGCTGGCGGATGATCCGCTCCAGTCGACGTGTCGCCGCCGGTGCGCGATCGCCGAACGATGCGGGTGCCAGTCATCATGTGATCGATGCCGCAGCTGGCGTGACGGTCTATCGAGGAGATACATACCCACCGAGATTCAACGGCAACATTTTTATCGGCGGCGCACAGAGCAACCTGGTCCACCGCCGCATCCTCACGGCAGACGGCGTGACCTTCCAATCCGCTCGTGCCGATGAAGGCACAGAATTCGTCCGTTCGTCAGACAACTGGTTCCGCCCTGTCAACTTCGTCAACGCACCGGATGGCACCCTGTACGTTCTCGACATGAGCCGTGAGATCCTGGAGTCGATCCATGTCCCGGACGATGTCATGAAGTTCATCGACCTGAAGAGCGGACGCGATCATGGTCGCATCTATCGACTGGCCCCGCCGGAATTTTCCTCTCCCGAACCGCCACACCTCAGTGAGGCGACAACCGAGGAGTTAGTTCAAGCACTCGCTTCCCAGAGCGGATGGTGGCGCGAGACGGCCCATCGACTGCTGTACGAACGACAGGACGCCTCCGCAGTCGGTTCACTTCGTGAGATGTGGTCTCACAAATCACCTCAAGTGTGTTTACATGCATTGTGGTCACTGCAGGGACTGAACGCGCTGACGCAAGACGATCTATGGCTCGCTCTTGCGAATGAACACCCCGCTGTCCTCGAACATGCGATGCGACTGGCCGAGCCATCCCTGGACGAATCATCCGACTTACTGGATGCGGTGATCGAGCTGTCTCACGAGGACAACCCCCGAGTCGGCATGCAGGCCGCCTTCTCTCTGGGCGAATCTGATGATCCACGCGCCGCACAAGCGTTGGCGCGTCTCGCCCGATCGTCCACTGATGATGTCTGGCTGCGAACAGCCGTACTGAGTTCAGCCAGTGAATTGGCGGCTGAGATGCTCATCACACTGTTGGCCGATCACGAATTCACAGCAAGTTCGTCGGGCAATGTGTTCCTTTCGGAATTGGCGAAAGTCATCGGGGGCCGTAGTCGACAGGCTGAGATTGACCAGGTGCTGGAGGCACTGGCCGACGACGATGCGCCACAGCAATTCTTGCTGACTGCACTCGCTTCCGGAATGCAGCTTAGCGGCAGACGACTGACAACGGACGAGGCGACCTTACCGAAGATCTCAAACTTCTTGGAGTCGGTCATTAACGCAGCTCGTGAAACAGCGAATGACCAGTCTGCCGACGAGGGGGCGCGTCTGCAAGCGATCCGGTTCTTGGCGGTCACTCCCTTCGGGGAAGCCCGCGACATCCTGACATCACTTCTGGATGTGACCGAGTCGGAACCTGTGCAACTCGCCGCTGTCCGCTCGCTGGCAACGTATCCAGATGCAGCCGTCGCGTCGATATTGCTCGACGGTTGGGGGAGTCACACACCGCAGGTGCGCAAGCATGTGCTCGACGTCCTGCTTGCCCGACCGGCTCGTACCAGCCGGTTCCTGGAATCTGTCACACGGGGTGACGCATCCGTGGCACAACTCGACCTCACTCAACGGGCCATGTTGCTGAAGAGCGAGGACGACGAGGTTCGCAGACTCGCAACCGAACTCCTTGGCGACACAGTCCCTGCCTCACGTGCTGCGGTCATGGAGGAATACGAAGTTGCCCTGACTCTCACTGCTGACGCTTCTCGCGGCGAGCGTGTCTTTCGAGAACAGTGTGCAACATGTCATCGTCTAGGCAAAGTCGGTTACGACCTCGGCCCCAATCTCGCATCGACGGCTGCTCGTGACGCGAAGGTTCTGCTCACGCACATTCTCGCTCCGAACCAGTATGTGCTCCCCAACTTCGAGAACTACGTGATCGTCGACGCGGATGGTCGCATCTACAACGGGATTCTCACATCACAATCAGCGACAAGCGTCACGCTCAAACGTGAACAAGACAAGACTGATACGATCTTGCGGGCCAACATCGAGGTGCTCAAGAGCACCGGCAAATCGATGATGCCAGAGGGGCTGGAACAGAAGGTCGACAAGCAGGCGATGGCTGATCTGATCGCGTTCCTGCAGGCAAACAGATCGTCAAGCACTGATGCTCCGCTCGCAATTGGCACCCTGCCGGGACTAATCGAGCCGAAACCAGAAGACGGTCCTTGAGCGTTTGTTACACGACTCAGTTCGACGGCACGGGCTGGAGTCTTCCCAGCAATTCGTAGTGTTGAATGATCGCCCGGTCGACCATCTGCTCACCCGCTCCCACTTCGGCGCGGGCGACGACCGTGTCGGCCCCGTACCCGCCACTCACGGCTGCGCTGATCGTTGGGAAATAGCCGTTGTAACCGTTGGCATACCCCACGAAGAACGAATGCTCTACAGGTGATCGTGCCCGATACGCGGTTGCAAACTCCGTAAACGGTTCGCCCGGCATGCCCATCATGGCGATGTCGCCGTTGATGATCAGTGACGTCACCGGGCACTCGAGCGGCGAAGTCAAATAGTCTCGGTATCGGTCATAAACTTCCGGCTTCATCCGCTCCTTGAGCATCGCCAGCACTTTGTCAACGTTCCAACGCGACTTGAATGTCAGAGTGTCCATCGTATAACTCAGACTCGGATTGACAGGCGACACGGTCGTGATCGTCTTCGCGACGCGCACGACTTCATTCCCCAATTCTTGCCCTGTCTCCTGCATCCTTTTCACGCCATCTTCTGCGAGAGCCATCTTGTCGAAGAATGGATTGATGTCACCCGCCGCGCCCTGAACGTACAGGCAGACGACCTCTTCACCCAATGCAGGTTCGACAACAGCGGCCATCGCCCCGGGGAAGTCGGCCGAATATTCGAGATTGTCCGGTCCCAACACAACGGGATGACAGGCATAACTGACCAGCACGGCGATCATGTCTCCGTCGACATCGTCCAGTCGAAGCACGCCCACACGCGGATCAACCGGACTCGTCGGTTCCTTGCCTGCATTGCGCCATAGCATGGTGACCGAGCCGTCCGCCTCGACCCTACGTCGATTGTGACCGATGAAGGTCTCGCCGTAACCGACGCCGATCTTTGCAGGCACCAGACGTGCCGCAGCATCTTCGATGGCCTCGCTAATCCGCGTCAGGGCAATCTGCTCCCACTCTGGCCGCCCGCTCTCCGGGTATGTGTCGCTGATCACCGGACCCGAGTGTGTATGCGACGCACAGAAGAACACCTCGTCAACGTCTGCTGCCTTGTTGACCCGCTGTCGAATCTCCCGCATGCCGTCCCCATTGAACGTGCGACCCAGATCCAGCGTGACGATCGCGACTCGCTGCGAATCGGCCTCAAAGACAACGACTTTCGCGAACAACGGATCAAGCACGCCCGTCGACGGTCCCGCTCGGTCCCCATACCCCCACAGCGTCTCACTCCCCTCGGGCGTCACGTCGACCTTTGCTGCTGCCGCTCGAAACTCTTTTGCCAGGATGGAATCCATCATTCCGGCAACCACAATCGTTGCCAGTGTCAGTCGCATGATCGAGGCCATGATCATCCCCATCCCCAGAGTTTCGTGTCCAATACCCGATGCATCTCGGTTTACTGTCGACGATTCGATGGAATTGTCAATCCCTCACGATCTCGCTCTTGGCGGACTACAATCGTCAATCTGACTCAGCCCCACCATTTCTCCCTTCCGTAGAGCGAGTTCATCATGCGTCGCCCGATACTGGCCTCACTCCTTGCAACAGTCTCCAGCCTCATGACCCTGTCCGGCAATCAAACAACTCAAGCTGACGACCCGCTTGTGTTCATCGCCGCGTTTGCCCCCGGTGAGCAGGGGGCGATTCACGCCTACCGCCTCGACATCAAGGGAGCCAAATTCACCCACTCACAAACGATGAGCGAAGTCGAGCATCCGTTCTTCATGGCGTTGTCACCCGACCGCAAGTTTCTGTATTCCATTCACGCGTCACAATTCGGAGGCAAGTCCGACGAACAGGTCGCGGCTTACAAGATCGTGGATGACGCGGGGACACTCGAGTTGTTGAACCGGCAGTCCACGCACGGCACGGCGTCGTGCTACCTCGACGTCGATGCGACAGGCAAGACCCTCGCCGTTGCCAACTACGCAACCGGGAGCGTCGCGTCTCTGCCAGTGAACAACGATGGCTCCCTTGGCGAAACGGCCACCTTCATTCAGCACGTCGGCTCCAGCGTCAACCCGCAGCGACAAACCGGTCCCAACGCCCACTGCATTGTCGTCAGTCCGGACAACCGTTTCGTGTTCGCAGCCGACTTGGGCATCGACAAGCTCCAGTGCTACAGGCTCGACGCCGCGACCTCCAAGCTCACGCCCAATCGTCAGCCGTTCGTGCGGATGCCTCCGGGCGCCGGTCCACGTCACCTCACTTTCCATCCGAACGGTGAGCATGTCTACGTCATCAACGAATTGGCCAACTCGGTCACGCACTTCAAATACGACCCACAAGCCGGCCTGCTGTTCGAACATGACACGATCTCGACGCTCCCAGAGGACTTCACCGGCGAGAGCTACTGTGCGGACCTCAAGATCACACCCGATGGCAGCTTCCTGTACGGCACCAACCGCGGCCACGACAGCATCGCCGCCTACCGCATCTCCGACAACGGACACCTCACGCGACTGAACATCACCCCCAGCGGCGGCAAGGGCCCGCAAAATCTTGCGATCACCCCTGACGGTACCCTCCTCCTCTGCGCCAACATGCCTGGCAACAACATCACTACATTCCGCATCGACCCAGCCACTGGCCTTATCAAACCTGTCGGCGAACCTCTCGCAATCACCAGCCCCTCGTGCATCATGCTGCGATGAAGACAGCCCTACCAAGTGAATTGTTACTTCCTCCGCCCAAGGAAAGTAAAATAGACTTGACGTACATAAATGTCAGGTTTATCATACACAACATTGGTTGGGCACTGCATGCTCGTGATTCGCAAGAGTGCCCAGCATTCACTCTTGATGAGGTGCTGAAATGAATGCCTTTGAAAAAGCATGCTGGTGGGAATTGGCCGTTGTTGTCATCACACTGAGTCTGGTGACTATCCTGTTCCCGTGGTGGGGCAATGCTTCAATGGCTGCATTTGGCCTGCTGGGACTATTGGCAGTAGCGGCGTACTTCGTACGACGGCGTGGGGACCGGGTGGTCGTTGATGAACGAGATCAGGAGATCGGCAAGATCACAATCCACTTGGGCGTCCATGTGGCTTGGATGTTCCTCTTCACGGGAATCATTCTGCTCGTGGTGACGGATCCCGGTGGAGGTGCCGTTTCGAAGTCTGTACTCTCATGGATGATCTGGATCCAGTTTGCCCTTTGCTATCTGGTGAAAAGCGTGGCTGGAGTTTATCTCTCCCGGAAAGATCGTCATGCCACGTAAGTCCGAGCCGAAGCTCAGGAACCGGATTCGCGAGCTTCGCGCGTCGGGCACCAAGATGACTCAGCAAGACCTCGCCGATCAAGTCGGCGTGACCCGGCAGACGGTCGTCGCATTGGAACAAGAGGGATACACACCGTCACTCGCCCTCGCCATGCGGCTCGCGGCTGTGTTCGACACAACCGTGGAAGACTTGTTCTGGTTTAAACATTGATAGCAAGATGGATCGAAGCAGCGAAGCGGTAACCACACTGGATGAAGACGCTAGGTTTCACATCGTTTCAGCGCTTGATCAGCGGAGACGTTCGTTTGAGTGGCACGCACCAGCTTCAGATGTAGGCAGCCGTCGAGACAGAACAGACCGGCGGGCTGTTCTTGTTGATACTCCAGAATCAGCAGCTGTGCTCCATCGGTAACCGTTCACAGCTTGGGATGGGAAAAACTGGGGATTGGTCTTTCCTGAAACGGTGATATCGGCGACACCTTGGTGATGGCAAGGATGTCGGAGATACCGCCGGAGTTGGCAGACGAGATGACGCCTGCGGTGCGGG
>JAJDEJ010000251.1 GCA_029259815.1 Planctomycetaceae bacterium | reverse complement strand
TCGACTCGCATGGGCTCGTTTTGGGAGTGCTGGAAGACACAACCTATGACCGCACGGTCTTGACATTACAACCGGGTGACCTCCTGGCGCTCTATACCGACGGGGTCTCGGAAGCAGTCGATGAATCACAACACATGTTTGGCGCTGAGGGAATCGCTGTGCTCTCCGCTCGTCATCATCATGAGGGTGCTGCATTCGTCCTGGATCGTGTCTGGAAAGGATTGCAACAGCATCTCTCTGACAGGACTCCTCCGGATGATCGCACACTCGCCGTCTTGCGTGTCTACAGGGCCACTAATTCCTCTCGGTCACAGTCGGCGGATGAGCCGCAGGCAATTTGCTGATGGATGGCTCCAACATCTGGGAGTCACCGGCCCACAATCCCACATTCGCAGCTCGAGCGAAGTCTTCGGCTGACTCGAATCGCCTCTTCATGTCGGACCGAAATGGAAACCGTGTCTCGGCTTCACTCAACCCGGCCCGGATGAGTTCCTCATTGAGCAAACGGCCATCGGACAGGTAGACGTAGGCCAACAGCCGACGGTAGGGATCTCGACGCTCGCGATCGAACTCCAATCGCACGGGACCATCACCGACAAGGCCTTGCGTGAAGCGATACGCCTGCTTGCCTAAACGCTCGACCGGTCGATCCGGGTGTTTCGTCTCGGGCGTGTCGACGCCAATCAATCTGACACGGTGCCCGGATGCGAGCAGCAGAGTGTCACCATCGATCACACGCGAGACTTCGACCGACGACTCCTCAAAGACTGATTCGACCGGCTTCGTCGAAGGAGCGAAGAACCGCAGGACAATCAAGCCCGCAGTGATGGCGATCAGCAGCCAGGATGCGGTGGGCCAACGACGCAACCGCATGATGGTGCTCCGAGATCAAGGTCTCCGCCAGACCGCGAATCAATTCTGACTGAAGGAGACGCGTCGGTGCATGTCTTGTCCCAGTGGATCTCGTGCGTACCGCTCTCGACAATGCGAACAGAGATCATAGCGGAAGGTTTTCACACCGCAGTCGGTCAACTCAAAGTCACCCGTGGACTCCATCTGATCGATCGTCGAGGCGATCTCATCAAGATGGTCCATATCGAGGTCAACTTCATCGATCTGATCCGGATCGAATGCCGGCCTGACGTCGACACGCACCTCATAGCGTTCGCTGCTCAACGATTGCCCGCACATGTCGCAAGTGAAATGCAGCATGGCTGCTCGATTCTCTATCTAGGGGATGACCGAAAAACCGTCTGGGCCCAACTCACATCCAACATCACAATGTGTTCAGCCAGTTTCCGGGAATTTGGGTCCGGTCTGCATGACTCGATTTAATCACAATTCGCCAAGCCGGGAAAGTCCATTTGACAGATTCCTGCAAGGTCCACAAGTTGTGATGACACTGAGTGTCTCTTCACAACGTTTGTTACTCGCTGTCTCCGTCGAGTGCGTTTTCGTCGGGCGCGTCTTCCTCTCCGACGTACTCCTGCTTGAGGGTTCCTTCAGCATCGAGGATACGTGCACGGGCGCGCTTCACGAGTGCTTCGTGCTCAGTGATGTTCGAGTACAGCGAAACGATGCTTTGCCAACGACTCCGGGCCTGTGCTTCCTCTCCTTGAAAGTACAGTTCGTCCGCTTCCTCAATCTGTTGCTTGATGAATTCGGCAGGGTCGTTTTGTCCACCAATACTATCGTTGATTTTCTTGGCCTGTCGACGGGCCAAATTGACGAAGGGTCGTGCCTGCTCATCCCCCTCGAACAGGGCCGGGATGCCTTCGAATTTTTGCAGGGCCGTCAGACGATCACCGAACTTCTCAAACATGCGAGCCTCCATATAGAGTCGTTCGGCATGTGACTCTGCATCGCGGCCCATCTTGGCGTTTCGCTCGGCCTGCTTCTCGGCGCGGTCCATCTCCACGCGGTCTTTCCACTGCTGGACCTGCGCGGCGTGCTCACTGTCGGGAAAATCAGCGAGGTAGTCCGCCAATTTGTATTCGACTCCGTACCAGTCTTTGGAGTCCGTGCTCGCCATCGGGGCTTCGAGTTCGACGAATCGCTCCTGCTCATTCGCCGGCCAGAACCCCCATGCCAACAGGCCGATGATCCCCGTCAGGCACAGGCCGAGGAACCACGCCTTCTCATAGAAGGGAACCTGCCGTTGCCTCTTGCGTTTTCGCTTCTTCTTGGATTTGCCAAGGATCTTCGTCAGATCGGCGTCACCTTCCATCATGGTTGAGGAGCCGCCGCCCATCGCAGTCTGCTTGGCGACGCTCGCCTGTGAGGCGACCATCTCCTTGACTTCTTCCAACTTCACCTGCACCGCGAGCGCGTCGAACGGCCGCTCACTCGGGTCCTTCTCCATCAATTCGTGGATCAACTGGTCGAGCCATATGGGGACCGTGATATTGAAATCTCGAATGGAAGGCGGGTCCTCATCGAGATGCTTGAACAACATTTCCGGAGCCGTCTCCGACAGAAACGGCGTGCGACCGGAAAGCATTTCGAACAACACACACCCCATCGCATACAGGTCCGTCTTCGCCGAAATGGGGTGCTTGCCGGTGATCTGTTCCGGAGCCATGTACGACATCGTACCGACCGTCTTGCCGGCTGCTGTGAGAGCCGTGCTCTGCGTATCGCGGGCGATGCCGAAGTCGCTGAGCTTCATCACTCCCTTGCTGGTCAGCAGCAGGTTGGCCGGCTTGAGGTCCCGGTGAATGATCCCCGCCGCATGAGCATGCTCCAGCGCCTGGGCGATCTGGATGCCGTATTCGATCGCCTGTTCCCAGTCGACCGGCCCTTTCTTTTTGAGGATGTCTTCGAGCGACCCGCCCTTGACGAGTTCCATCGCATAGAAGCGTTGATTGTTGCTCGTGCTGCCGCCGTAGTATTGGACGATGTGCGGATGCTTGAGCTTCTTGAGGATGTCCATCTCCCGCTCGAAGCGTTTGGCGACCTTGTGATCGGCCATGAGGTCGGGAGAGAGAACTTTGACGGCGACGCGCTGGCCCGTCTTGAGGTACTTCGCCAGATAGACGATCCCCATGCCACCCACGCCAAGTTTCCGTTCGAGCTCGAACGGACCCATGCGTCGCTTTTCCGTGTCCGCAGTCATTTTGTGGCGAACGTCCCCTCGAAGAGCTGCAGTCAAGTCATGGCCGCATCCGCCAGTGTGGTCGATCGGCCAGTCACCTGCAACGGCGGGTCGTGGGAATGTTGAAGGTTGATGGTTGAATGTCGAAGAAAGCCTCCCCAGACGAACAAGACCCGGCCTCCGAAGAGACCCTCAACCCTCAACCCTCAACCCTCAACCCTCAACCCTCAACCCTCAACCCTCAACCCTCAACCATCAACCATCAACCATCAACCATCAACCATCAACCATCAACCATCAACCATCAACCATCAACCATCAACCATCAACCATCAGTACAACCAAACCGACGAACCATCATCATGTGTCCACGCAGGTTGTGAGGCGAATCGCGTTCGTCCCCACAGATCGCGTTCAGCCGGTGCAAGGCGCCAGTAGGGCAGGCTCCGCAGTGTTGACCGCCAACCAACCTGCACGCTGTCGATCTCTGGCCACGCAGAGAGATACTCGCTCCACGCAACTGCCCGTCGACTGCGACGAACGTGGATGGGGTCGATCCCATACCACTCACCACGGGGTGAGACCAACTGGCACTGATGTCGTGCTGCCATCTCTCGCAGACCCGCATCGACATCGATCACCATCTGCTGCATCGTTGCCCAGTCACGCCCCGGACCGGGAAAGAACACCATCCGTGTTGCATGATAGCGAGCCGCACTCAACCGAAGTACCCGCTTTAACGGCAGAGTCACGAGCGTGACCGAAGCGTCCATCTCCCGCAGACGGACGACACTCTCTTCGACCCACGACAACAAAAGGTCCGGCTTCACGCCAAACAACAGATCGTTGCCAACATCCGTGAGTAATGCCAATGGTTGCGAGTCGCAAGTCGGTTGAGTCACGAGCGCATCCCACAGTCCGCACTCACAAATCGCCGGTAACCGTCGGACGAGCACCCGGCTCCGCAGTCCAAACGAGCGGCCATGTCCGTGGGCCGAAAACAGTTGGATCGGCTCATCGAATGACTGCCTCAGCCCTTCGACAATGAGTGGGAATCCCAGCGTGACATTACTCGCCCCCAGCACAATCACCCGCTGCATTCCCTTGACTCCCGTGCTTTAACATCCGACGCTCTGGCATAGTCGCGATTGGTTGGACTGATCACCAGTCACTGAAGACTGGCAGATGGGGAATCGAGGAGAGAGAATGGAGAATCGCCATCAGCCACTCGTGGGTCATATGACCTGACATGACGGGCTGAACAACCTCGGGTAGCGGGGTCTGAAGCGAAGCGAAAGGCCCCGGCGCGGGTGGACGCAGAATGTCAGGGCCATCCGCTTCGCGACTGACCCTGCCACCCCACCTGTCTCGTCAGATCGGACCAACCAACAGCTATGCACGCCACTGATTATCTCAAGAATCCCACCAAGCAAGATGTGCCGCCGCTCGTGGTGTTGCATGGGGGTGAGTGGCAACTTAAGCAATCAGCACTGCGGGCGATTGTGACTCATGTTCTGGGAGGCGATGAGGAGGACGATCTGTCCGTCACCCGCTTCCCAGGCAAGGAGACTGAGTTGCGATCGGTGCGTGATGAGTTGCTCACCGTCTCCATGTTCGCCAATCAGCGAATTGTGATCGTGGACGAAGCAGACGAGTTCATCACCAAGCATCGTGACAGCCTCGAATCGTACGCCGACGAACCAGCTCGCTCGTCGACGTTGATCCTCAACTGCAAATCGTGGCGAAAGAACACTCGCCTCGCAAAGAAGTTCGCTGCCTCTGGACTCGAGATCGACTGTTCAGAGCTTGCCGGCAGTCGACTGACGAAGTGGCTCACCGAACAGGCACGTGACCAACATGGCAAGCAACTCCAACGTGACGCTGCCGGGTTGATGGTCGAACTCGTCGGCACGGGTCTCGCGCTGCTCGACCAGGAGTTGGGCAAACTGGCAGCCTACACTGGCGACCGAGACCAGATCACCGCCGAAGACGTGCATGCTCTTGTCGGTGGTTGGAAGGCCGAGACCACGTGGGCCATGACCAATGCTGTCCGCGATGGCAACGTCGCCTTCGCGCTGCAGTGCCTCGACCAGTTGCTGAACGCGGGAGAGGCAGCCCCCAAGCTCCTCGGCGGGATCAACTTCGTGTTTCGCAAACTGTCTCAGGCAACCGAACGTTCGCGAACCGGAGTGCCGCTCAACGTCGCCCTCAAAGACAGCGGCGTCTTCCCCCGCGATATCGACGCGACTGCACACTATCTGCGCCGCATCGGTCGCCCACGGGCCGAACAAATCCTCGCCCGCCTCCTCCGGGCAGATGCCGACCTCAAGGGGGCCAGTCGCATCCCTGAACGTCTCCAAATGGAGCGTCTCTTACTGGATTTAGCCGGAACGACGCCTGCAACACCGCTCTGACAGCCCATGTTGCCTTTGAGCAACATCATCGTGCGTCACGGGGGCAACGTGTGATGTTGCCATTTGCAAACCGACAAACGTTTGCAACCGCATGACTCTTTGTCACTGGTTTGACGTTGCAGGATTTCGACATTGCTGTGCGTCGCATGCAGGCAACATGGCCTAGGTTCTTGCAGACGGCAGCCGCTCCTCACCCTTGGGGACTGTGGTGATCGCCGAACTGCACACCCCAAGATCGAGCTTGGCGACCATGTCCACATTCCAGTCCCCTCTCCGATTCAACCCTCAGACGGACAGTTCGCGGTCCGTCACACCGCAGCGGACGCTCTTCACGCTGTGCGTGGTCCTGATCTCCGCAACGTTCGTGACGGCTGGGCCAAGCCTGCTGCCATTCATGTCCCCGCGAACTGATGCTGCGAACACTCAAGAAGTGTCTGTGGTCGACAGCGAAACAGAGTCCACTGCTGCACAACCAGTCGAGGTCGCGAAGCGTGAGCTTCGAAGCGTCGACTACAACGAAAGCTGGCGGCAAGCGGGTCCTGACTTTGATGAGCTCGGTCAGACGGATCGCCGACACCAGATCCTGCTAACACCCGATGGACGACTGCTCGGTCGCATCATGACATTCGCCCACAACCGCCGAGATTATGTCCCCCTGCAGGCCGCAGCGGTCCATCTCATGCAGGGCGGAGCGGTCGCTGCGGAATCTCATACGGATCAAACGGGACACTTCGAGGTAGCAGGTCTCACGCCTGGCACCTATTCACTCATCGCACAATCGGAGCAGGGGGTTCTGGCCTACGCTGTGCACGTGCGATATGCGGAAGCCGGCGACGTCATTCCCACAGACGCCGTGCAACTCAACAACATGGCAGTTCCCAGTTGGGACGCCGACGCGGTGGTGAGGGCCGTCGAGCAATACTGGGGCATGCAGCCTGAACGGACTCGTGAGATCGAACCGGAAACGACCGACATTCCAGAGACAGTCCGTCCGATTCCACAGCCCGGAACCTGTGGAACCACTCTGTCTCACCACCGTGTGCGTCTGCAGCCGGATGGTCGACTCATCGGTCGCCTGCGTCGCCTGCAACACGAAACCGGTCGCCCGATCGTTGCCCGCGACATCGAAATCGCCCTCTACCGTGATGGACAATTGCAGGGATTCACCTGGACTGATGAGATCGGCTACTTCGAATTTGGTGATCTGCTGCCGGGCATGTACTCGCTCGTCGCCACCGGGTCGGTGTCTGCGGGATCACGGGACGAGGTCTCGACCGAATTCGATCAGGGTCTGCGTCATGGTTTTCTCACGTTCGGCATCGAAGTCGTCCCCGCCCACGACGAGCCGGTCATTCAACTGATTGCCTTCCAAGCAGCGATGGAGTCGCTGGAAATCGACGCCGCTCTCATTGATCCCGCCGATCTGCAACCGTTCTTGAACAGTCCTGCCTCCGACAGCGGTCCCTCGGCGTCTAACCTGCCGTCGCCCGGCTCGGCTAGCGGTGGAAGTGGAGGAGCCGGATCCGGTGGTGGTGGTCTGGGTGCCGGAGGCGGTTCTCTCGGCACGCTCATCGGTGTCGGAGCGGCCGCTGGACTTGCCGCCCTGGCTGTCAGCGAAGACGACAAGGAGCGCATCGTCAGTCCGGCGGTACCTTGAACCAAATCAGTCGAACAGATAGCTAACGGACTCGTTGCGGTGAATCCGACGGATCGCTTCACCCAACAGGGGGGCGATGCTGATCGTCCGCATATTCTTCAGTCGCATCTCAGGAGAGATCGGAAGCGAATCGGTAATCACGATCTCTTCAATCGGGGCTTCACCCAGTCGCTCGGCGGCCGGTCCGCAGAAGACACCGTGCGAAGCACTCACGTACACCTTTTTCGCCCCGTGCTGTTTGGCGATATGGACCGAGCCGACGATTGACCCTCCCGTGCTGATCATGTCGTCAAAGATCAGGGCCGTCTTCCCCTCAATCGGTCCGCCGATGAGATTGGCTTGTTTGGTATCCAAAGCACTCGACCGTCGCTTATCCACGATCGCCAGTGATCCGCCCAAGTGTGCCACGTGCTGCAAGACCCGTTTGATGCTGCCTTCGTCCGGCGAAATGATGACCAGTTCATCATCCGGGATGCCCAACGAGGTGAAGTACTCATCGAGAATCGGAGCGGCGAACAAGTGATCGACGGGGATATCGAAGAATCCTTGAATCTGTGCCGCATGCAAGTCCATCGCCATCACACGATCGGCTCCCGCCTTCGTGATGAGATTCGCCACGAGCTTGGATGTGATGGGCACGCGGCCGGAATCCTTGCGGTCCTGTCGCGCATACCCAAAGTAGGGCAGGACGACCGTAATGCGCTCCGCGCTGGCCCGCTTACACGTGTCGATCAGAATCAACAGTTCGACCAGATTCTCATTCACCGGCGGACCGGTTGGCTGAATGAGGAACACGTCGCGACCGCGAATGTTCTGATTCAATTTGACGCTGATCTCTCCATCCGGAAAGTCGACGACTTCCAGCGCGGCCAACGGAATGTTGAGGTATCTCGCGATGTCGGACGCCAACTGCGGATGGGCGCGACCGCCAATGAGCGTCAGATGATCGTACATCGCTTGAACACCAGAGAAGTCGAGGAGGGCACGGCACGCCCGTCACCCCTCAGCCCGACAGAGTGCCGCACGACCCGCCGCAGGTCAAGGGGT
>JAJDEJ010000026.1 GCA_029259815.1 Planctomycetaceae bacterium | reverse complement strand
TCACTAACGGTGTGAGCCGAACGAGATGCTCAGAAATTCTGAGAGAGGGGGAAATGGTGCCTGACCCCGTCGCTGCATACCCGTCGCCGCATAATCAACACATCACCAGCAGGCAAAAGCCTCATCTGCAGCGAGTCAACGCAGAAGGCTCCTGACTGACGCCGCGAGGTTGCCCCGGTTGCGTCAGGCAGGAGCCTGTGCTCCTTCAATCTCACTCTTGATCCTCACCTGCGATCAATGTCCGTGATGGATGTGACCGTTGTGGAAGGTGTCGTAGTGACCGGTCTGATGGAAGTCGTAGTGACCGGGCTGGTAGTGGTAGTGGTTACGGTGACGGACAAACTGACCTGGGTGGTAGTCCCAGTGGCTGGTGTTATGGTAGACGTGCGGCGTGTAGCCGTATCCCCCGTAGACACCATGTCCGCCGTAGCCATGTCCGCCGTAGTAGCCATGACCGGCTTCTGACACGGCTGAGCTGGCGACCATCAAACCCATGACTGCGACACATGCAATTGCGAAATTTCTCATTGTTCTAACCCCGTCTTGGTTGTTTGTGTTCGTGACCGGCAGGAATTGCCGTTTGTCTGGACTGGGGTAACGCATGGTCGATGCCAATCTTCCGAGATTTTTTTAAGAAACCTTTCAGTAATGAGTTATGTCAATATCGAGCCAATTCAGAGTTGAAGAAACGTGTCGTCAAGACCGCTACAACGCGTTCATTTTGACAACACTCGCTCTGTGAGTTGGCTGGCTGACGCGGAGACCCGTCCAGATTCGGTGGCCCCTGCCACAGCCTCCTCAACGAAAAAACTCCTGCCCGACGCTGTAGCGTCGGGCAGGAGCTTGGACTCATTCAAATCTCAGAGGTCGATCAATGTCCGCCGTGATGCACATTTCTGTTGTAAAGCGTGTCCACGTGACCGCTTCGGTGGAAATCGTAATGACCGGGCTGTGAATGCAAGTGATTGCGATGACGGACGACCTGACCTGGGTGGTAGTCGTAATGGCTCGTGTCGTGGTAGACGCGAGGGCTGCGGTTGTAGCCGTATCCGCCATAGCCACCATAGTAGTTCTGGCTGTATCCACGGTTGTAGCCGTACCCGTTATTGTAGCCGTAGCCAGCGTTACTCCCGAAGCGGATGCTGATGCCGCCCGCTTCCGCAGCGGTCGACCCGACGACCATCATGCCCAAAACAGCGACACATGCGATTGCGAGACGTTTCATGGTTTTCTCCCCATTAAATACTTCGTGATTGTGACCGGCAAAAACTGCCGATCTGCTTATGAGAGATCGCACCATTCATGCCAATTGATGATCATTTTCGTAAGTTCCACAGCAGCAAGGGTTAACATGTTGACAGGCCGACTAGAGGCCCGCCTGGTGTGTTATCAAAATCGCCACAGGGCATCCATTGTGATGACACATCTTCCCTCAACCTGATTGATGACCCGTCAATCCAGGTCGCCCCGAAACGCGGTCGGATTCGATGACGTTGAGATACGGAGTGGCCTGAATGATCGAGCCGCACTGCCGTTTGGAACGTCGTCTGTCACGATGACTGGCACTGGCCTGATGATCAATCAAGAATGACCCACAGTCGCCTCGTCCTGTCAATCACCCGCCTAACCAGAGAGCCTCCGCAGATGTTCCTTCGACAAGTACGCCGCCTCCTCTTGTTCACAACACTCTCGCTGATCGCCACGTTGTGTCGGTCCAGCATGGCTGAAGACGCAGTAGAATCGAAGCCGCTCCGGATCATCGCTTTCGGAGCACACCCGGATGACGTCGAGTTCCAACTCGGCGGCTGTGCCGCCAAGTGGGTCGAGCAGGGCCACAAGGTGAAGTTCGTCTCGGTCACCAACGGCGACATTGGTCACTGGAACATGGCCGGTGCTCCCCTCGCACGTCGCCGCACGGCAGAAGTGCAGGAGGCGGCCAGGCGACTGGGCATCGAGGTCGAAGTCCTTGATATCCACGACGGCGAGATCATGCCCACGCTCGCCAACCGCAAAACGATCGCCCGCCTCATCCGCGCATGGGACGCCGACCTCGTCTTCTCGCACCGCCCCAACGACTATCACCCCGACCATCGCAACTGCGGCTTGCTCGTCCGTGACGCCGCCTTCATGGTGACGGTCCCGTTCTATGTCCCCGACACGCCGCACATCGAACACGACACGGTCTTCATGTACTTCTACGACCGCTTCACCAAGCCATACGCCTTCCAACCCGACATCGCCGTCTCAATCGACGACGTCCTCGACAAGAAAGTGCATGCCATCGACGCCCTCGAATCCCAAGTCTACGAAGGCGGCGCATCCGGCTCAGAAGAAGTTATGCGAGAACGTCACGCTGGCGACCCGGTCGCCCGCAAACAGGCCCTCGCCGAGAAGTGGTCACAGCGACACCAAATGATCACCGACAAGTACCGCGACACCGTCATCGAATGGTACGGCGAAGACCGTGGCAAGGAGATCAAGCACGCAGAAGTCTTCGAGATCTGCGAGTACGGCCATCAGCCGACGAAGGAAGAGTTGCGGTGCCTGTTTCCGTTCTTCGGAGACGATTGACCTCGCCCGACACTTCCCCTGACGGTACACTTTGGAGGGTGATTTGGAGGAACGTCGAATGTCAGTCGCAGAACAAGCAAAGTCCGTCTATGCAGCGGATTATCGTGAGCAGTTGGAAGCGGAACATTTCGGTGAATTTGTTGCCATTGAACCTCAGTCGCGAGATTCGTTTGTGGCGACCACGTTCATTGATGCCGCGCTGGCAGCCAAAGAGCGGTATCCATCAAGAAAGTCGTTCGTGATCCGCATCGGCTATGAAGCGGCTGTTCATCTTGGGGCGGCCACAAAGTGAAAGGTCGCGTCGACGAGAACATGCGAGCGCTGTTGACGGTCGCTGTGCAATCGAGGCTGAGTGGGGAGGCAACGTCCATTGAAGCATGGATTGATACGGCATTCGATGGACATTTCGTATTCTCGACAGCGTTGATCGAAGAGCTGGGGCTGGAAACGCTGGTGGAGACAGAAGCGATCCTCGCTGACGGAACCAAAGTCACCCTCGAAACATTTGTGGCCTACATGGACTGGTTCGACAAGATGATCCCTGTTCAAGTGGTCGCGAACGATGGCGAGTTTCCCTTGCTCGGCACTGCCCTGCTCGACGAACGCTGCTTGCTGATCAATTACCGCGAACGATCGTTGGAACTCACGTAGCCCAATAACGCGGGTGACCATGTTTCCATGTCAACCAGGGCGGCTCAGCCGTGCGAGGTCATGAGCGAGACAGTCATCCAACCTACCACCTCCTGACGACTTCGTCGTTCCGGCTTGCCGGCAATCTGGGTCACCCGCGCTTGCATAACGTTATCGATCACCGGGCGGCGACGAGAGACTTTCAACTGGCAATTCGACGATCTTCGCCGCTCCGGTGCATCGGATTGTTCTCTGCTCTTCTGCAGACAGAAGGCGGCCAGATAATCGTTCACGTTCTCGAACGCCTTCGAGGTATTTGTGCGCATCGCCACCGGCATCAGCCAGCAGTTTTTCGCGAGCAGCATATAGTTCGTCGAGTATCGGATTACGTGTCATCGTCATCATCCTCCAGAAACACTGCTGGCGTATAGATCAACAGATCAGGGAATCCAAGTTCGTCCAAAGTTTTGTAAACACGCGGTAACGTATGGCCGTTCGCGATATGTCTACAGTTTTGCGTCAACAAATATTGTACTCCTCCAACTGCTGCCGTGGCCACATGAAACGCATCCAGCCGTGCTTTTTCAGGCATCAAGTGGCGGGCAATCAATTCATCCGCGATGGTTTCGATTCGCGAATCAGCAGGAATTAAATCAAGACCGGCCAGCAACTTGAGTCGTGCGGCGGCGGCAGTTGGATCCCCCAATGCGGCTTCGTCCAAAACGAGTTGCGAGGTCACGACGCGGAATTTAGATCGCTCGTTTTCCCACCAATCGCGAGCCTGTTGCTGAAGCATGGCGATCTTTGGATCGGCGCTTGGCCACGCAGTTGCATGGCTTACGATCGACGTTTCGATGTAGATGGAATCCATCGTTTTAGTCTATCGCAGAGTACTTGTTTATAGAATGATCAGTCTATCACCTGTAGCTGGCAAGTTTGTCCGCCTATCACGCGATCGTTCGATGGTGGTAAATGCTGTGGTCACAGTCAGTTGCTTACATGTCATGTGATTTCGTGCGTGATAGGAGGTTTCAGCCTATCGCGCATCGGAATCTCGAACAAGCGGGTCGGACTGTCTCAAACGGTGCCGCGTCGGCGTTGGGAAGTATCCCCCGAGACGCCCTTGTGCGGAGATGGGACGTTGGTTGAAATGCCTCCTGTCGCCACGCGACATGGGTTGTGACAAAAAGTGTCCGGGAGTTCGACACAACAAAAGTAGTCATCACGCTCCGTCGTGATGACAGTGACGCTCGCACGCGTCCCGACTTGTCGCAAGCTGTCACTTCATCCGCTCATCACGCGGAGCGTGATGGCTACTGAATTCACGGCCCCCCGTGAGGCAACCCGTAGTCTCCGACAACAATAGGAAAGCGATCTCATGAAGATCACATCTGCTGTTGTTTCAGTCGTGCTCTTGGCAACAGCCCAGACTGCGATTGGACAGCTCCCAGCGGCTGATGTCAGTCGATTTACGATCAAGGACTTCACCTTCGAGAACGGGCAGACGTTGCCGTCCGCTGTGGTGACTTACGCGACGCGGGGGCGGTTGAATGCGGCGAAGGACAATGCGGTGTTGTTGCCTTCGCCGTATGCGGCGGACTTGCATGCGTATGATGCGTTCATCGGACCAGGGCGAACGTTGGACCCCAACAAACACTTCCTGATTCTGACGGGCATGTTTGGGAATGGGCAGTCGTCTTCGCCCAGTAACACGCCGGCTCCGCATGCGGGTCCGGACTTTCCACGGGTGACGATTCGGGACAATGTGCGGGCGACGCATCAGTTGGTCACCGAGAAGTTGGACATCACACGGCTGAAGGCGGTCGTGGGGTCGTCGATGGGGGCGCAACAGGCGTATCAGTGGGCCGTCAGCTATCCGGATGCGATGGATTCGATCGTCGCCATTTGCGGCAACGCGAAGCAGTATCCGTTCGGCGTCATCCGGCTCGAAGGCTCGATTGCGGCTCTCAAGGCGGACAGTGCGTGGAACAACGGTCGTTACACACAGCCGCCCGTGCGGGGTCTGCGGGCGTTTGCGATGCACTACGCGGCGTGGTCCCGGTCGCCAACGACGTTCCCGCGTGACATGCTCGACCGCATGAGCGATCAACAGGTCGATCAGTTCCTGCGTTCGCTTGAAGCACCTGCGCTGGGGATGGATGCGAACAACGTCCTGTCCCAAGCCGAGACGTGGAAACGTCACGACATCGGCGATACGCCTAGCTTCAATGGCGACGTCGAGGCGGCTCTGCGGTCGATCAAGGCCCGCGTACTCTTGATGCCGTGTCGTAGTGATCTCTACTTTCCCGTCGCCGATGCGGAGTACGAAGCGAAGTTCCTACAGCATGGTGAACTGGTCGTGATCGAGTCGACAGCCGGTCACGCAGCGGGCGGCGGGGCGGACCCACAGGCGGTCTCGTTCATTGACCAGAAACTGCGATCCATGCTGGAGTAAGCCCCGGCGCGCTCCCCGTTGGGTCGCGGCTAACCGGGTTTAGGAACGGTCCTGCATCACGCGTTCGACCTCTGCGAGTTGCTCCTGCGTGTTGACACCCATCGCTTCAGTGATATCGAGCTCGCGGGCTGCAAGGACTGTCTTACCGTCCTTGCGGAGGATCTCGGCGCAGTCGGTGAGGTAGTACTCGCCCTGAGTGTTGTCGGTGCGGACCTTGTCGAGGGCCTCGAACAGGGCTTTGCAGTCGTAGGCGAAGCAGCCCGTGTTGATCTCGGTGATGTGGAGTTCGTCCGGCGTGCAGTCCTTGTGCTCGGTGATGCGGAGGAAGTTGCCATCGGCGTCGCGTACGATGCGACCGAGTCCTTCGTTCTGGTCGGTCTCTGCGGTGCCAACGACGCAGGCAGCATCATGCTGCTGTTGTTCGTCCAGCAGAGCCTTGAGAGAGGAGCCGTGGAGCAGGGGAGTGTCGCCGGTCAACACGAGGACCGGGCCATCGTGCGCGGCGAGATCGTCGCGGCACTTCATCACAGCGTGTCCGGTACCATTCTGTTCGGCTTGCAGTGCAAAACTCACGTCGTCGTGATGGCTCAGAGCGGCCTCGACCACGTCCGCTTTGTGACCGACGACCACGATGGTCCGCTTCGCACCGGCTTCACGAGCGGCGTCGAGGACGTACTCGATCATCGACCGCCCGCACGCCTCGTGGAGGACCTTGGGTGTCTCGGACTGCATTCGCTTGCTTTTCCCGGCAGCCAGCACAATCGCAACAACCTCAGACATTCGACTCTCCTGCATTCACCCTGGTGAGTTCGTCGCCGACACGATGACAACGACTTGGGCAGGGTACCGAATGCGGGGGGGAGAGTCAGTACCGAAGGCCGACCCGACCAATGAGGCCCGAGTGCATTTGTCCCTTCGGCCCGGCTGGAGGTGGCACATTGAATTTGAAGTCTCGCTCGAAGACCCAACCGATCTCAGCAAATGTGGAAAAAGCTCCTTGTTCCTTCCGCAGGCCGACGAGAACTCGCCAGTCTTCCGTTTGGATTTGAATGTTTGCTGGAGCTGCAGCCTGTGTTTCTATTGCGTAGGACTCCACATGATATTCGCCTCGCACATACATCCATGTGGGGGTACCAAAGGGTGTGCCTAAGAACATGCTGATGCGGGACTCCGGAAAGATCATCCGAAATTCCCAAGTATCATTGGGAGTCCAGACCGCACCGGCGTAGGGCAGGATGAGATCGTCAACGCGATCCCAGTAAGCTGCACCAAACGCCCACATCCAAGTCGGGTTCATCCTCCAGAACAAGACGGCATGGCCGTCGTATTGCATCGCATCACCGAAATCGGTGTTGTAGAAGTCGGTCGCGTAGCCGGGGTTGAATCCGATTTCCGCGTTCCATCCTCCATAATCAGGCGTCGCAAGCTTCAAGCCAAGCCCGAGGCGATACATGCTCCCGTGGACACCGAATGTCGGGAGGGTGGGGCCTTGCCACGATCGATAGTTGAACTGCGGAGCAAAGGAGAATATGTAGTTATTCCAAATCGGAGTGACGAGTTCTTTTTCTGCATTCACTTCAGTGATACCCCAGCCGCCGAATCCGGTGCCGCCGGGACCTGTGGTCCCGGCGTTCTCCAAGACTCCGAAGTCGTAGCGTCCCGACCATCCAAACTGGTATGGCTGGACGCCATTGACCCCAAAGCCGTACAGCCCCGAAGCCGAGTTGGCGTAAGGGTTCCCATTCGGGATTGGAACGCCACCAACCCATGGGTCGGACGTAACTCCAGGAGCACCGAAGGGTTGAACCGGCTGATACGTCGGAGGCAGTGTCGTACCATAAGGGCTGACCGCTCCCTGAGCAGTATTGCCTTGATAGGGCTGGATCGGAGCGGTCGTTCCCGCGCCGGGAGAATAAGTCGGCGGGGTTCCAGACCCGTAGAATGGTGAGCCCTGAGCACGCACCACAACTGGTGGCACGTCATCTTGGCTGATCGAGGACACGAAGTCTTGGGAGGGGCGATAGACGGTCTGATTCGGTACAGCCGGCGGGGTCGCCGCGGCAGTCACCAGCAGACAGATGAGTGATGTGTTCACGGGAGAGCCTGTCGTCGGATACAATCGTCCATGCAGTGATGCACCGCAAGCGCTGCACTAAAGTGCAGCGATCGACTGACATGGTCTGGGATGGGAGACCGGTCACGAAAGACCAGCCATGCGGGAGGAGGTCGCGGGAAGTGAAGTTGAGTCGCCCTGGAGTCGGGCTGACGAGTGATGGGATGAAAAGATCCTTGAGGAGAAGGGGGACATTCTGCAAATTCTGCCGGATGCGTCAACAGCAGATTCTGCCGTACGATCATGAATCATGAACCTGCTGATTCCTCGGAGCGCCTGACTCGTTCCGTACACAACACCGCTGAACGCCTGGGGTTCGATCTTGTCGGCATCGCTCCTGCAGTGCGACCGGACGGGTTCGACCATCTGCAAGACTGGCTCAAAAATGGCTTTGCAGGGGAGATGTCGTACATGGAGCGGCGACGTGACACATACGAACATCCCCATCACGTGCTCGAGTCGGTCTGCAGTGTGATCATGCTGGGGATGAACTACCGCACAGCTGATCCTCCCGATGAATTGGAGGCCGGACAGGCTCGTGTCTCCCGTTATGCCTGGGGCACGAGCGACTATCACGATGTGATCCGTGAACGACTGCGTCAATTGGCGAATGTGCTGCACGAGGAGTCGCCCGGTTGCCGCACGCGAGGCATTGTCGACACAGCACCACTCCTGGAACGGGACTTCGCCCGACTCGCCGGGCTGGGCTGGTTCGGCAAGAACACGATGTTGATCAACAAATGGCAGGGGAGTTGGATGTTCCTCGCTGCCCTCCTCACAGACGTCGAACTCACTCCCGACGAGCCGCACGACACATCGCACTGTGGCACCTGCACAGCGTGTCTCGACGCGTGTCCGACCGACGCGTTCCCCGAGCCATACGTCCTCGACGCGACTAAGTGCATCTCGTACTTCACGATCGAACTGCGCGACGAACCGATCCCCGAAGAGCACCGCGAGGGGGTGGGGGAGTGGCTGTTCGGCTGTGACGTCTGTCAGGACGTCTGCCCTTGGAATCGCAAGGCACCTGCCTCGACCGAACCAGCCTTTCACCCGCAATCGGACCTCAATCCTGCTGACGCCGCTGCCCTGTTATCGCTGGATGACACCGCCTTCAAAGCACGATTCGCTGACACTCCCCTTGCACGTCCCGGCCGCGGTGGCCTGTTACGCAACGCGTGCATCGTCCTCGGTAACACGGGCGATGCGACGCACCTCGATGCCCTGCGTGCCGTGATGAACGATGACGAACCACTCATTCGCGACGCCGCACAATGGGCGATCGACCGTTTAGCCGCGACCCGACTGGGGAGCGCTCCCGATGGTCGCGGCTAAACGGTCGTCCGCCTATGATGGCCTGTCATCACGTCACATCCACACATCACGACACACATCATGTCTGACACGATCACTCTCGCAGTTAACGGCGCCGCCGGGCGGATGGGGCAACGCATTGTCGCCTTGTCTCACGCTGATCCTGACCTGTCCGTCATTGCAGCCCTTGAAGCTCCCGGCTCACCAAATCTGGGTCGTGACGCGGGCGAAGTCTGCGGCATCGGAAACATTGATGTTTCGATCACCTCAGAACTCGGCCCACGACCGGACGTAGTGATCGACTTTTCTCTTCCCGAAGGCCTGACGTCGATCGCAAATGTGTGCGGCGAAAGACAGATCCCTCTCGTTGCAGCGACCACAGGATTGACGAAGGCGCAGAGGTTCGCTGTGCGTGAGGCGTCACAAATGACGCCCATGATCATCGCCCCCAGCATGAGTCTCGCTGTGAACATCGCCATGAAACTGGTGCGAGACGCGGCTCATGCCCTGAAGGATCTGCCGGACGGTGTCGACGTCGAGATCATCGAACGGCATCACCGCTATAAGGAAGACGCCCCCAGCGGCACGGCTCTGAAGTTTGGCGAAATCGTGATCGACGAAATGGGACAGACCGAACAAAGACACGGCCGCGAGGGTCATACAGGCAGGCGACCGCAGACGGAGATCGGCTATCACGCCCTCCGCACGGGCGACAACGTCGGCGAGCACCAAATCGTATTCGGCATGTTGGGCGAGACACTTGAGGTCTCCGTCCGCGGCCACACCCGCGACAGCTACGCCTACGGAGCCCTCGCCGCCGCCAAATACCTCGTGAAGCAGGGTCCAGGACTGTATACAATGGCCGATGTGCTGGGGTTGTGACTTATCGCTACCATCGTTTTTCCCCTTGGAGATTGTCATGCCGCTCCGTCAGTCGGAAGTCGATCACTTCTACCACTACGCCAGTTGGATGGTGGAGAACCGTGAGTTGGACAGTCTGGATGACTGTTTGAAAGCCTTTCGGAAGGAGCAGGAAGCAGCAGTGGAGGCAATCAAGGAAGGCCTTGCCGATGTCAACGCGGGCAGGACACGACCCTTCGAAGAATTCATGGCGGAACTCCGATCAGAATTGAGTCGACCTCCACAGGTTCCGGCCTCATGATCTACAGGGTTGAGATCACACCAACCGCAGAGAGAGACGTCCGGGAAATCACCGACTGGTACCGCCAGACATCAGGCGAAGCCGCAGTGGCACAAAAGTGGGCGAATGGTTTTGCCCTGACGATCGATGGGTTGAGTATCGATCCGCATCGTCATCCGCTCGCGAGAGAATTCGAGCAACTCTCCGAAGTCGTGCGTGAGGTTCACTTCGGGAGCGGACGACGACCGATACATCGAATCATCTTTGAAATCCGCGAGGAGACTGTGTTCGTGCTTCGAGTATGGCATTACGCACAACGGGATCTCACCCCGGATGATCTCTCGTCCCCGTCGTTATAGGCTCGTACGTGCTCAATCAAGGCCACTCATCTCACCGTGAATTCGCGACCGATGTCGTCCGGCGACTGTCGGATGCTGGCTTCGTCTCGTTATGGGCTGGAGGATGTGTCCGCGACTTCATGATGGGACGGATACCGAAGGATTATGATGTTGCCACCAGTGCGACGCCGCAGGAGGTTCGAGAGCTATTCGGCAAACGGAAGACACTTGCAGTCGGCGAGAGCTTCGGCGTGATCATTGTCCTCGGTCCAAACAAAGCCGCCGGTCAGGTTGAGGTGGCGACGTTCCGCTCGGAGGGGGAGTACACTGACGGGCGACGTCCAGATTCGGTCGACTTCTGCACGCCCGAGGAGGACGCGGCTCGGCGCGACTTCACCATCAACGGCATGTTCTTCGACCCGCTCACCGACACGCTGCACGACTTTGTCGGCGGAGAACAGGATCTGGGGCAGGGGATCGTCCGGGCGATCGGCAATCCACGCGACCGCATGACCGAAGACAAACTGCGGATGCTGCGTGCTGTCCGTTTTGCAGCGACGCTCGACTTCCAACTCGACGATGAGACTGCGAACGCCGTTCGTAAGATGGCAAACGAGATCCTCGTCGTCAGTTGGGAACGCATCGCCCAAGAACTCGAACGCATGCTTGTCGACCAGCACCGTGAACGAGCCATGCGTCTGTGCCACGACCTCGGCCTCCTGGAGATCATCCTGCCGGAATTGGCTCCCCTGCTTGACGAGCCCGCATCCCACTGGTGGCACACATTGCACGTGCTTGGCAACCTGGAGTCACCCGGCTTCGAATTGGCGATGGCGGCTTTGCTCATGAGTGTCCCCTCACCGCAGGCTCAATCGAAGCGGCAACGCGATCACACAGGAACGGTGCGGGCCATCTGTCGACGACTGAAACTGTCGAATGACGAGACAGACCACATCACCTGGCTCGTTGCTCATCTCCATGACTTGGACGATGCTCCTTCGCTTTCGCTCTCACGGCTCAAGCGTCTGTTGGTCCATGAACATGTGACTGACCTGCTCACGCTGGCCCGCCGAACGGCCCTTGCGGAGCAGCGAGACGTCGCCGGCCTCGACTTCGCCGCCGACTCCCTCGCAAACACTCCCACAGAGGTGCTCAACCCACCGGACCTGTTAGATGGCTCCGACTTGCAGGAATTGGGCCTCTCGCCCGGTCCACAGTTCAAAACAATTCTGACCGCCGTCCGTGATGCTCAGTTGAACGAGCAGATCAGCAACCGCGACGAAGCGGTCAAACTCGTCGAACGGCTGACAAGTGCGGAATAGGACCATTACCTTGGGGCGACAAGCGAAGTTGGGCAACAGACTCGCCGTTGACCCTTTGCGGGTGATCGGCGTAGGATTCCGCCCCTTGTTGTCGGGCAGGCGGGGGACGTAGGCCCGACACAGGGTGAGTTTGCGCCATGAAGGTGCGTTTCAACCTGTTATGCTCGCATGAAGCGGGCCGATTGTCGACGTCGACCGATGCCGTCCCCGAATTCCCGAAAACTGTTGTGGCTGATTCTCACCCTCGCGCTGGCGATTCGCGTCGGGGGGGCGATCGGTCTGCAGCGATGGCTGGACGGGCGGCCTAATCAGACGTTTCTCATCGAGGGGGACGCCAACGGCTACTGGCATTTGGCCGAAGACATCGCTGAGGGGCGCGAGTTTGCGATCTATCAACCTCCACGATACGTATTGCGAATGCCCGGTTTTCCGGCGCTGCTGGCGGTGCCCATCCGGCTCTTCGATAATGCCTACTTGCCGGCCCGAATACTCTTAGCTTGTGTCGGCACGGTCGCATGCGGACTCGTGTTCGTGCTGGGACGCATGTTGTTCAGCGACCGTATCGGCCTGACGGCGGCTGCACTTTCGGCGGTGTCACCTACTCTCGTGGGATTCTCCCCGCTCGTGCTGAGTGAGACGACCTTCGGGATGTGTCTGCTGATGAGTCTGATCGGGATGGCCTGGATGGTCTCCAAGACCAAAGCCACAGCGTCGGACACGGGAGCTCGCGTACCAGGGTCAATGGCCGTCATGGGGATGATCGTCGGAGTGCTCATCGGCACCACCTGTTATGTGCGACCGAGTTGGCTACTGTCAGCCCCGCTGTTCGGCGGTGCCTATGTGATGCTCTCTCCCGAGAAGAGTCGCGCGCTCGTCGGTGCGGTCTGTGTGATTGTCGGTGCGGTCTCTCTGCTCATCCCCTGGGGGATGCGGAACGAACGTGTCACCGGACACTTCGTACTCACAACGCTATGGATGGGACCAAGCCTCTATGACGGGTTGAGTCCACAGGCGACAGGCGAAAGCGACATGGATTTCTATGACGAGGATAATTTGTCAGGGCAGGGCATGTCCGAGTATGAGGTGAACCGACACTACTCACAGCAGGCGTGGGCATTTGCCAGAACGAATCCGGGCCGTACGATCGAGTTGGCTGCGATCAAGTTATGGAGATACTTCAAACCGTGGCCCAATGCGAAGCAGTTTGGTGGATGGAAGCCGGCCCTCATCATCGCGGTGTTCACCATTCCCATGTCTCTCCTCGCCCTGCGCGGCTGGTGGGTCACACGAGCCAACTTCTGGGCATGGGGACTGACGATCGGCCCACTGCTGTACTTCGCGGGGCTGCACATGTTGTTCGTCAGCTCACTGAGGTATCGACTGCCGGCGGAGTATCCTCTGTTGGTGATGACGGCTGTCGGTTGGCAGTCACTTCGAGGCAAACAACAACTGACAACTGACAACTGACAACTATTCCCTCTCATGCAAATTCGCAAGGTCATCCAATGGACCATCATTTTGCTCCTGCTGATTGCAGGAGCAGGCGGGTACTTTGCGCAACAGGCGTGGGAGCAGAAGGACCAGATGCTGCTGGACGGCCTCCGGTCGGAGGTCGCCAAGAAGGCTCCCGATTGGGACGTTGGCATCAAAGACGCACACATCGTCAACTTGCAGGGGCAGGTGCGACTGACGGACATCTCGATCAAGCCCAGGGGGGAAGACACCGCAGTCCTGCACATCCCGGAGTGCTTTATCAAAATTGATCCTGACTTATTATTGAAACAGCACAAGGTGCTCGTCCGCAGTCTGCGGGTGTCGAACCCCACGGTGACGCTCATTCGGCACGAAGACGGCAGTTGGAACTGGCAGAAGCTCGGGCGACCCACTCCTTCCGACCAGACACCAGAGATTGAAGTCGAGGGTGGTACATTCGTTGTTCGAGTCGAGGCTGGCGTCGGTCTGCCCGAGACGGAGATCGTCAGTCGCGACGTCGCACTCGCTCTCCTGCCTTCGGGACAACATCGTTATTTAATTCAGGGAGCCACGCAAATCGAAGGAGCGGGTCGCCTCGCCTTTGAGGGGAAAGTGAACCTCAAAACCGGTGCGTGGGAGCTGGCAGGCAAAGCCGACGGTCTCGACATGTCGCCCCGCCTCCTGGAGAAAGCCGCCGCCCTGTCGCCTGCGGTCAAACGTCAGGTCGCTGAACTCTCACAGCAGGGGATGACGATCACACCTGGCGCATCATCCACATCGCCACGGGTTGACCCGAACGGCATGTTCCAGCCGGTCTCGCAAACACAAACCATCGCTGACACACCATCACAGTTGTCACTGCCCGATCTCGGACTCATCGCCAACATCGGCATCGACTTCGCCCTCCGCAGCGACGGCAAGCAAACGACCCCCCAGTATCGTGTGCTCGCCAAGATCATGGACGGTCAAGTCACGGAACCGCTCTCTCCGGTCCCACTCTCAGGGCTGAAGGGCGAACTGCTGATCGAGAACGACCGGGTCATCGTCGACAAGCTCTCGGCTGCGAATGGAGACAGCAAACTCTTTCTCGCCGGCGAAGTCCGCAAGCAGAATGACAAGACGGTGACGGTCTTCGATGTCGAAGCCACAAACCTGTGGCTCGATGAAGAAATTCGCAGCGTGCTGCCCCCTCACGGACAAAAGATGTTCGATCTCATCAACCCTTCGGGGCTGTTCACAGTCAAAGCTCGCTACGACAGTCGGGCGGCTAAACCACTCCAGTTGGATAAGTTCCTCGCTCACGACTGTCAGATTCAGTACGCCTTGTATCCCTACCCGTTGACCAAGATTCATGGTTCGGTGAAACAGCAGGAAGACAAACTCATCCTCGAACTCGCCGGCAGTGCAGCAGGGCGTCCTGTTGAACTCAAAGGCGAAGTCAACAATCTCGGCCCCGATGCGGAAACGATTCTGCATGTGTTCGTCAACGACTTCCCGATCGATCGCCGCTTCACCGATGCCCTTGTCGCCGAGAAACATCAGGCGGTGCGTCGTGCCCTCGAATCACTCCATCTCGCGGGGCGAGCTGACTTCAGGCTCCAGTTGGCGCGACCCGGTGGACCCGATCAGAAATTCGTGATGAGACTGGATGCGAATGTGAAAGACGGGTCTCTCAACTATGACAGATTCCCCTATGCCATCACAAACTTGTCCGGCCGTGTGTATCACAATCCCTGGGAGAAACTCTCCTGGGAGTTCACCGATCTCAAAGGACGTCATGGCTCAGCAGAGCTGCAGGGGAAGGGGGGATTTGACATCACCCCCAAACCGGGACGGCTCTGGCTGCTCGTGAATGGACAAGACGTCCCCGTTGATCAGGATCTGAGGCATGCGACCGTTACCGCGAGCCCGGTGCTGAAAAATGCCTGGACCGAGATTAACCCTTCGTCGGGGATCGTTGATGTCCAGGGACTCGATGTCACATGGGTTCCGGGTTCCTCGCCTCGCATCGTGCTGCCATCGGTTCAACTCCAGCAGGGGACTATCACGTTGGCCAGCTTTCCGTACCGCTGGGATCGCGTGACGGCCGACCTCAGCTGGAAAAACGGACGTGTCGACCTGTACTACGCTGAAGGGTATCACAACCAGACTCATGCTGTCGTCGAAGGCAGAAACGAGGGGGCTTTGGCATTGTTCGAAATGCCGACCAATCAGCAACACCGCTGGCGATTGCGACTGCCCGACGTTCGCATCACGAGCCTCGACCCCGGACCGGAGTACCGAGCCGCACTTCAACCCGAGGTCGCTGCCGTTGTCGAGTCGATCGATCCGCGTGGTCCGCTCGATCTGCAGATGGGATTGGAGATCAAAAGCTTCCCACAACCAGGCACCACTGATCTGCTCACCTCGCACGCACAACTGCAGGTCGACCTCGTCAAGGATCAGCTCTTCGCAGGACTCGACCTGACGGACGTCACCGGGCGTGTAGAGGCCAACGTCGTTTGGAACGGCACTGAAGTCACCGCTGACGGCTCAGTCGACTTCGACCAAGCCCGCGCCCTCGACATGACGTGCACCAATCTGCGGGGGCCGTTTCGTGTCGACGGCACTCGGATCATCGCCGGCTCTGCAGATGTGCTCCGCGCAGCCCCCCCAGGCCTATCCAAGCCGAACGTTCCATTGAACGAACAAGTGACTGCGAAGCTCTACGATGGCACGGTCAACGTGAACGCCGTGGCAACCATCGACCCCAACGATGCTGAGCGCACGGTTTATCAGGCGCAGGTCTATCTCAGTAACGCAAACCTCAGCCAGTGGATGACAGAGTGGTATCCCGAGTCTACGAATGTCACCGGCACCGTCTACGGGCAGATGAACCTCAGCGGCCAAGGGACAAGCCCGCGCGCACTCCGCGGGCAAGACTGCTGGGTGCAGATTACCGACACCCATCTGGGCGAAACGCCTGTCATGACTCAGATGATGAGCCAGCTATTTCAGCCTCAGATGCGAACGGTCGACAAGACAGCCTTTCGCTACGCCTATGCAGACTTCAGCGTGCAAGACGGACGATTCAACTTCGGTGACCCTCGCCGTCAGACACCGGGCGACATCCGTCACATTGAGCTTATTGGCAGTGTGCTGAAAATGGTCGGGCAGGGATCGATCCCGTTTGCTCCTGGTGTTAGTCCGCAAATCGACCTCGAATTCTTGTTGAAAGCCGTGCAACCCACTAACCCCCTCATGGCCTTGCCGGTGGTGAAGGGTTTCAGCCGCTCAATCACCGACGACTGGATGCGTGTCCGCATCACAGGTTCACCGAGTGCTCCGGTGGTCCAGAAGCTCCCCAACGTCCCGCTCGGCAACGCCAATCATGTCCTCAGCGGTTTCGTCCAGACGCTCGAACAAGGCCTCAACCCCGTGCTGCCTCGCCCGGTGCCTCCCCCGGGACGATAACCCTCGAACTGCTTTCG
The DNA here is from genome assembly GCA_029259815.1 of Planctomycetaceae bacterium. Taxonomy (GTDB): domain Bacteria; phylum Planctomycetota; class Planctomycetia; order Planctomycetales; family Planctomycetaceae; genus JAHBXU01. The sequence goes on along the minus strand of JAJDEJ010000026.1, from coordinate 7,133 downwards.
TCATCAAACTGGTTGTTTGACCGGTGCCTCTCAACGTCTCGTGGTCCTGACCACGCGCGGTTTGCCCAGAAATGTTCTCGACGCAAAGCCGCCAAGGTGCAGAGACGCGCAAAGGTTCGCATGGCGGAGAGACCTCTGTTGTCCTTCCTTTGCGCGTCTTGGCGTCTCTGCGCCTTTGCGTCAAAGAATCAAATCGCTTCACCCTCACCTCACATCGCGGGTCCACGACAAGAGAGCAACCGCTCAGAAAGTTGCAAGTTTTCTCTGATCCACACACACTGAATCGACGTACTTCAAGATGCTGCCTGCCCCACTGACACGTTCTCGGAAACACTCCATGTCTACGCTCGATCCTGTCGAAGACCCGCCACGACGCTCCTGGCTGACCGGCAAGCGTCTCGTCGGCATCGCGATCGCCGTGCTGATCGTCCTGCGAATCGCGATCGACCTCATCCCGATCCGAGTGCACATCAGCCCCGAAACGACCGTCATCGACAGCCCTTTGCGCGAAGATGGCACCCCCGACTACGCGGCGTACCTCAACGAACAGTGGGCCGACGGCGTCACCCCGGAGGAGAACGCAGTCGTCGACCTGCTGCGTGCCTTTGGACCAGGGATCATCAATGAGGGGACACGGGAGGCTTACTTCGAGCAACTCGGCATCCCCATACCGCCAGTGGAGGGAGATTATTATGTCGACTTCCTGGAGTTCATGACGCAGAACAGACCGGGCTGGAATATGACGCCCATTGATTACAACCCATTGATCGAAATGCAGCGGCACGCTCGCACTCGCCCCTGGTCGCCCGAAAAATTCCCGGAAATCGCCAAGTGGATACAGGCCAAAGAACAACACTTGGAGGCCATGCTCACTGCGACGAGCAAGCCACGCTATTTCTCGCCGATGATTCCCCCCAATGACCGTGGCTTAATTGAGGCAGTCTTACCGACGATACAGGAATCGAGCACCGCCGCACGACTGATCGTCACCAACGCCATGTTCGTAATCCAGCAGGGGAACATCGATCGTGCTCTCGAACTCACACTTGCCTGTCATCGCCTGTCGCGACTGATCTCTGAGCATCCGACGACCATTGGCCAGTTCGTAGCGCATAAAGTCTCTGCCATGGCAGCAAGGTGTGACGAACAAATCATCCTCAGTGGACGATTATCAGCAGAACAAGCGGTCGCCTATCGCCAGCAGCTCGACTCGTTGCCGCCCTTTCAACCGATGGCGGAAGTCATTGATCAAGGCGAGCGGTTCCTGGCACTGGACGCACTCATTGCGATGTCCGCCGGCCGTGTCGGGGATGATCTGGTCGAACATCCCCAGCTGCTCCAATGGGCGTTTGATCCCAACCCGATGCTGTTCCAGTTCAACAACGCCTTCGACGAGACAACCGCAGCGTTCAAGTTACCTGATCGGCTCGAACGCACTCGGGTGTTGAATGCCATCGACAACCGACGATCGAGATTCACTCGTCCAAGTGCCGGAAGACTCCTCGTCAGCTTCGTCACCGGCACACGGCGAGCCCTCTCGGATGCCACGAGCGGACAACTCCTCGCCTTCTTGACACCCGCCACTAAAAACGGTGCGCTTTCGGAGGACCGTGGAGAGGTCCACAATCAGCTCATCGACCTCGGCTACGCCCTCGCCATCCACCGCGCAGAGATCGGCAGCTTTCCGGAGACGCTGGACACACTCGTGCCCAAGGACTTGGACGCCATTCCGATCGATCCGTTCTCAGGAAACGAAATCCGATATCAATTGACCGAGACTGGCTTCCTGCTCTGGAGCATTGGACACGACCAGATCGATGACGGCGGAAGCAACGAACACGGTGCGGACGACATCGCCTTCGGCGATCGACCACCGAAGGACGAGTAGGCCGCACTGACTGTGGGCTCCTGTTTGTCGTCCACAGCCATCCTTCCCCCACTTCCAGCAGCTCTCCCCACCCCCTGCTGCGCAAGAAACGCCCCGTCAGTTCACAGGCCCGGACTTGTCACAGAGTGCATCGCACAAACAACTTGACCCCTCTCTCCGCCAGATGTACTCTCATGTGAAATTGCAAGAGAATCATGAGTTATTTGGCAACAGGCAGCTCGATTAAATGACACTCAACGAACAACTTGAAACCCTCGAAATCTTCGTTGAATCGGCCGACGAACTCGTCAACTCGTCCTTCCTGAAGCAAGCGTCAAATGGCGGAATTGGCACGTCAATTTCAACCCCCGACGGCCGGATGCTCGCCTTTGATCGAACCGGTCCTGAACACGAGTCAGTAAAGGCCCTATTGCTCACGATCCGCTTCTTCTGTCAGGACAATGAAACCTCCATCCGCAACGTCGCGGGCATCGTTGCCAATATGTCTGTTGCTGATACGCTGAAGAATCAATTTTCAACGTCACAGGCCGAACTCAATACGTATCTTGACGGATCGCCAAGCATAGGCTTTCCATCCGGCGATGGTGCCGCCACAAATCGTGAGATATTTGAAACATTTCTCTACGGCACATTCGCACATGCCAATCGCGAAAAGCGGCGACGAGTAAAGGCATGGCGGCAACAACCATACTTCAACGATCTTCGCGCCGTATTTGATCGCATTCTTGTCGAATTCGTTCGTGCAGTCGCCGCAATGTCGAATACATGCCAAAAGATTCGCGAGGACGCGCCCAAATAACCATGCCGTGAACCGGAGCGGCCGACAACGCGGTTTTTGAAATCAAAGTCTTTGGCGGCCGCCCGGTTACGGCTATTCGTTCGTCGTGACAGGATGCGCAGATGGACATTGTTGACATCGAAACCACTGTCGTCGGGAACATCGCAGGTCGAATGCATCCCAATCCGGACGTTGCGTCACGACAACGCGTGACCCGCGACTGGTGGACGACCGCGACTGTCCGTTATCGCATCGTCACATCGAAACTCACGCTTGACGAGTGCGGCGACGGTGATCCGTCAGCCGCATGAGAAAGACTCGAAGTCCTTGAGAGAATTCCGATACTGGATGCGTCCGACGAAGCTGAGACCCTTGCCGAACTGCTGATGGACCGCAAACCGTACCTTTAACGGAACCGGGTGCATCCGCTCATTGGGGGGGGAGGCGTTCAGGTGTTATTAATCCGCTGCTCCACTCGACCCCAACGGGGTCAAATCTCAAAGCCCAGGGTCGCTCACCTCGTGAGCGCACCCTGGGGAACTGTGACCCTGTGGCTTGGCGAACCCCCACGGGGTTCCATCAGTGACTCGAACTCCGATGCACCCCCGTTGGGGTTGATGACTCGACGGACACCTGATCCCAGGGTGCGCCCGCTTCGCTGGCGACCCTGGGCTGCGAGATGAGACCCCGTTGGGGTCGACCACAACGCTCCTTTTCCCATGATTGGGCGATTCTTGTGCCATCGCCTGAATCGATGAACCACCACCATTCAACGGATGCACCCAACGGAACCCCGCGACGCATTGCACATCGCCACTGCGGCCACAAACGGTGTACAATTCATAGCGACCTGGAACTTCAAACATATTCTCAATCCACACTTGCAAGCTCAGATTGCCGGAACGTGTCGAGAGGCTGGCTTCATTCCCCCCGTGATCTGTACTCCAGAGCAACTTAAGGCGACCGAAGATGATTCCTGATCCAAACGATGAGGTTCTCTCAATCAAGCGGCGACTCGCTGCAGAATTCGACAACGACGTCCATCGAATTGCGGCGGATATCCGCACACGTCAAGGTGAAACCGGGCATGAGGTCATCTCGCTTCCGCCGCGTCGCTGCACGCCAACCACGACGAACAATGCCGTGAACCGGAGCGGCGAATCAGGCGGAAACTAAATCGAATGTCTTGCGTCGCCGCCCGGTTCGCCGAACGTGATGCCAGAGGAATGTGGTGTCGATTACACCGGGTACCACTGGTTGTTCCAACCCGTGTCGCGTCGTGTTCCGAAGCATCTCCGATGACGACCGGTCGACATTCATCGTCCGGTTTCAGACATGCGCCCTGCTGCTGGCGCGGCAACGGTTGAAGACCACCGTTGCTACCCGCTGTTCAGTTTTCGTTGTCTCAAAAAAGTGGACCGGCCGGCCCAACTCGAGGAACGGACACTTTATCATCAGGCGACACGGCCAGGACGGGCGACTTGCCTTGTTTGCAAACGTGACTCCGCCGAAATGCCGCGTCAAAGGCGGAGCAGCTGCAAGTCGCCCGTGTGAGACGAGCGAGCATGCCCGCTGCCTCTAACAACATCGTGTTGCCGTTCACTCAATAACAAATACGAACCGACCGGTGAAGCCTTACACGGAATTTCACAGAGAATCTGTTTTCTCGCCAAACGAGGACTGGGGACCACGGGTTGTCCTCGTGGGCGTCCGGGAATTGGACACAGCCAAAGTAGTCATCACGCTCCACCGTGATGACAGTTTCGCTCGCACTCGTTCCCGCTTGTCGCATGCGTACACTCAATCCGCTCATCACGCGGAGCGTGATGGCTACCGAATGGATTCCAGCAGGAAGTGCTCGATCGCAGCGTTCACTGGCTCGGGACGTTCGAGGGGGGACATGTGGCCGGCGGCTTTGATTTCGACGTAGGTTGCGTGCGGCATCGCGGTCGCGATGTCGCGCATCTCGGAGGGGGGGGAGATGGCGTCGTGCTCGCCGACGAGGATGAGTGTGGGCAGATCGATGGATGGCAGACGATCAGAGACGTCGGGGCGGGCACCCATCGCGCGGGAAGAGGCGGCGATTGTGGTGGGGTCGGTTGAGCGGATGACCTGTTTGGTCTGCTCGATGATCTCGGGTCGTTGCTCACGGGTCTGTTTGACGAACAGTTTGTCGATGAGGTCGCTGGCGAGGAAGTCGGAGCCTTCCTTGAGAACACGCAGGGCTGTGAGTTCGCGGGTCTTTTGAGCAGCCGTGTTGTCGGCCGTTGCACGTGTGTCGCAGAGGATGAGGGAGGCGAGGCGGTCGCGGTACCGCTCGACGAATGCCCAGGCGATGTAGCCGCCCATCGAGAGGCCGCAGAGGTGGACAGGGTCGGTGATGTTCATCGCATCCAGCAGGGCAGCGAGGTCGTCCGCGTAGGTCTGCATCGTCACGGGTCCGTCGACGACTTCACTCTGACCGAAGCCACGCAGGTCCGGGGCGATGACGGTGTGCGTCTTCGCGAAGTGATCGATCTGGGCGGACCACATCGTGTGATCGAGGGGGAAGCCGTGAACGAAGAGCAGGGGGGGGCCGTCGCCTTGGGTGACGACGTGCATCGTGTGGTCGTTGACGCGGAACTGTGGCATTGCGGGAGGGAATAGTGAATGGAGAATGGAGAATGGCCGCTTCTCAGAGGTTTGCAGCTACTCTGTGATTTTTGCGGCTCGCTGGCGGTGACGTTCGGCCATTGTTTCGTGGCCGAGGCGGGTGTAAACACGGGAGAGCGTCTGGTGCACCTCCGAGGGGACGTTCTCCATTCGCAGGGCTGCTTCGAGGTCGGGGAGAGCGTCTTCGTCGCGACCGAGAGCTGCGAGGATTTGACCGCGTGTTTCGAGAATCTCAGGCGAGCGGGGGGCCTGCTTGACGGCGAGGTTCGCGTGTTCGAGGGCCGCTTCGAGTTGAGGGGGGTCCGTCTCCATCAAGAAGTAGGCCAGATTATTCAGGATGACCGGACTCTGGGGATACACTTTGCGGGCGGCCTCCAAATGTTGAATCGCTTCCTCGAATTGGTCCGCCTCACCTAGCGATGTCCCCAGCAGGAGGTGACAGACGGCGGGTGCCTGACCGTCGGCCAGTGCGTCTTCGAGAATGTTTCGCAACTCGTCGGCCTTCTCGCCTTGGAAGCGACCGACCACGACAGCAATTCGTGGAAACACGATCGAGTGGAGCGGGGCCGCTGCCAGTGAGCGCTCGAGCAGTGAGACGACGTGCGGCCAGTTCGGGCGATCCTTTTTGATTTCGAGGTCGATCTCCAGGATAGCCAGTGTGATCAACTGGGCAGTTGTGACCTCGACATCCAGTTTCTTGCTGAGTTGTTCCTGCAACAGACGTTCGGCTTCACGGAATTGGAGCGAGAGCGCGTGGGCCTCGGCCAGTCGGAGCAAGTGCGAGACGTTCTCCGGCTCCTGCTGGCGCAGATGCTGGAAGTGCACGCGGGCCTGGCTCGCATGTTGCTCAGCTGTCTCATCACGTCCCAACTGCTGGTGGATGCCGGCGAGAGTCAGATGGAGTTCCGGCTTGACCACGACCATCTGCTCCAGAATCTCAGCCGCAGCCTCTTGCTCTCCCCGGACCATCTGCACATGCGCCAGCAGGGATTGGGCCCGGAAATCGTCCGGTTGCTGATCGAGCACCTTGGTCAGATGCCAGACGGCTCTGCGGAGTTTTTCCGGCGTTGGGTTTTTGCCTTCCTTGACGATTTGACCAGCGAGATAGAAATGGGCGGGGGGATAGCCCGCAGACTTTGGCGGCGTGAGTCGATCAAACATCGCCCCGGACCGGTTTTCATCACCCGTCGCCTCGATCGCCAACGCAAGCCGGAACTTTCCCTCCTGGCTGGTGGGGTCAAGTGTGAGCAGCTTGCGATACCACAACTCGGCGGCGTCAAAGTCCTCTGCTTGCGCGGCAGTGACGGCTGCCCGCTCATACGTCCTGCGGATCTGCAATTGACTGGTGGCTGACCGGCCAGTAATTGCCATGACTGGAATGGCGGTGAACAAAATCATCGCCGGCAAGCCGAACAGCAACAGGCGAGGGGACCGCGAGACAAACCACAATCCAACAAACGAGAATGCGGCTGCGATCCACTCCATCGCTCCTTTGGATTTCCGTCGATTGAGACTCATGGTGTGTCTCCCTTCATGGCGACGGTCATGCCTGGGTTGAGCATGCCCGCGACATTGTTCTGTAAATCGTTGAAGTGGCTTCGTGCTTCGTCGGAGACGGCTTGCGGAATGGTGTCGCCCGCCGACGTGATGAGCATTTGCAACTGCGTGGTCACGGTCGAGTTGGGTGCCAACTCAGGAAATTGCGAGGCAAAGGAACGTTGCAGCCGCTCGATCGCCTGCCCGAACATCTGCTTCCAGAACGACTCGAACGCACGATCACGAAGCGGACGTCCCAGTGCCTCCATCACGACGAAC
>JAJDEJ010000250.1 GCA_029259815.1 Planctomycetaceae bacterium | reverse complement strand
TCCAGTCGTTACGCCATTCATGCAGGTCGGAACTTACCCGACAAGGAACTTCGCTACCTTAGGACCGTCATAGTTACGGCCGCCGTTTACCGGAGCTTCGGTCGCGAGCTTCGCCCGAAGACTAACCCTCTTCCTTAACTTACCGGCACCGAGCAGGCGTCAGACTCTATACCTCCTCTTACGAGTTCGCAGAGTCCTGTGTTTTTAGTAAACAGTCGCCGGAACCGCTTTGCTGTGACCCCCGAGAGCGTAAACCCTCAAGGGCACCCCTTATCCCGAAGTTACGGGGCAATTTTGCCGAGTTCCTTAACCAGCATTCTCCCGAGCACCTGAGGCTACTCGCCTCGCCTACCTGTGTCAGTTTTAGTACGGTCGCTAATGAATGGGCTTTTCTTGATTGTGCTTCAGATGACTTCATCATCCAGGGACTCGGCCTTGCGGCACGGGCACTTCTGATCGCCCGATCACCATTCACACAACGTCCTCCATTCGCGGCGCAGGAATATTAACCTGCTGTCCATCGTCTACGCCTTTCGGCCTCGACTAAGGGACCGGCTAACCCTGGGCGGAATTACCTTCCCCAGGAAACCTTAGGCTTGCGGCGGGCAGGATTCTCACCTGCCTGATCGTTACTCATTCCGGCATAATCACTTCTCGACGCCTCCACGGCTCCTTACGGTACCGCTCGCTCGTCGAGAACGCTCTCCTACCACTCACAGTAAACTGTGAATCCGCTGCTTCGGTGTTCTACTTACTCCCGGTCATTATCGGTGCATGAATGCTCGACCAGTAAGCTATTACGCACTTTTTAAATGATGGCTGCTTCTAAGCCAACATCCTGGCTGTCACTGCACTCAAACATCCTTTCTGACTTAGCAGAACTTTGGGACCTTAGCAGGCGATCTGGGTTGTTTCCCTCTCGACCCTGGAGCTTATCCCCCAGGGACTGACTCCCGAGATAATTTTGATGGTATTCGGAGTTTGGTCACGGTGGGTAGGCGGGAAGCCCCCCAGCCGAAATCAGTCTCTCTACCCCCATCAAATAGTTACTCGAGGCTAGCCCTAAAGCTATTTCGGAGAGAACGAGCTATCTCCTGGTTTGATTAGACTTTTACTCCTCCCCACAAGTCATCCCCCCAGTTTTCAACCTAGGTGGGTTCGGTCCTCCACGCAGTCTTACCCGCGCTTCAACCTGCTCATGGGTAGGTCACCAGGTTTCGCGTCTACCGCCCTCAACAGGATCGCCCTATTAAGACTCGGTTTCCCTGTGGCTCCGGCCCTGAAGGCCTTAACCAAGCTGAAAACGGTAACTCGCCGGATCATTATGCAAAAGGCACGCCGTCACACGGCCCGAGAGACCGAAGTCTCCCATGATGGGCACACGTGCTCCGACAGCTTGTAAGCGTGTGGTTTCAGGTTCTTTCCCTCCCCTCAACGGGGTTCTTTTCATCTTTCGCTCGCGCTACTTGATTCACTATCGGTCGCCAGAGAGTACTTAGCCTTGGGAGATGGGCCTCCCACCTTCAGACCGGGTTTCACGTGACCGGTCCTACTCGTCGCTGGTCAGAGACGACACTACTTTCGATTACGGGACTGTCACCCTCTGTGGTTCCGATTTCCAACGGATTCTTCTAGCAGGTCGTTTTGTAACTCTATATGACCAAACGGGCTGGTCCCTTTTCGCTCGCCGCTACTCAGGGAGTCGAATTTCTTTCCTTTCCTATGGGTACTGAGATGTTTCAGTTCCCCACGTTCGCCCCGTATGACTATGTATTCATCATACGGTAATTCAGGAATCCCGGGATCAATGCTCGTTTGACAGCTTCCCCAGGCTTATCGCAGCCTTCCACGCCCTTCATCGCCTTCTGGCGCCAAGACATCCCCCACACGCCCTTAATAGCTTGACCACAATCGTTCCTGCCTCGCCTCAGCACACCCCAACGGGGAGTGCGTCAACAAGCCAGCTTTGATTGGGTTTTGCCACTTACGATCTGCCCCGTGATCTTGCATGAACCACGGGTAATCGTCGCAATTTGGCTGACGCCAAGTTTTCTAAGAGCTGCTCGTTTGCCCACAGTCAATCCTCCAGGGCAAGATGACCTGAAGGCTCGCTGCGGGCTTAGATGCCACGCTTGTTATCCATCAAATTGTCAAAGATCGCCAACCGGTTTTCACGTCGATCACATGTTGAGCGGACTCAAGTTGTGTTCGCCGTGAGACTTCGGTCGCCAGAGTGAACTGGAGCAGGCACAGAGAGTGAAGTCTGTGCCTGCTCCAAACCACCGCTGTCGAAAGTGTTAGGCTTTGAGGGCGAGGAGAATACTACGAATGTGATTTGCTGTCGTCAAGCCGCCGCCGTCACTTTTCGGAATTTTGTGAGAACCAAGCCCTCTTCTGGGACGCGAGTCCAGAGGCACAGCGATCCCGGAGATGTTCACAGTTGATGGAAGCGGGAATCCGTGAGCGATTCTGGTCGCGCTGAGTTGTAAATGGAGACGATCGGGCTCGAACCGACAACCCCCGGCTTGCAAAGCCGGTGCTCTCCCAATTGAGCTACGTCCCCGGGGAAAGACAAGAGCAGAGAGTCAAGGGGCAAGAGCAGGAAGCTCTTGACTCTCGGCTCTTGACCCTTGACTGGCAGAGTGGGGGTACCGGGATTCGAACCTGGGACCTCAGCTTTATCAGAGCTGCGCTCTAACCAACTGAGCTATACCCCCCGTGTTGGTTATGTCGCGAGTGTAATCATTCCTGGGAATCCACTTCAAGTCGTTCTGGAAGGATTCGTGCGATGTCGAATTCTAGCGAGATTCACCTCATAATGGGCAGCGATCGTCGCCGGTTTCGACAAGACTGAAGTGGAGCCCGACCGTGAGAACGATTGCATTCCTGATCCCTGTCCTGATGTGCGCCAACTTCTCCCGGGCAGTTGGACAAACTGTCTCGCATGAGGTTCGCCAAATCACCGATGGACCGGAGCACCATTTCTTCGGGTACATCGGGCACGCACAAACAATCCCCTGGAATGCGAGCGGGCGGTACATCGTCGCCTTGCAGACGGACTTCCAAGACCGGATGCCGGACCCGGGCGAAGCGGCTGACATCGTGCTGATCGATACGCATCGGAAGAACGCGATCACGGTCGTCGAGCAGTCACGAGCGTGGAACTTCCAGCAGGGAACCATGTTCTATTGGAACCCACAGGCAGCAGAGACTCAGTTCTTCTTCAACGATCGAGACCCCCAAACGCACAAAGTCTTAACGGTCCTGTACGACATCGCAGAGCGAAAACGTATCCGCGAGTACCGCTTTGATGACGCGCCGATCGGCAACAGCGGTGTCGCACAGAATGGCGGGTCATTCCTGGCGATCAACTACGGGAGACTCGCAAGGCTGCGGCCAGTCACCGGCTATCCGGGCGCTTTCGACTGGACGGAAGGCGAGGTCGCTCCCGAAGACGATGGCGTGTTCCGCGTCGACGTCGCCACAGGCGAGAAACAGCTGCTCGTCTCCTTCCGCCAACTCTACGACGTGCTCCAACCGACCTCACTCTCCATCGACACTCAGCCACTATTCATCAATCACACCCTGTGGAACCGGGACGATGATCGGATCTACTTCTATGCCCGGGGTCAGTTCGGCAATCGTGAGAGACGCATCAACACGCCATTCGTGATCAACCCGGACGGCAGCGGACTCACACCACAACCCGTGTTCATCGGTGGACATCCCGAGTGGGAGCATGGGCACCGCATGATCGGTAGCCATGACAACCGGCAGGTCATCTATGACACGGACAAGCAAGAAATCGTCGACACAATTGCGAATCGCGAGATCGTCCCCGACCCCGGAGCCGATGTTGCTCTGTCTCCCGACGGCCACTGGCTCGCCAATGGCTACGAGATCGGCGTGGACAACTTTTACGTCATCTATCGCTTCGCCGACGGAGCTTACACTCGCAGCCGAGGCTTCAACCACACTGGCTGGACCAAGGGCGATCTCCGTATCGACGGTGCCCCCTGCTGGAATCGCACCTCAGACAAGATCGTCTTCACCGCCATCGCCGACGATGCTGAGAAGACACGTCAGATGTTCGTGATGGATATCACTTCCCACTGACAACTCAAAGGCTCTCCACTCTCCTTCCTTTGCGCGTCTTGGCGCCTCTGCGACTTTGCGTCAGAAAAAAGTCCTTTGAGCTGATTCTTGACGCAAAGACGCCAAGGCACAGAGACTCGCAAAGGAAGCAAGATTGTTTCAGTCAGTGAGGAGTTGGATCGCTTCTGCAAGCCAGCCGCTGTGCCAGGTGTGTTTGCGAAACGGGCCATCGCGATACACATGCGGGATGTCGAGGTCGCTCATTAACTGGTGCGTTGTCACATGATGTTCGCGGAAGGCATCGTAGCCCGTCAGCACGAGTCGCGGATTCTTGCCCAGAGTCGGGCCGCGCGACTTGAGAAGTGACTCGATGTGATGCTTCTCGAAGTTTTCAGCCGTGCCGAAGATCGGACCGCTGCCGTATTTGCCGGGGGCGTCCATCATCAGCGGCGCATCCCATGCCGCCGCTCTGCTGAACACGTCCGGGTGTCGAAGAAGCAGGCTCCATGCTCCGCAGCCCGACTTGCTGAATCCCACGAGCAGTCGTCCTTCTCGCCCCTTGACCGTCGGATACGTCCGCTCAATCAATGGCAGCACGTCCTTGAGCAGATACGACTCCTGCCGAATGGTCTTGTCCGTCGGATGGTCCGCATACCACGGCAAGTGAGAAAACGTCGGCGCGACACAGATCAACTCATGTTTGTTGTGTAGATCATGCCGTTGAACCTCCCGCAGTCCATTCCCATATCGCTCCTCATCCCCCGCCTCGACCGGCAACACATACAACACCCGAAACGTCTGGCCCTCCTGCATGTCATCCGGCAACAGCACTCGCACCTGAGTTTGACGGGCTTGAAATGGAGAGTGAAGGCGATTGACATGATACGGCTCGCCATTGTCGTCAGCTTTTGAGGCAGTCACAGCGAACAGCAGCAAAAGAGTCAGCAGGGATGTAAGGATGCGAACCATCATGTGTCTGATTCTAGCGTAGACACTTGCTGCATGCCCGTAGCATACTCTCAGCAAGGCACGCCGATCATTTAGACGGAATAACAACCCCATGGCCAGATCATCATTGGACCGTATGCAGGACAGCCTGCGAGGACTTTGTGTCGGAGATGCTTTTGGCCAGCAATTCTTTGCAAGGCCCGAATCGGTCCTGTCACGACGGACAACAAATGTCCCGTGGCGTTGGACTGATGACACTGAGATGGCCTGTTCGATCACTCGAACGCTTTTGTCATGCGGCGAGAGTGATCAGGATTTTCTCGCAAACAGCTTTGCTGAGCGGTTTGACAGTGGGCGGGGATATGGACCAGCGATGATCTTCGGACTGCTGCCGGACATCAAAGCTGGACGCCCATGGAAAGAGGCTGCGCAATCGCTGTTTGAAGGGACTGGCTCATTTGGAAATGGAGCTGCAATGCGTGTCGCACCTCTGGGAGCGTACTTTGCGGATGACATCGAGCAAGTTGTCGAGCAGGCTCGGCGTTCGGCGGAGGTAACGCATGCCCACCCGGAAGGCATTGCCGGGGGAGTGGCGGTCGCAGTCGCCACTGCCGTGGCCGTTCAGACTCGGGCCACTGACGACGTCACTGGTCCACGCAGTTTTCTGGAAACGGTGATCCCGTATGTGCCAGAGAGCGTGGTCCGGCAACAACTCCAAAATGCCTTCGACATTCTCGGCCCTCGATCGTCGGTCGATCGTGCAGCTGACCTGTTGGGCAACGGCGATCGCATCTCTGCGATGGATACGGTCCCGTTCTGTCTGTGGATGGCCGGCCGATATCTCGACGACTATGTGGGAGCGCTCTGGAAGACCGTGAGCGTGTTGGGCGATATGGACACGAACTGTGCAATCGTTGGGGGCATCCTCGCCGCACGTCTGGGGACGTCTGTCATCCCCGAAGAGTGGCAAACGCTGTGCGAGCCATTGTCTGGCTGGGCACTCAAGAAGTAGGAACAGCTGTCGCAGTTCCGTGACATGATCAGTGCAATCCGTGAAATCCGTGGTTCAAAATCTGACCACGGATTTCACGGATGACACGGA
>JAJDEJ010000249.1 GCA_029259815.1 Planctomycetaceae bacterium | reverse complement strand
CTCGCGCGGTGCGTGGTAAGATGCCATCCTTGGCTCTCCCCCTTGCGGACTTCGGTCTCCCAACCAAAGCGTGAGGGATGAGCCAACTTTGTGAAGACCAATTCCGCCGCATCGGATGCGTTTTCTCAGAAAGTGCAGATCAAAGGACCACGTGTTTATTCCCAAGTGTCGATTCCAGCCAGCCCTGCGTGGAACAACGTCCAGCGACTGCTGGCCCAAGCGGAAGGAGATCGGCCCACCGATATCCGAGATCGAGCTCTGCTGATGCTCCTGGCCTTTTACGGGTTACGTGCCGGCGAAGTTCGGCACCTGCGATTGGAGAATTTCGATTGGGAGAATGAACGGCTCACCGTCACGCGTGGCAAGACGCAGGCCGTCCAGACCTATCCGTTAGCACGCCAGGTCGGGGATGCGGTCCTCCGCTATCTGCAGGAAGCTCGCCCGCGCTCACCCCACCGAAAAGTCTTCCTCACTCTGCGTCCTCCATTCCGCCCCTTGGGGCTCGGATCCGTAGGGGCGGTGGCCTATCGGCGTTGGCGCGCTCTGGGCATTGAGTTGCCTCACTATGGTTCCCACATCCTGCGACATGCCTGTGCCACACACCTCCTTAAGGAAGGCCTGTCCTTGAAGGAGATCGGCGATCACCTGGGACACCGGCACCCTGATACGACCCGCATCTACGCCAAGGTGGATCTCACGGCCTTGCGGAAAGTTGCCGACTTTGACTTGGGAGGGCTGCGATGAATCCCTTGAACCTGTCGGATCTCGTTGAACGTTATATCAGCTATCGCCAATCACTCGGGGAGCGTTTTTACAGCAACGCGTTCATCCTCCGCGCCTTCGCACGGTCTCTGGGTTCTCAGGGGAAAGTCGGTGATGTGCGTGCCGAGCAAATCACTGCCTTTCTCAACGGCACGGGCTCCCTCACAAATACCTGGCACTACAAGTACGGGGCGCTCAACGGATTCTACAACTTCGCCAAGAGCCGAGGTCATGTGACCGAAGTTCCGTTGCCCACCAAACGACCGAAGCGTTTGCCGCCGTTCGTCCCGTACATCTACTCGCGCGAGGAACTGCGCCGCCTTCTGGACGCGACCGGTGACTACCAGCGTGGAGAGAGTTCTCTGGCCCCCTTCACGTTTCGTACCATTCTGCTGTTACTGTACGGCACAGGTCTGCGCGATGGCGAGGTCGTGCGACTGAACCAAGCCGATGTCGACCTCGACAACTCCTTGCTGACCATTCGCCACAGCAAGTTCCACAAGTCCAGGCTGGTCCCCTTCGGTCCGCGAGTCTCGCAGTCCCTGACCGAGTACGCCGCCAGTCGTACCGCTCCGGTCACGAAATCTGGTGAGGACGTCCCGTTTTTCACCACGTGCAAAGGGACGCGGGTGATCCTCAATACGCTCCAGTCCCACTTCCGGCGGGTTCGCGCACGGTCGGGCGTCCAGCGATCCGATGGGGCAAGTTACCAACCTCGCTTGCACGATCTGCGACACACCTTCGCCGTCCATCGCCTGACGTCTTGGTATCAGCAGGGAATGGACGTGCAGAAGTTGGTCTACCAGTTGTCGGTCTACCTGGGACATGCCCATCTGGCCGATACGCAGGTCTACCTCAGCATGACACCCGACTTGCTACGGGAGGCGAATGCTCGGTTCGAGTTCTACGCGAAGACAGGAGAACAGCCATGACAGATCCAGCCATGCTCGGTCCCTGGGTGCGACGCTTCCTGATGGAGCACCTCATCGGCGAGCGGAACCTCGCCCGAAATACGCAACAGAGTTACCGGGACACACTCCGCCTGCTCCTGCCGTTTTCCGCCAGTCGTCTTCACAAACCGATCGACCGATTGAGTGTCGAGGATCTCTCGGCTGATCACATTCGAGAGTTCCTGCAACACGTGGAAGTGAAGCGTCAGTGTGGCGTGGCGACACGCAACCAGCGCCTGGCGGCCATTCATTCGTTGGCCCATTTCATCGGCCTCCACAGCCCAGAACATGTTTGCTGGTGCGGGGAGATACGGGCCATCTTGTTCAAACGGACGCCACCCCCCTTGGTGACCTACCTGGAAAAGAACGAGATGGATGCGTTGTTAGAAGCGCCCGATCCGACGACGACGCTTGGCCGCCGAGATCATGCGCTGCTGCTGTTTCTCTACAACACGGGCGCGCGGGCTGATGAGGTCGCACACGTGCAGATCGCTGATCTCGACTTAGGACGGACACCCGGACGTGACCTGTCCTCCGTCCTGATCCATGGGAAGGGAAACAAACGGCGTCGTTGTCCCTTGTGGACCAGAACGGTCCACGAATTATCCCCCTTGGTGAGCAGTCGAGACTCGACCGAGAACGTCTTCATGAATCGCTGCGGGCAACCGTTAACACGATTCGGCATTCACGCCCTGGTGGAGCGATACGCGGCGCAGCTCGCCAAGCAGTTGCCCTCGATGGCCAAAAAGCGTGTCAGCCCACACATCATTCGCCATACGACGGCCACGCACCTTCTCCGGGCCGGAGTGGACATCAACACGATCCGAGCCTGGTTGGGGCACGTTTCCATCACGACGACCAATATCTACGCGGAGGTCGATCTGGAGATGAAGACCAAAGCGCTGGCGAACTGCGAAGTCAAGGACGAGCAACCTCGCAAACCCTGGCGTGACGACCGGGGGCTGATGGAGTTTCTGGGGGCTCTGTAGGATCGCGTGTTATGTGGCGGCCAGCCACGAAAACAGCGGTAACTCCCGAGTAAAACGCCTGGACGCCACATAACTCCGCTGGCCACATAAACACGGAATGAGTGAGGTGAGAACCGTGCGGGCAGCCCGGCATCTGCCAATCGTCGCTTCAGCATTCGGCCCATGTCACCAGCGGTCATCGCATTCTGCGTGAGAACCTTCGTGTGACGAACGCTTGTGCGGAACAACGGGGTCGTTGGATCGGAATACTCCATCAGCCCTGCAGCTAGGCCTTGAACCAGCGTAGATCCATTGGCGGTGATTCGTGTGGCCGGAATTCTTCTGCGATTCTTGATGTTTTCGCGTAGTGAGAGCGGAAGAGCGTCGCATCTCAGGGAGGTTTTCACGTGAACCGCAGGATACGCAGGCAACTCGAATCGCGGAAGCGTCGGGCGAACAAGCGAATTGACAAAGCCAACTGGAACGGGCAGTCGCCGATGATTGATCCGCCGACGATTCACTACGAACTGGCCGAGCGGACGCAGGCGATTGCCGCCGGAGGACTCGGAGTGGTCCAGCAGTTGGTGCGGCAACTGGAGGTGGCCGACAGCATCAATCGAGGTTGTCCGATCTTCAAGTTTCACCTGCCGTACAGCGAAGCCGATCATGTACTCAACATCGCCTATAACCTGCTGGCGGGAGGCACCTGTCTGGAGCATCTCGAACTGCGCCGGGGCGACGAGGCGTATCTGAATGCACTCGGTGCGCAGCGGATCCCCGATCCGACGACCGCGGGCGACTTCTGCCGACGCTTCAGCGCGTGGAACGTGTTCGCCTTGCAGGAGTCCCTTCACGAGCCGCGGCTCAAAGTCTGGCAGCAGCAGCCGGACGAGTTCTTCGATCTGGCGATCATCGAAGCGGACGGCACGATGGTCGAGACGTGCGGCGAGCGCAAGGAAGGCATCGGCATGAACCATAAAGGCCAGTGGGGTTACCACCCGCTGATCATGACGCTGGCCAATACGCGGGAGGTGCTGTACCTGCTCAACCGTTCGGGCAACCGGCCCTCGCACGAGAATGCGGCCGTCTACTTCGACCGTTCGATCGACGTGTGCCGCCGCGGAGGCTTTCGCAACGTGCGACTGCGAGGCGACACGGACTTCTCGCAGACCACGCACCTGGACCGCTGGCATGAGGACGGCGTCGAGTTCGTGTTCGGCATGGACGCGATGCCCAACCTGGTCGAAATCGCCGAAAACCTGCCGGAATCGGCCTGGAACGAGTTGAAGCGAAACAAGGGCCGGGTCAACAAGTCGGGTCAGACGCGGGCTCGCCGACCTAATTACAAGGAACAGTTCGTCGTCAAAAAGGGGTACAAGAACAAACGGCTGGAGCAAGAGTTCGTGGCCGAGTTCGACTACCAGCCGACGGCCTGCTCTCACACGTATCGGATGGTCGTGTTGCGCAAACAGGTCAGCGTCTCAAAGGGACAACAGAAGCTGTTCGACGACTCGCCGTACTTCTTTTACATCACCAACACCACGCAGACGGAGGCGCCCCCGCCGGCGGTCGTCGGCCAATCGAACCAGCGCTGCGATCAGGAGAACATCATCGCTCAGCTCAAGGCGATGGGCGCATTGTCGGCTCCCTCGAACGATTTGGTGAGCAACGGGGCCTACATGGTGATGGCCGCGTTGGCCTGGAACCTCAAGAGCTGGCTGGGCCTGTCGATCACCGAGTCCTGTCCGCCGTCGGCGAAGGAGAAACGTCGTGCCGACAAACAGCGGATCGTGCGAATGGACTTTGCCACATTCCGCCAGACACTGCTGGACATTCCGGCGCAGATTCTCACCTGCGGCCGCCAGCTGATCTATCGCCTGCTCAGTTGGACGCCGTCCCTGGAGAGTCTGTTCCGCATCCACGATTGCGTGAGTCTGCCGCTGCGTCATTAGCGCGCGAGTTCCACGAAGCCGAAGTCCGGATGCTTCGGTCCCGCCGCCAACGCCCAGCCC
>JAJDEJ010000248.1 GCA_029259815.1 Planctomycetaceae bacterium | reverse complement strand
GATGCCGAAATGAACGCCATCAAACTGAAACGCAATGCGTTCCACGGTGATTGGAACTATCAAATCGCCCCACGTAAGAACTAGAACTTCGATAGTTTATTTACGAACGCACCCTTAGGGGGTGCTTCCATGTTCGGCCCCCAGAAATCGCACCCGTCGAGTTCGACGTGAACTCTTGGTGCGGAAACTGCGGCATCCGGGAGGATGCCCGTACGGCTGCGGCTCCTCGGGGTCACACCCTAACGCGACGAGACCCATCAGACGAAGACGACAACTAACGCAGGAAGGTCTTGAGATGCCGGATTTCTTGGTTCGTCCCAATGTGGTCTTGTTCTGATGTATGAACGACAGTGTTCGCATGACAGACAAACCGCCTGTGGCGACCGAATTGGTCACCGGTGCCTGAGCTTGGCAGTTCAGGTGTTTCAAATCCTCAAGACTGGGAGTGTGGCCAGAGTAGAAGTTCGCTTGACGGCGAAGCGGTGTTCCGGGTGAAGACTCGGACACGAAGCGACGAGTGACAGCTCGTCACTTCGTGCAGGGCAAGGCAGTCCTGCCCCGTTCGAGCCTGCGCGTTGGCGCGTGCAGGCATTATCGACGACGAAAGGGCCAACGGACAGTCGAGAAGCGATTCTCGACCGAAGACGTGTCTGAAATGACGTACCGACTCTGTGTTCTTACGTCGGCAGCATGACTCGTTTCGTACGAAAGTCATGCTGAATTCCGATGCAGGCATGGAGCAGGTCCGTGACAGGTGGCATGCGGTCACAGGTGAGGGGTTCTGGCGAACTCCTCTTCTGTGGCAGCGGTCTGACGACAGACACTCGACGTGCGTCCGGACGACGAAGAATGCTGTCGAGGTTTATTGATGCGAGGTCCTCCATAGATTGGAGGTACTCGATCAAAGAATATGGCTCTTTGCGCAAGCGAGAGCCGCACCGCCAGGTGTCCACAGAGGTTTCTCAATATGAGAGACGGCCTTCGAGGAGCTGAGCCGCAATCAACTCCTCTTCTTTGCTGACGGAGAATCTACAGAGGAACTATGCGGGAGTCACAACGAACGACCGGCAACCGACACGTCTTCACATCCCGCGATGCTTTCGTGCATTACCTCGTGACATCCGTCATCTGTCGCGGCTATTGGTTCTACGTCATCGGTCGCATCCCCGATGGCAAGGATCCCGTAGCGATCGATCAAAACTCATCACCAAATACGACGCCGGCATCTCGAAGTCGGCCCGCTGGCGACGCAAGAAGCACGGTCGTGTCAACGTCCGCTACATTCGTTGGGGACGCCTGTTCGTCCTGTTCGCCATCAAGGGGGAACACACCTTCTTCCAACAGGAGACCGGCATCAGAGACATCTGAGAGATACCACTGAAGGTAGGTGACTACTCCATCAGCTTCCGACGTGATGGACGTCCCCGAAGGCAAACCAATGTCAGGCCATTCTGCGTCCACATGCGGATCGAGCAACAGCAATTCAACGAACTACTGGCAGAGTCTGAGCAGCTTGCTTGTCGACTGTCTGCGGATCGCTTGGCCGCTTGGCTTTATGGCCTTCCTTTCTTGGGATGCGCCCCCGCTCGAAGGCAACAATGCCATCTCCTCCGCATGATCAATAACAAACGTCAGCGGAGAGGATTGCTCCTCATCTCCCGAGAATGCCTGTTCTTTCATCGCAATCAAATCGGCATACGCAGGTGTAGAATTTCGTAACGCGCACGCTGGTAGTCGTTAGTCTTCGCGGCTACAACAGACTCTCACTCTTACGGCATCACCACCTCGATCTGTTCGTTGGAGGTGATTGTTCTAAACTTTGGAGCGAAACGTATACTGCCGTTATTCACGAGAATGCACGGTATCGATTTCCCTCACAGTTCGCATGGGCCAGGATTCTGGGAGCAGGTCAGTACATCACCATGTCGCATCTAAGCGAGAGTCCTGGAGTGGTCAAAGGGTAGATCGGTCGTGATGTACGCCATGGATCATAATTCATGCGAGCGCAATCGCAGTGCATTAGCGATCACTGACACAGAGCTGAAGCTCATGGCGGCGGCGGCGATCATGGGGCTGAGCAGGATGCCGAAGAAAGGGTAGAGGACTCCGGCGGCGATGGGGACTCCGAGAATGTTGTAGATGAAAGCGAAGAACAGGTTTTGTCGGATGTTCTTCATCGTGGCGCGGCTCAGGCGAATGGCCTTTTCGATGCCACGCAGGTCGCCTTTCACGAGTGTGACCCCGGCGCTTTCGATGGCGACATCAGTACCGGTTCCCATCGCGATGCCCACGTCCGCTGCCGCCAGAGCGGGTGCATCGTTGATGCCGTCGCCAGCCATCGCGACCTTGGCTCCGCCAGTCTTGAGTTCCTTCACGCGGTCATGCTTGTCCTGTGGGCTGACACTGGCCTGAAACTCGTCGATGTTCAGTTGGTCGGCGACTGTTTTTGCGGTGACTTCGTTGTCGCCGGTCAGCATGGCAATCTTGAGACCCAACTCATGGAGCGTGCGGACGGCGTCTGGCGTCGACTCTTTGATGGGGTCGGTCACAGCGAGCAACCCAGCAAGTCGCTGATCGACGGCGACCAGAATCACCGTGCCGCCTTTGGCGCGGAACTCGTCGGCCTGAGATTTCGCTTCGTCAACACCAGACACACCCTGTTCTTTCAAGAGGGACGGCTTGCCAATGAGGATGCTGCGATTCTCGACAGTGCCTTGGACGCCACCGCCTGTGATCGAGTCAAAGTCGTTGACATCCGGAATCGACAGCTCGCGATCACGAGCCGCACGAACAACGGCTTCGGCCAAAGGATGTTCGCTGCGTTGTTCGACACCGGCGGCCAGAGACAGCAATTCCGATTCCTCGACATCAATCAGCGTGACAATGTCGGTGAGTTTCGGTCGCCCCTCGGTGAGTGTTCCGGTCTTGTCCACGATGAGGTAGTCGACGGATTCGAGCGTTTCCAGTGATTCGGCATCTTTGATGAGGACGCCTTCCTTCGCACCACGACCGACGCCAACCATAATTGACATGGGCGTTGCCAGTCCCAAGGCACACGGACAGGCGATGATGAGCACAGCGACTGCATTCACCAGCGCGTATCCCAGGCGAGACTCCGCCGGGCCAAGCCAGGCCCAAAGCACGAAAGTCACGACCGCAATTGCAATGACCGCCGGAACGAAGTAGCCGGCGACCATATCCGCGATTCGCTGAATGGGTGCACGACTGCGTTGCGCGTTGGCGACCATCTCCACGATTCGTGACAGCGTGGTCTCGCTGCCGACTTTCTCAGCCCGCATTTCGAACGAGCCGGTTTGATTGACCGTGCCGCCGATCACGGAATCGGCTGCGGACTTCTTGGCCGGAACTGGCTCGCCCGTGATCATGGACTCATCAACACTGCTGCTGCCGCTGATCACTGTTCCATCAACGGGAACCTTGTCGCCGGGCACGATTCTCAGCGTATCACCAGTTTGGACTTCCTCCAGCGGCACCACTTTCTCCTCGCCATCTCGGATCACGCGAGCCGTTTCAGGTGCC
Source organism: Planctomycetaceae bacterium (assembly GCA_029259815.1). GTDB lineage: Bacteria > Planctomycetota > Planctomycetia > Planctomycetales > Planctomycetaceae > JAHBXU01. The sequence continues at coordinate 42,806 of JAJDEJ010000248.1, read as the reverse complement.
AGAGACATGAGTTCGCGGATGGCTCCGCTTGTCTGCTTCCGTGCACGTAATTCCAAGACCTGTCCAAGCAGCACCAATGCCGTAATCGTCGCGGCCGCTTCAAAGTAGACGGGGATCTCGCCATGTTCGAGAAACGCTTGAGGGATGAAGTCTGGAAACAGCATCGCGAACAGGCTGAAGAGATAGGCGGCTCCCGTGCCGATTGCAATCAAGGTGAACATGTTGAGGTTGCCAGTCCGGAGTGATCGCACACCACGAACAAAGAACGGCCAGCCGCACCACAACACGACGGGTGTGGCCAGTGCGAACTGAATCCATCGCGAAAGATCGGCGCTCACCAGCCGATTGATGGGGATGCCCGCCATCGGAGCCATCGCCAGAAACAACACGGGCAACGTGAGCACGACTGACACCCAGAAGCGCCGCGTCATCCACGTCAGCTCCGCGTCATCTTCCTCCTCCAGCGTGACAGTTTTGGGTTCCAGGTCCATTCCGCAGATGGGGCAGGAACCGGGGTGGTCCTGCTCGATCTCGGGGTGCATCGGGCAGGTGTAGATTGTCTTTGTCGAGGAGGATTCGCGATACGATGGATTCCGTTCCAGCGCCATGCCGCATTGCGGACAATCGCCCGATACGTCACTTTCCACGCCGGGACACATCGGGCAGAGATACTTCGCTCGACTTCCGCTCGTCAATGACTGCTCGTCTCGCTGGTGCTGAGGTTCGTCTGTGTCAGCCCCACTCTCATGCTGGCAGCAGTGATGCGCTGTTGCCGTGGGATGGTCTCCCGGCTCCTGCGAAGCGACCGACTCTTCGGAGTGATTGAATCGCTCCAGACAATGGTCGCTGCAGAAGTAATACGTCTCGCCGTTCTTGGTGGACGAGAGCGCAGTCGCCTCATTGACGGTCATGCCACAAACGGGATCAGTTGCCATCTTCGCCTCTTGTTCTGTCAAAATCATTCCAGACTTAGTGGAATCATTGTTCGTCAGTCAATGCCTCGAATCCGGTCACAACGTCGAGAAGTTCTTCTGTGATGGCGGTCTGGCGCTGTTGGTTGTATCCACTACGGAGTTCTGCGAGGCGGTCCTGAATGTTGCGTTCGGCCGCCTGCATGCTGGCAATGCGACTGGCGTTCTCGCCGGCAAGTGATTCGGCAGAGGCTTGAAACAGGCAAACAAACAAGTAGTGCCGGACCAGACGTGACAGCAACACTTCACTCTCAATCGTGAACATCGGCAGCGTCCGAGAGGGCCATTGACGCCGCTGAAGTCCTTGAAACTGCTGGGGTTTGATGGGCAGTAGTTCATAGAAATGCGGTCGATAGGACGATGCTGAAATTCGCCTGTTGTAGAAGAGCAGGATGCGGCCAAGACGCTTCCGTGTGCGCCATTCTTCGATCGTGGCGAGGAGATCCTGAACGAGGGGCGTGATGCCCGATGACGAGCCGGGGACGGGGATTTCAAAGTCGACCTCATAACCGTTGTCGGCCAATCGCCCAGCGGCCCGTGCTCCCACGGCGAGAAACGACCAGGGGGCATCTCCGGTCACCGGCTCGCTCAACTTGTGTTCGATGGCGAAATTCGCAATCTGCTCGTTGAACTGACCGCACATCCCCTGATCCGAACCGAACACGATTGCACCGACAGCACGATGTGGCTTGGCGCCTGCACCAACGGGGCGAGTCGGGCTGTTCCAAAGCAGGATTCGTAAGCCGTCTTCGATGGTCGTGAAATAGTCAGCCAATGATTCAACAGCGAGTTCGTACTGCCGAATACTGACGGCGGCCAGAGTCTTCATCGTCCGCACCACCGATGACAAATCTTCGGCGCTGTTGATCTTGCGTTTGAGGGTTTCGAGAGTTTGCATGGTGTCAGTCGAGCGCCTGCGGGTCCAGAGTTGCTTGTCCAGGATCCTGAGAGTTGACAACAGCCGTGCGAGCGACATCGACCAGTGCAGCACGGTGTTCGTCCGTGAGTTTGTCGCCCGCCTGAATTTGCTCGCAGACGTCCGGGAGATGACTCGTGACGGCTTCACGAACAGCAATCTCTGCCGTGGGGAGTTGTTCGAGGCTCAGTTCATCGAACAACCCAGCGGTAATGGCGACGAGAACCGCGATCTGCTCGGCAACCGACAGTGGCTGGTATTGACGCTGCTTGAAGATTTCGCGCACTCGGCGGCCTCGTTCCAGCGTTGATCGCGTCTCTTCGTCAAGTCGACTGCTGAAGCGGGAAAACGCCTCCAGTTCCTCGAACTGTGAGTAGGACAACCGCAGGTCGCCGGCAACGGAGCGGTAAGCAGACAGCTGAGTCTTGCCCCCCACTCGTGACACGGAACGACCCACATCGACGGCTGGCAGGATGCCTTTCTGAAACAGGTCGGGGGACAGTGAGATTTGCCCGTCGGTAATCGAGATGAGATTTGTGGGAATGTAGGCCGAGACGTTTTGCGCCTCTGTTTCGGCGATTGGCAGTGCCGTGAGCGATCCGCCGCCGAGGCGGTCGCACAGGTGAGTTGATCGCTCCAACAATCGCGAATGCAAGTAGAAGATGTCGCCGGGAAACGCTTCGCGGCCGGGAGGGCGACGGAGGAGCAGAGAGAGTTCACGATAAGCGCGGGCATGAGCCGTCAAGTCGTCATAGATCACCAGCACATCACGGCCTTGATCCATGAAGTATTCTCCAATTGTTGTGGCAGCATACGGTGCGATGTACTGCATTCCTGGCGGGGAGTCGCCTTCTGCCACCACAACTACTGAATAGTCCAACGCTCCTCGTTCGCGCAAGTCAGCGATCACCTTGGCGACGGCCGTGTTTCTCTGCCCGATCGCGCAGTAGATGCAGACCACGTCCTTGTCGGATTGGTTGATGATGGTGTCGATGGCAATCGCCGTCTTTCCCGTTTGGCGATCGCCGAGGATAAGCTCTCGCTGGCCGCGGCCGATCGGCACGAGCGCATCGACGACTTTGAGACCGGTCTGCAAGGGAACCGTGACGGGGAGCCGATCCATAATGGAAGCCGCATCACGCTCGGACGGTCGACGTTCGACGGATCGCACTGGTCCGTGTCCATCCAGCGGGCGACCGACCGGATCAACCACGCGACCGATCAGAGCGTCTCCCACAGGGACATCGAGTACGCGATTGGTTCGTCGCACTTCGTCGCCCGCTTCCAATCGATCACTCTCGTCGAGCAGGATGACGCCGAGCTCGTTGACGTCCAAGTTGAATGCCAGGCCGAAAAGGTGATTCGGGAAACGAAGCAGTTCCTCTGATCGCACCTTCGGCAACCCATCGACGCGGGCGACACCGCGTCCCACAGAGGTAACGGTGCCAATCTCGACCGGATGCAGATCGACTTGATGTGACGCGACGACGGCGTCCAGAGTGTCGAACGTATCATCAAGTTGCGATGAGAAGGAGGGTTGTTCGTGTGTTGTCATGTCATGGAGAGCATAGAGGATGGGTCCCTGGCACGGAGACTACTCGTGGCCTTGCATCTCAGGTGCGCGGCCTTCGGAGGACGTGAATGTCATGGTCTCTTCAATCGCCTGGACGAACTTTTCGTCGAGTGACTCCAATGCTTCGCGGATGCTCCAGCAAACTTTGTAGCCGGCCGCTTGCAGCTCGATTCCACAGATCAGCTCGGCCTGGGTTCGGAACTCGACGTCCAGTCCGTCTGTCAATTCTTGCTGAAGAATCTCGGTGATACGACGACGCTCCCGTTCGGGAAGATCGAAACCACTTTCGACAAACACATGGTGGTGCGAATTGCGGATGGCCAGGGCGATCTCCGCCTTTTGATCAGGATCAAGGTCAGACAGCCGAGTCAAGAAGACGGCAATCGCCTGGCGCTCCAATTCTTCGGTGGAGAGTTCGGCGAGGACATGACGTGCGACCTGTTGCACCTGAGCGGCCGCCTGGAGTCGCAAGTTCTGAATCAACGACGCCTTTTCGCGAGCAAGCGACCGGTACCAGTCTGCACGATCGGCATCCACTTCGATGCAGGCCTGTTTGACATGTTGAGTCCGCCATTCCTCCACATCTGTCGCCGCTTCGGCCAACAGTTGTTCACGGGTGTGTTCGAGTTCCTGCATCTTCTGACGGTAGTCCGCTTGTTGCTGGTCAGCTTCCCGACGAGCTTCATCCGCCTCATGAATCCGCGCGGCGATCCTCGCCTCACGCTCCTCCATCGCGTGGATGATGGGCCCGTACAGGAATCGCTTCAGGAGCCAAACCAGCACCAGAAAATTCAGGATCTGTGCGGCGAGTGTGAACCAATTGATCGACATGATGCGTTCCGCCCGCGTCAGTTGCCGGCGGTCTTTTGAATAAAGTAGTTCCAGAATGGGTTCGCGAAGATCAAAATCATCGAGACGACGAAGCAATAGATGGCGGTTGATTCCACCATCGCCAGTCCGACGAACAGAGTCCGCGTGATCGAGTTGGTTTCATCAGGCTGCTGGGCGATGGCGCTGAGTGCTTGAGCCAACGCTCGGCCTTCGCCCAGCGCGGGGCCGATGGAACCGATGGCGATTGTCAAACCGGCCGCCACAATGGAGGCCGCAGCGATCAGGGCTTCTGTTTCCATTTTCTCATCCTCTTCAGCACTGAATGGGTTGGGTGCATTTTGAAAGTTCGTGTTGCGCGTTCGATCTGCTCACGAATCCGGGCTGTCAACCGTTGTCTCGTGCGCCTGCGTTGCAGATGCGATGTAGACCATCGCCAGAATCGCGAAGATGTAAGCTTGAATCAGTCCTGTCAACAGACCGAAGAGCTGCATGACGATCGGCACGAACACGGGCACGAAACCGAGGAGGATGGCACCAATCACGCTGCCGCTCATCATGTTTCCGTAGAGTCGAACCGCCAAAGCCAGCGTGCGTGACAGCTCGCCAATAATGTTGAAAGGCAGCATGAAGATCGATGGTTGAATATATTGCCGCGCATAGGCTGAGATTCCCGTCCGCGCAATTCCGTAGAGTGGCACGGCGATGAAGACGCAAGTGGCTAAAGCAGCCGTGGTCGAAAGTGAACTCGTCGGCGGGTGATAGCCGGGGACGATCGCAAGCAGATTCGACATCGCAATGAACACAAAGAGTGTGCCGACAAACGGCAAGTACGGTCCTGGTTCCTGACGGCTCACTTCGCGAATTTGTGTCCTCAACGCTCCGACAATGACTTCGAGCAGGTTTTGTCCACGTGACATCGTCGTTCCGCTTGAAAGTCTGCGAGTGATCAGCCAGGAGCCGAACACCAGCAGGATCATCACAATCCAAGTAGAGATGAGGGTCTGGTTAATGAGGACCGTTCCCCACTGCCATAGAGCTTCATCGGGGTTGATCTGGATGTCATTCATGATCGATTCTCCGGAACGCTCGCCGCCATCGAGGGTCTGAGTAGAATTGTCACAACCAGGCGCGCCAGCAGAAATCCGATCAGGCACGCGATAGCACGCTCCCAACGTCCGGCCATCGTGAGCCAAAACCCGGTGAGTGCCACCGTCAGGCGTCCAACAAAACTGGTCACGAAGAGCAAACCCGGTGATCGGACGCGACTCATCGCGGACACCGTCAACCACAGCGTTCCGAAGTAGAACGCACCCAGGACCAATCCAGCCAGGAACGCAGGGACGAGTTCGATCAGGTTACTTTCCATGGTCATCTCCTGTCGCATGATCTGAACTCTGGACTTCCGGCGGTGCGTGTCCGCCGGTCGGAGGCTCTCGCCTGCCTTCGGAGCGGCCTTCCTTCTGCAACCAGTTCCAGGCGTTGAGACAGCCAATCGCGATCCCCAGAATCAGGAGCATCAGACCCCACGAGTAATCGCTGGGCCACTGGGAATCGATCCATAAGCCAATGGCGACACCGATCAACGCCGGCACGGCGACCGACCAGCCGATCAGCCCCATCATGCCGAGTCCAAACCAGATGGAGTGGTTCTTCTCCGATTGCGCCTTGAGTTTTCGTTTCTCCTTGGCTGCCACTTGCCGTTCAATCTCGGCCTGTTCGGATTGATGAAGCGTCTCGTTCGTCTCATCCATGTGACGGTTCCCCCAATTGCAGAAACCGCCGAACAAAATCGGCTTCGAGTTTGGCAACCGCTGACTGCGCAGTACGTTCACGCTCATCGATCTTTCGAAAGTCGTCGGCAACCGTCCGCCGTAAGCTTCCGAGGTCAGTCCCCCGAACAGCATGCCGTGTTGAGACACGAATGACCGACTCGGATTTGACCAGGATGCCCTCTCCCATGGCGACATAGTGATCGAGATTGTCCTCAGTCGTGAACGTGAGGATTCCCGGAAGGAGTGCCGACAAGAAGTCCACATGCCGAGGCAGCAGGCAGAATGCGCCGTTCTCACCTTCGGCAACGACTTTGGCGACCGTTTCATCGAGCAACACAGCGGTGGGCAGGAGCACTTTGAGGTTCATGATGCCGCTTCCTTCTCCACCGCTTCGTCCGCTCCACCGATCATGTATAAAGCCCGTTCAGGCGTGTCGTGAAACTCGTCGTCGAGGATGCGTTCGCAGCCGCGCAGCGCATCCTCGAGCGACACCAGGCGACCGGTGTACCCCGTGAACTGGCCTGTGGTGAAGAAGGGCTGAGTGAGGAAGCGTTCGAGACGTCGAGCACGATTGACCGTGCGTCGGTCGTCTCGAGACAGTTCCTCCAATCCCAGCATCGCGATGATGTCTTTGAGCTCCTCGTATTGAGCAAGCGTCCGGCGAACATCCTGTGCGAGTTGGTAATGACGTTCGCCGACGATCGGTGGCATCAACATCTTGGAACCCGATTCGAGTGGGTTGATGGCCGGATACAACCCCTCCGACGCCCGCTTGCGAGACAACACGATTGATGTCGAAAGATGGGCGAAGGTGTGGACGGCCGACGGATCCGTAAAGTCATCCGCAGGGACATAAACCGCCTGAACGGATGTGATGGAGCCGCTGGACGTTGTGCAGATCCGCTCTTCCAGTCCTGCAAGGTCGGATGCGAGCGTGGGCTGATAACCGACTCGTGACGGCAACTCGCCCATCAGTCCAGACACTTCGGTCCCCGCCTGAATGAAGCGAAAAATGTTGTCGACCAACAACAAGACGTCCTGCCGCTCATCGTCCCGAAAGTACTCGGCCATCGTCAAAGCAGCGTGACCCACGCGATACCTTGCTCCGGGCGGCTCGTTCATCTGCCCAAAGATCATCACGGTGTTATCGAGCACGCCGGCTTGCTTCATTTCTCGGTAAAGCTCTTCCGCTTCGCGGCAACGCTCTCCGATCCCGCAGAACAGGCTGACTCCTTCGTGTTCTCCCACGACGTTGTGAATCAATTCGGTGATCAACACCGTTTTTCCGACGCCTGCCCCTCCGAAAAGCCCGGCTTTGCCACCACGTTCCAGAGGTGCCAGAACGTCAATCGCCTTGATGCCGGTGAGGAACACATCAGAGCGGGTGGGACGTTCAACGAGTGACGGCGATTCTCGATGGATCGATCGCCATTCCGTGGCTGCGAGCGGATCGCCGCGGTCAATGGTGTTGCCGAACGCATCGAACATCCGACCGAGGAGCTGTCGGCCGACCGGGACTCGAAGCGGACGTCCGTAATTCCGCACGATGGATCCCCGGGACAAGCCGCGTGTCGAAGTGAGTGCGATGCCGCGAATCGTGCGATCATTCAATTGCGTGATCACCTCCACGACAATGTCACCCGCATCACCTGTGCGAAGTTCGTGATGGACTGGGGGGAGTCCCGCCTTGAATTCCGCGTCAATCACGCTGCCACGGACGGAAATCACCGTCCCCGTAGGGAACTCGGAGTGTGGGATCTTGTTGATCACATTGATCATTTTTGATGAGGTACGGACGAGGGCACACGGTGTCGTGAGACTATCTTCTCAGTTCGCAAAGTCCATGCCTGTCACGCGACTTTGTCGATTCGTGATGTTTTTGTGGCGACCTCGCCCTTGTTTCGTGAAGAACATCGACGCGCTCTCGCGGATCATGATCACTGTGTGGCTGCCGAGGCGGGCTTGTGTGCGGAATAGCCCATCGGTGGGCCATTCCGCCCTTGTCGGTCCACTCAGCTCAGATGAAGAGATTCGCCGCCGTGATCGCTCACGGCCTTGGTCCCGGATGCGACGTACACGTAGCCGAAATACGATTCGTCGAAACGGAATTCGGAGAGGCATGCGTCGATCGAGTCCCACGGGTGCCGGTCAGCGAGGTCGATCGTGACCCCAAACGGCCGGAACAGCGGCAAAAGGATTCGTGTCAACCAAGCCAGGCGGCCACCGGGCAGTTTCAAGTCGGCGACCACCCAACGACCACCGTTCTCGAGCGCTTCTGAGCCGGTTCGGATGACTGCGTCAAACTCCGGCACCAGGGTGAGGGCGAATGTTGACAGGATCCCATTGACGTCCGGCGGGAAATCGAACGTTGCCGCGTCGGTCTGAATCAACTCGACGTTGCTCCACTGGTGCTGTTCAACACGGAGCCTCGCGCGTTCGAGCATCGATTCAGTCATGTCGACGCCGATCAGCTGACCTGTCGGGCCGATTGCCTGCTGGATCAAGTCGAAGTTGAGCCCCGTCCCGCAGCCGATTTCGACAACGGTGTCGCCGGGTGACAAGCGAAGTTGTCTCACGGCCTTTTCACGGTAGGCCCATTCGCGGAATCCTATCAAGTAGTACAGATTGGCAGTGAAATCGTACCTCTTTGAGCGAATACGATAGAGGTCTCTCAGTTCAGCTTTTGTGAATGACATTTCTTGAGCCCGTCGACAAGTTCATAGCTTGTGTTGCGGGAACTTGGCCGGTTCCGCGTCGAATGCTGATGCGCAGGAGGAGCAGCAGAAATAGGCCGTTTGCCCGTTCAAGGTGCGGGAGGTGACTGCTCTCTCGGGATCGAGCCACATGCCGCAGACCGGATCACGAACCGTGGCGAGACCGGATTCCGATTCGTTCGTTTCGCAGAAGACACAGAAACAGGAGGGTTGGCGGAAATGCTCTGTGCGGTACACGTGTAGAAGTTTTTCCATCAAGTCGGCCGGGTGCTCGTCGTAGATGACACGCGCGCCTGTCTCTTTGTCGCAGGCTTTCAGAAGACTGGGAATGATCTCCGTGATTCCGCCTGTGCCTGAAAGCACTCCGATGAGTTTGCCCTCGTCGTAGGCGATCGCGAGTTCACCCAACGTCCCACTGCTGCCTCCGACAATCACGACGATGTCGGACGAACGAATGTTGACGACTTCCCGTCCCATGAGTCCGCTGCCTGTGAAGATCAGCACGTCGTGGAATTCGGTGGGTGAATAGTATTTGTAGAGGTGTTCGTCGAGGCTCAAGCCGGGGGAGATGCCGACGACTGTGCCTCCGGCTTCTGAGGCTCCCTGTGCAGCGGTCAACGGAAGTCCCGGACAGGCACCGGTAATCGTCACACAGCCAGACTCAGCGATTGCCTGCCCAAGTTGCCGTGCCTTCTGTAAGTGCTTCTCCACGTGATCGGGTGACGCACTGCCCATCACGCCGATCTTGAGCGGCATCCGCTGACCGGGAACATCCTGAGTTGTCGGTTCGAGTTGACTCATCGCGATTCCTTCCCGGTGCAGAAACTGAGCAAGTGGCAGACTGGCAAACGGTGTACCAGTCCGCCCACTCCTTCGACGAGTCGCGCCCGAGTTGTGGTGAGATGAATTCGAGTGCGAATTCGCCCAATTCGGGCTCGATCCGCACCCGCACGCCTGGCAGTGTCCCCTGTAACGACGTCAATCTGCAGGATTTAGAATTTCACAGAATTGGCGTTTCCATCGAAATCACCGTAGAAACAGAGCGAAACACGTGGTCCTCAACGACCGCTCATCGTCCCGTCGGCACGCTGCTTGCGGTGATGAGTACGGACTCAATCGGCCTGCTGTGGCGACACGCGACGGATGATCCAGAATGAATCCTGCACCGCCCACGATTCTCTACGTTGAAGCTGACGATCTCACTCGGCGAACGGTGGCGAGACGGTTGCAACGTCGGGGATTCGATGTCGTGCAGGCAGGTTCCCTGGAAGTGGTAATCGAGCAGGGTTCACCTGATGGGGCGTTCGATCTGCTTCTCATCGAGCCGTCGTTCAGTAGCTTGAATGGATTGGAAGCCCATCGAAGCTTCCGTCGAGGACGACCAAAACTACCGACGATTATTTGCACATCAGCAAAGGACGAATTCCCGGATTCTCGCCTGCAAGCCGAAGGGATTCACACCCATTGCTGCTTGTGCAAGCCGTGCCCATTTGCTGAACTTCTGGTCACGATCGAAAGGGTTCTGGCAGAGTCGGAAGCGGACAATCCATCGGCATCATGATTCGTCTGAATTAAAGGCTGGTCGGCTCTCGTCCAAGGTATGGCATCAGTTTTGTGACTTCGTTGATGTCTTTCGCCCCCACGATCGTGACAGATCGTTTGCCCACCGGCCACGTCGCGGCGATTTGACCGTCGAACTCAATCACCGTCGTGGGCATCCCGCCACAGACGTGTTGCTGCTTCTCGCGGTCCCCGAACCAGACTGCTTGTTCAGCGTCATGCTCAAAGACGACGAACGATTGGCCCGAATCGTTGCGACAAATGGTCTTGATGCATGTGCAGCAGGGCATCTTCATGACGTTGATTGAGTCGACAGAATAGCCGACCGGAAGGGAATTCGCGATCACAGGACGATAGCCAACACGACGCGTCGCTTCCTCAATCTCGACTTCTTCCGCTGGGTACTCCGAGAACAGATCTCGTGTCGCCTGGAGAGGGTTGGCTGCGTAAACGTCCAAGTAGTGGTCGAAATCGATCGCCAACTCAGTGTGCTCTTCTCCCAACTCATGGTGGTCCGGTGTGTTTTGCATCAATGAGATCAACCCCATGCCAACGGCCAGCAGCAATGTTGCCGCTACAACAATGGATCTCACCGAGAATCGACGACCTTGAGGCCCGGAAGTGACTGCGGCAGGTTGAGCCAGCCGAGCTGCATCCAATTCCTGTTCGATGTGACTCCAGAGTTGAGCCGGGGGTTCTGGATCCGATTCAGCTCCGACGAATTCAGAAATCGCTTGATAGGCGGCGAGTACCGAGGCACAACTCGCGCACGATTCCAAATGCGCAGTGATCCGCAATTCTGCGTCGTCCGACACCTGATGGTCGAGATACGCAGAGAGTTGTGCTTGTGTTTCGGAACAGTTCATATCACGGTTCCCAGCCGAAATCGACAAGGTGCTGTCTGAGTTGCATTCTTGCTCGATTCAGCCGCGAGGCCACGGTTCCCTCCGAAATCTGAAGTGTTTCGGAGAGTTCGCGGTAATTGAGTTTCTCGATCTCACGCAACAGAAAGATGTTCCGCAAATCCGGTTCCAGGCAGTTCAGTGCCGTTTGTAGTAGCTCACTGTTGTCGAGGAGAGGTGACTTGAAACTGGAAGCATCAAGAGCCTGGTGTGCTAGCGTCACTTCGGCCTTCTTTGCTCGTGACCGGAGATGTTGCAGGCATTCGTTTGTCGCTAAGCGATACAACCAGGTCGAAAACTGAGAGCGACCGTGGAATTGACCGATCTTTTGAAACACCTGCAGAAAAATCTGCTGAGATAAATCATCCGCATCATCCCGGCCGACCATCCGGGTGACGAGGCGGTAGACCTGCCGGTGGAACTCGTCGTACAGAGCCCGTTGTGCATGACGATCCCCTTGTTGGCAGGCGGATACGACGTTGACTACGGATGAGGTCGGCATGCGGACCAGTGTGCATGGCTCCTCTCCACCCCCTTTGGATGCTGTGAAGCCGGTATTTCTTCGTGGATTCCCACCCATTTTTCGGACTGGATCATACAACGGGACAGAAAAATAGTGGCCGTCTCCACAAGTTCTAGGATAATTCCCATCTGGTGTGAAGAAGCTGGCATCGTTCAGCATCTAAATCTGCGAGGAGGAAGATTGGTGTACCGTTTCGCTGTCGTCGTTGCCTTGTTGATATCCGGCAGTCCGCCGCCCTGCTGTGGATGCTGCGCGATCGTCGATCATTGCTCGACAAAGCCATCTTGCCACCATTGCCAGTCGCCTGGCGAGGCCAGTCTGCCGTTCGGGAACGGATGTCCGAATGAGCACGGGGATTGCCATTGTCGCTCCCAAGCAGTCATGGCATCGGAAGTGTCCCAAGGCGATATCGTGTATGATTTGCTCACATTCAAAGCGTGTGCCGCATCACCAACAAGCGACGCTCGCAAGGGCAATGCGAGCAAGCCAATGGTGCAAACATTGGACGTCCGCCGCTCGTCCATGCCAATACTGCTCTGCTGTCTCCTGCGATGATTCAGATTCGCACCAGACCGCCTTCGTTGAATGCGGCGGTCTCTGTGGAGACTTGGGCACCGACGTGCCCCATCCCTAACCGGTTGCAGGACGTGCTGCTCGCCGCGTTCTTGGTGTCAATCGAAAATACCGGGCCGCCATCGTCGGCGTCCCGCATTCCCGTTTCGTCGCATGACGATTCAACATATCGATGGAGGTTGCTAAAGATGCTTCGTTTCTCTCTTGCGTTTGCCGCGTTGTTTGGACTCGTGATCGCCTCCGGATTCTATGGCTGCAGTCAGCCGACAACATCCGACGGACCAGTCGCTGGCGCACCAACGACGACGCAGCCACCGGATGCTGATGGCCATGCCGATCACGATGACGGCGGGCACGACCATAGCGGACATGATCACGGCAGCATGGAGGAGATGCAGGCAGGTCTCGCGAAGCTGTCTGAGTCGGATCGCGCGGCGGTTATGAAACAGCATGTGTGTCCGGTCAGTGGCGATATGCTCGGTACGATGGGCGCTCCCATCAAGATGACGGTGGGCGATCAGGAAGTGTGGGTCTGCTGTGAAGCCTGCCAGGAACCACTAACGACGGATCCGGAAAAGTACCTCGCAAAACTTGAGCACTCGGACCAAGACGATCATGAGGAGCACGATCACGGCGAGTGAGCTTGCAACCTCCCGCGAGATCCGTGACGCGGAGCGCTTAGGCCCAACCGCTCCCGTCCGGATCTCAAAGGAGCGTCGTTTGACGTCACTCCTCTTGTGGGCTGCGAAGAATCCGTAGAGCAAGTCCAGAATCGACCAGAACTCCAGTCGAGCGATTTCATTCATCGTCAGGAAGCACACACAATGAATTCATCGGGCTCAGACGATTTCAAGATTGACGACACTGTGCTCGCCGAGCGAAAGAGCTTTCTCAATCTCGTAGAGAAGGACGAACGAGTTGTCGCGGAGCTGCGGACTGCATTCGACAGAATCGCACCGCAGTTCATCGAGAACTTCTATCAACACCTGCTCGCGCACCCCGCATCTGCCGGCTATCTCCAAGATCCCAAACTCGTCGAACACCTGAAGCAACTCCAGACACAATACTTCGAAGAACTTGTCTCCGGGCAGTATGACGCGGAGTACGCCGAGAAACGGCTGCGTGTTGGTCGGATGCATCAGCAGATTGGACTGGAACCCCGCTGGTATCTGGGTGCCTACAACCTCTACATCCAGGAATGCTTTCCGGCGTTCGCCGCATCACTCGCCAGTGAAGTCCCTCCGCAATTGTTGTCGCTCTTGAAGGTCATTCTGCTCGACATCGGCCTCACGCTGGAAACCTATTTCGCCGCATCCACCGAACATCTGCGGCAACATAACAAGGAATTGGAACAGGCCCTGCATATGTACTTCCAAACCGAGGTCAAAGCGAGGCAGTATGCCAAGCTGGCGGGACACGAGATTCGAGGTTCGTTGAATGCCATCTCCAACGTGCTCGAAGAAGTGGTCGATGATTTCGCGGGAGACATTCCGGTGGAAGCGCGCGACTCACTGCAAGGAGCATACGATCGCTGTAGCCAAGTGATGCACGTCGTCGAGACAATTCTGGCCGAGCCGGAAGATGCCGGAACCCCCCAATGGGCGGAAACTGATGGCCTGCTGGAGGAGGTTCGAGACCGTATGGCGATCTACGGAGAGGGCCGAGACATCGAACTGACAACTCCGCACTACTCGGTTCGCGTGTGGGCGGATCCGATCTCATTGCGAGAGGTGTTCGCGAATCTCGTGTCAAACGCGGTTCATCATCTCGACAAGCCGAAGGGACAGATACGTGTTGAGCATCAGCTGTCAGCGAGCACGCACATCTTCTCTGTCGTGGATGACGGCCCTGGGATTCCGCGTGACCAACAATCGCTCATCTTCCAGCCGTTCTATCGAAACGAGGCGCAGCCACATCGAGGCAAAGGGCTGGGTCTGTACTTTGTTCGACGCATCGTGGAGCAGCATGGCGGACAGGTCTGGGTGGAGTCAGTCACCGGGGCTGGTAGCCGCTTTTCATTCAGCCTGCCCCTCAACCGGTTAGAACCGAGTGTCGCAGACTCAAAGTCCGTGACAACACCAGAGGCGAATCACAGAGCAGAGGCGTCATGAGAACCAATCAAGCCTCTCGCACATGCCGCAACCTAATTCGACGTGTCCGTGTCAGCCGGAGCGAATGGTGGCTCAGAGGAAAGGGAGTCGCCAAGAGGCCTCACTTCGCGCAGATAAACTCGGGGAACAGCTGTCGGGTAGATGCAGGCACAGGGATAGTCATCCAACATCGAGCGTTTTCCAAGGTGCGATCCCACCCACTTGCGGAACCAGGCTTTCTTGTAGTGTTTCCCGCAGCAGTAATAGCGGTGGGGATCAAAGCAGGAATCGTCGCCACAAGGGCACGAACCGACAGCCGGGTACGAATAGGGGAGATATCCCGCGCCGATGCAAGGGCGGGTTGCCTGGTAGACCCTTTCAAGCGGCTCCACTGGCTCCAAAGCGATCGTTTCGGCGTCAATTGCTGCTTCGTCGCCCGTGCCATGATCTTGCCCAACGGCCGAACTGCTGATCAACAACATCAATACGGTGGGCAAAAGAAGTTTGCTGAAGTGATGCACTGGATCCCTCCTGAGAAATCTATCGGACTCCGATCCCTTGGTCTGATTATCGACGGATCGCACCGGAGGAATCATTCTCGCATTCAGAACTGGAAGGACCGCCGCGACCGACAGAATCCAACCGATGTCTACGAGCGTATTCGCTCCTCTGTTGTGTCAGAACCGCTCGCCACCCGTGAAGAGGTGAGCTCATTTGATCGTCGAGCGACGGCGGTCACGATCTCGATGGACGTTCGCGAGCCTTCGGCAGCGCCCGTTCCCACAGTTGATGCGGAGGACGGAGCGATCGTCCGAGGATCACGGTGTTCTGAGTCAGAGAGGCACAAACGTTGCGGTTGTACGAACAGGCCACATTTGAGCTGAGTGAAACGCATGAGTTCGGCATCTCCACAAATGGAATTGTTGCTCGTTGACGATGACAACGATCTGCGCGCATCGATTGCGCGACGATTGCAGCGGCAAGGACATTCCGTGCGCGATGCGGCGAGGCCGTCCGAAGGAATTGAGCTGGCAACCAAGCAGCGTTTCGACGTCGCCCTGATTGACCTGTCGATGCCTGAGATGGACGGGATCGAACTTCTGAAGCGGCTCAAAGAGATCGAGCCCGCGTGTCAAGTCGTGATGTTGACAGGTGAAGCCACGGTCGAAACGGCAGTCAACGCACTGAAATTAGGTGCCTTTGACTATGTCACCAAGCCGTGCCCGTTTGAGGAATTGCATGCGATTCTCACCAAGGCCTGGGAATATCAACAGCTTGGTCAGGAGAATGTTCAACTGAGAGCGGCGCTCCAGCGAGCATCGCCAGCGTCCGAAATTATCGGCGAATCGGCAGGCATTCGGCATGTGCTGCGATTGATTGAGAAGACCGCGCCGACAGACAGCCCGGTGATCATCTTTGGTGAGAGTGGAACGGGTAAGGAACTGGTCGCACGGGCCATCCACCGACTGAGCCATCGCGCCCACAAGCCGATGGTCACGATCAATTGTGCGGCCTTGCAGGAATCACTGTTGGAAAGCGAGCTCTTCGGCCACGAGAAGGGTGCATTTACGGGAGCATCTGTCGCCAAGTTGGGCTTGTTTGAAGTGGCCAACGGCGGCACACTCTTCGTCGACGAGTTGGGTGAACTGGCGTCGGCGCTGCAGGCAAAACTCCTTCGAGTGCTGGAGGACGGCAGCTTACGGCGCGTGGGCTCGACACGTGAACAGAAAGTCGACGTGCGCGTCATTGCCGCGACGAATCGCGACCTGCAACAGGAAGTCGATGAGCGACGCTTCCGTGAGGATTTGTTCTACCGCATCAATGTTCTCGCGATTGAACTTCCGACGCTGCGTGATCGCCGAGACGACATTCCCGTGCTGATTGATCATTTCTTGAGACGCTCAGGGCACGGAAACTGGCAGATCTCTGATGATGCCCGCAAAGCAATGTGCAACTACAGCTGGCCGGGCAATGTGCGCGAACTCTCCAACATCATCGAACGCGCCACGATCCTGTCGGACGATCGCCGCATCACAATCCTTGATCTGCCAGAGACGATCGGTCGATGCGATGGAGGCGTGAGCGGCATTGAAATGAAGAACGACGACGAGATTGATAACTTGGAAGAACGCGAACGGCGTCATGTCGAGCGGGTGCTGCGGCGTGAACAAGGAAGCCGCAAGCGAACCGCCGAGTTGTTAGGGATCAATCGTCGCAGCCTCTACCGCCTCATCGAAAAATATGGCCTAATGGAAGCGAATCAGCCGAGCGGCGAACGAACAGAGGACAAACCATGACACGAAAAAAACTGCTTCCAAAAGCGGAAGACCTGATGAACCGGCACGTTCACGCCGTAACGCCCGACATGACCCTGGCAAACGTCGTGAAGGTGCTACTGAAGCATGAGATCTCGTGTGCTCCGGTCGTGAACGAGATCGACGGAGGGCGCAGGATCTTGGTTGGATTCGTCTCTGAGCAGGATTGTCTGGAACACTTGTCGAACGAGATGTTTCACGGCAACCCACGACCGCAGCAGACGGCATCAACGATCATGAAGAAGCACCCGATTTGCGTCGCAGTCGACACAGACGTGTTTACGCTCGCTTCGATCTTCGTGAGTCACGGTTTTCGCCATTTGCCAGTCGTGGATTCGGATCATCACTTGCTCGGCCTGATTAGCCGTCGCGAAATCCTGAAGGCTCTCGAATGCTTCTATGATGAGACAAACGACGCCTATCAAATCGAGCACTTTCCACCTGACGTCCACCAAATCATCAACCATCGGTTTATCATGCGCAATGGTTGAGGCGTGCTGCGATGCCGAAGGCTCAGAACAGCGACGACAAAAAACGCAATGGGCGAAACTGCCCGTCTAAATCGCATTCGGATGTCCCTACATTCTCAATCTGTTGCCGAACTGACTGGCCGTAGGTCCGGAGCTTTGGCGTTCTCGACATTTCAACGATGTTCATGGCGGGGCGTCTCGGGTGTTGGCACAATCAGTGAACGAGTTAGCCGTCGCATGTACCGTGCTCGCGAAGGCGCAAATCGGGCTTTGGTGATGGCCAAACTGTTTTTGTAAACACGTGGTAGCGTCGGTACAGAATATGCGTCCCGACTGGCGTTAGAACACGTTCTCCGGAAATGCGGTATGTGTGGCGATCTGCTAAGCCTGCGACAACGGACGCCCAGTACGGCTCGATTCAAAGACGGTGCAGCAGCAAGAGCCAAGACAAGACCCGGAATAACTGCAGAGTTTGCTCCGTGAAACCACTGAACCCTGGGGTTCTGCTACGGGCAATTAATCAGCAGAGTCACAACAGGTGGATGATATGCGGGGGCAACATGGAAGTCACGTGAACGTGGGAAAGCCATTTTACTCCTGCTTGCACTGCATGAAGTTGGTGACAGATCTTGACGAAGAGACCAGCGTGGTCACTCCACGTTGGGAAGCTCAAGAGGGGACACCATACCCGCTCGGAGTCTCGTGGATCGTCCCTGAACAGGCTTGGAACTTCGCACTCTACTCCAAGCACGCTGAGCGGGTCACACTGTTGCTCTATTCCGCCGACGAACTGTCACAGGCACAGTTCACGTTCGACTTCCACGAGCGTCGCAACAAGTCCGGTCCAGTCTGGCATTGTCGGATTCCGCGAAGGGAGTGTCCTGAGGCAAAGTACTATGCCTACCGAATCGATGGACCGGCTCTGGTTGTCGGCTTTGATTGGCATGCGTTTGACAGCGACAAACTGTTGTTGGATCCGTATGCACAGTCCGTGTTCTTTCCACCAGGCTTTGATCGCGAGGCAGCGATCCAGCCGGGATCAAACGAGGGGCGAGCTCCGCTCGGGCTGCTCAATATTTGCCAATGCGAGAGGGGGCAACAACCGACGAAACGACTCCGGCATGGCGCGGATCTGATCATTTACGAATTGCACGTGAAGGGGTTCACTCGAAATCCGAACTCAAGTGTCGCGGCAGACAGGCGCGGCACATTCAGCGGTGTGATTGACAAGATCTCCCATCTCACGGAACTCGGCGTCACGGCAGTCGAGCTCATGCCAGTTTTTCAGTTTGATCCCGCCGATGGGAATTACTGGGGCTACATGCCGCTCAATTTCTTTTCACCACATCAAGACTATTCAGCCGATCCGGAAGCTTGTCAGCAACAAAGCGACTTTCGTGAGATGGTCGATGCACTCCACGATGCGGGAATCGAAGTCATTCTGGACGTTGTGTACAACCACACTTGCGAGGGCGACCACCGCGGGCCGACGTACAGCTTCAAAGGCATTGACAACAAGACTTACTACTTGATGAGTGGAGACTCGGAGGCACCGTACTCCAACTTCAGCGGCACCGGGAATACTTTGCAGACTGCACACCGCGCGGTTCGACAACTGATTCTTGACAGCCTGCGTTTCTGGGTTACCGAGATGGGGGTTGACGGCTTTCGTTTCGATCTGGCTTCGATCTTCACTCGTGCATCAGATGGTCGCATCAATCCGGATGACCCACCAATTTTCGGGCAAATCGCCGGCGATCCGGCCTTGGCAGAAATTCGCATGATTGCAGAACCCTGGGATGCGGCGGGTGCGTATCAACTTGGTCGCGTCTTTCCAGGAAATCAATGGCGTCAGTGGAACGGTCGCTATCGAGATACGCTCCAGCGTTTTGTTCGCGGTGACAGGGGGTTGGTCTCTGATCTGATGACGCGGCTCTATGGAAGTGCAGATCTTTTTCCTGATGATCGGATGCACGCCTTTCGTCCATTCCAGAGCATCAACTACATCACATCACACGACGGATTCACGCTGTATGACCTCGTCGCCTTCAACCGCAAGCACAACGAGGCAAACGGACACGGCAACACGGATGGCCACAATGACTCTCTCTGGAACTGCGGCTGGGAAGGGGATGAGGATGTCCCGGAAGAGGTGATCAGACTCCGCAAACAGCAAGCTCGCAACTTTTTTTGTTTGCTGATGCTGTCGAACGGGACGCCCATGTTTCGCATGGGAGACGAGTTTCTCCAGTCGCAATCCGGAAACAACAACCCGTACAACCAGGACAATGAAACGACATGGCTGAACTGGGATCGTCTCATCGAACACCATGACATGTTCTGCTTCGTGCGTGACATGATTGCCTTCCGCAAGAGGCATCCGACGATTGCCCGATCACGCTTCTGGCGTGACGATGTCAGCTGGTTCGGCCCTGCCGGGCCTGTCGACATGTCAGAAGAATCGCAGACGCTCGCGTTCTTCCTCCGTCGCCTTTCGGCAGACGAGGAAGACATTTATACGATGATCAATTCCAGTGACGGGATCGTACGATTCGACATGCATGTCAGCGGAGCTACCGACTGGCGCTGCCGGATCGATACCTCAGTGAACAACAACGGAGTGGAACATGTCGCTGCCCCGTTGAAACTTGCAAGAGAGCACTATGACGTGCAGCCTCGTTCGGTTGTGGTGCTCACACGACCGTGATCGCAAACAGAGTGCGAGCGCGCTCATTCGCTCGATATCGCCGCCACAAACGGCGGATTCGCTCCAGCGGATTGTCGTTTTGAGGTCTCGCTCGATGGGCGGTTTTGTCACGTCACCACCCGCGACACCTCAATTTCGCACCGCCCGTGGATTCCTTCGCCGTGGCGATGACACAGACAGCATGCGGCACGATGTTTGCGGGTAGAGATCGACGATGTGATTGCTTTTTCGAGGAAATGAGTGATGTGCAACGCATGTGCATACGAGCATGGTTTCCAACAGCGTTGCCAGCGGATCGCTCAACGGGATCAACAAATCGGTGAATCGGCTATGGCGCGATTGATGGCGACAGGGCGGTTCCGGAGCGATGAAGTCCGTTGCGAAGTTCGCAACGCCGAAGTCGTGCTGCGAGGGCGAGTAGCCACGTGGTATCACAAGCAGGTGGCACAGCACGCGGTGCTGGAGATCGCCAATGTGGTGTCTCTTCGCAATCTGCTCGAAGTTGGACCACCAAGCTCCAGCAATTGAACAGAATTCCATGACGGGGACGCAACGATGCTCATCCCCCTGCAAAGAAGTAATCAGTGAATGAACGAGACAACTTCAGGAGTGACCCGATGAAACAGAATCCCGTACCGATCGAGGTGACAGATCAGGCGTTGCGTACGCGCATTCTGCGACTCCTGCAGGCCCGGCAGTCCGCATGCTTGAGCGGCTTAGACATCGGCGTCTCTCAGGGCACCCTGGTGATGGCCGGGTGCGTCCCTTCTCGTGCAGTGAGACGGACAATCCGCAAGTGTTGCCGTCATGTCCCAGGTGTCCGTGATAATCCACCCCAAACGACCAGTCGAGCGTCCGGGATCGTCCGCAGCCGCATCGCAAGACTCTGTCGGCATTTTTGTGGCTTGACTTCAGTGGTGCTTGTACCAGCCGGCTCCCACGATGTCGTTCCAGGAGGTTGTTTGATGACATTGTTGGCATTGATTGACTTTGGCGTGCGGTTTTCCTGCGACGCGGGCGGAGATCATGCTGAAGTGCATCATGTAATGGCTTGGCGGGGCCTGATGGCACTGCGCACAGTCTGTTGATGACGGTGAGGGATGACGGAACTCGGGAATCGTCCAGCGATCGGTGGCGTGGCATTGAGCACAATCCTGGCCGAACAAGGTGAAGTGCTGATCGTCATTCATATGGCAGGTGGCGCAGTTGAGAATCCGTTCTTGCGGTGTCAGAGAGGGATGGGGCAGGTTGTCGCTGAGAGATCCGCGACTAATCCAGTCGGCCAGACGTATCGCAGTCAATCGTGACTCGCTGTCAGGAACCTCCTCATCGGCCAGTTGATTCATTCCGATCTTAACGAGCGCGGTGTGGTCCATGTTCTTCGGGCGTTGATCGAGTCCACGATGTTCGAGGTGACACTCCCGGCAACTGCTGATGCTCGCATGAAACGATGTCGGCTGCCGTTGCAGGATTGATTCGTCATTCGCGTGGCAGACGATGCATTTCGCCGTCTCAACCCCAGCGACGGACGTGTGACAAGCGGCACAGTTGTCCTCCAGGTGCGCGTGCGCGGACGACAGGCGTCCGGGCTCTGCCATTCGTTGCCATGTCGACGCTTGCTTAAACCCGGAATCAGCGGGAGTGATGGACCAGACAACGCCAATACCAAGCATGGCGAGAACGATGCCGACGACCTTCCCTGTCGAGCGATTCATTCGAACCACCTCAGTCCGAAGTAGATGGCGGCCCAAACGTGCAGCGACATCAGCACGTAAAGCACGATCGAGATCACGATATGCAGTTTCAGCCACTTGCTGAACCAGCGTTTGAAATGTTCGTGCGTGCTGATGGCGTATTCGACATCGGTGATCGCCTCTGCCAGACGCAACAAAGTGGTGGGAGACGTCATGGTCGATGCCGTCGGCTGGGAGTCATCGTGGAGGAACAGGCTGGCAGCCAACCGTGAGAAGAAACCTGCGTAGGGACGTATGGCTGCGGCTTGTGCCGGGCTGGATGCAAGTTCAGATTTCACGGATTCGTATGTCGTGTTCAGTTGTTGGAGCATCGTCTTCTTTTCGCGGATCTCTGTTGAGAACTGCTGCATCAGGTAGCGGCCGACGAAACCGCTCAATACGACGATGAGCGTTAGCGCAATCAACGCAATGCCGAGAGGACTCTCGTATTTGTGTCCGCTGTGAATCACGACCAGGATCGGTCCGGCGACGCCTGCATAAATGTGCCATGACAGCAGTGTTCGCATCGTGACATACTTGGTCACGTACTGTTTCATGGGTTTGATCCGCTTGACGGCCATGTAGGCGAGCGGCACAAGCATCAGCAACGCACCCGACACCCCCAGCACGCCGCCCCACAAGCTACCGGCGAATCGCGGTGATACGTGAAACGGAAACCCCAGCCAGCTGATGAGCATCAAGACGACCAGGCCGCTCACAATGATCTTTTCACGTTCTTTCATGGTTCATCCAGAGCGGAGCTGATGCAGACAGCACAGCGGTCCCCTTCCTTGGCTTTCGCCTCTCAGCGTTGCTCATGCCTCCACGCTGACATCGCCGGTGGTCTTGGCCTGACAGGCCAGGATCATGCCTGCCTCCTTGTCGTCCGGTTCGAGCCCATCCTCGACTTCCATCGAGACCTTTCCTGATAAGAGTTTGACAACGCACACTCCGCAGGTGCCGATTCGGCATGAGTAGTCGATGTCCACCCCGATTCGCTCGGATGCTTCCAGAACGGTCTCGTCGGGCTGCAGCTGTGTGGACTTGTCGGACTTGCTGAAGCTCACCGTTCCACCGGTCTCGGCGATGTCCGTCTCGGCGATCTTCGCTCGTTGTTCGGCCCGCACACGCGGCTTCTGCTCGCCGCCGAAGTTCTCACTGTGGATGCTCTCCGTTGGCACGTCGAGTTCCGCCAGCATCTTCTTGGTTGCATCCATCATGGCCGAAGGCCCACAAATGTGAATCCGTTTGGATGCGATGTCGGACACCCACGCGGCCAATAGCTCACGGGACAAGCGTCCCTTCCGATAGCCGTTGATATCCTCGTCGATACGGCTCATGGCGGCGAAGACGTGCAGATTTGGGTGACGTCGTTCAAGCCGTTTCAGTTCCGCCTCGAAAATAAAATGATCCGGATCATGGCAGGCGACAATGAAGTCGATTTCGCCGTCCCAAGCCATGTCGGTTAGCGCCCGGGTAATGCTCATCATGGGTGTGATGCCCACACCACCTCCGATCAAAACGACGCCTTTGGCTTCTTCTCCCGAAAAGACGAACTTACCACTCGGTGCCTGCACTTCAATCGTGTCGCCGATCTTGAGTTGATCGTGCAGGTATCGCGACCCCGCACCGTGCTCCTCCCGTTTGACCGAAATCTCGCAATAGTAGCCCTGTGTTGGCGACGAAGAGATGGTGTAACTCCGCCGAATCGGCTTATCTCCGACGGGCAAGGTCAATGTGAGGAATTGGCCCGGCAGATAGCTGAAAGGAATGCCGCCGCCGTGACACGAAACCATCCGAAACGTCTTCACATCGGGCGTCTCCTGATCGATCCGAGCGACTCGCAATCGACAGAGCTTCTTCTTGCGGACTGATAGCAGTCCGGTGGAGATCTCGGGACTGCCGGATGCCTCGGCTTCCGTCGGACATTCGCTATCCGGTTCAGCACAACAGTCAGCGATCGTGGCCCCGGTCGTTTGGCCGGGCTCACCAGGAGAAGGCGGGGATGGGGATGTGGCTTCAGTGGGTGAAGCGGAAGGCGGACGAGATGTGGGAGGAGCCGTTGCCGCCCCGCCACTGCTTGTCGGCTCTGCTAAGGCCAGCTTCTCCAACAGTGCCGCTGCGCGACGCATTTTGAAGAAGTACATGCCAATCATCGCCGCAGCAAATAGAACCAACACAAGCATCACAGTCGAGTGGAAAGGCGTCATCCCCCACAGTCGAGATTCCGTCTGTGCCATACTGGCGGGGGGAAGGAGGTTCATTTCTCGTTTGAACCATTGCAATGCCACATTGCGGGGCGCTTTCCCCTCGGCGATCGCGCGGTGAGCAGCCAGCCCGCTTTCAAACCGTGCCAACCCTTCGCGCATACTCGCCGTGGCCGTTTGCATGGCCGCAAAGTCGTCGGTCGGAGCCGCGTTCGACAGTTCGTCGAGGCCACTTGCCAGCAACGAGACACCATCCATCATCCGTTGATGTGCCTCCCTTTCGATCTCGGCCCGTTGCTCCATCGGCAGATCGGGCAGGTCCATCAAGCGCGGGTACATCTCTTTAGGTTTCGGTGCCCCCATCCGTTCCATCATTCCATCCATCATGCCGCCCATGCCACCGCCCATCATGCCGCCAGCACCTTCCGGCGGTCCCCCCATTCCTGGCCCTCCTCCTCCCATCCCTCCAGGGCCGGGGCCGCGTGAGCCACTGCCTTGCCCCTCATTCGTCCCGCCACCTTGCGACTGCCCCGGATGATGCTCGGCATGCTCTTCGGGCGAGACTTGCCCATCCACCGACAGCGGCCACAGGCCAGCGAACAACAAGGCACACATGAGGGCGACAGGGAGGCGAAGTGTCACGTTGGTCGGTCTTATTGGATCGTGTGTGGTGGACATTCTGCGTACCATTCTCGAAGCGGTCTTGCTCAGGCATCGTCACCAGGAGCGAAAAAGCGACTCGTTCCCTGCGCCTCAACAGCCTCTCCGATGCGATTCAATGCATGGACATAGGCAGCCGTTCGCATGTCAATCTGTTTGTTAGAAGCCAACTGATGGACGTTGTTGAATTCCTGGGCCATGATTTGCTGGAGACGCTGATGCACTTCGTCCTCAGACCAAGCATAACCGGCCTGATTCTGTGCCCACTCAAAGTAGCTGACAGTCACACCGCCCGCGTTGGCGAGAATGTCCGGCACCACGAGTGTGTCATTGCCGATCAGCGTCTGATCAGCGTCACTCGTTGTCGGGCCGTTGGCCACCTCAACGACGACGGAGGCGGAGATACGCCTGGCATTCTCAGCGGTAATCTGATTCTCCAGGGCGGCAGGGATGAGCAAATCGACGTCCAGTTCCAAGAGCTGCTCGTTACTGATCACGTCGCCACTGCCCGCGTCGTCGCTGGAGCAGTGGCAATCATCCCCCCCGCAGACTGGACATTCGCAGACCGACCGAGTGCTGTACACCTCTCCCACGGCACGTCCCTGGTTCTTGAGTTCGATGGCTCGCGGCACGTCGAGACCATCCGCACGAAAAACGCCGCCGCGTGAATCGCTGACGGCGACGATGCGATAACCATCGTCATGCAGCAACCGCGCAACGTGTTGCCCCGCATTCCCGAAACCCTGCACCGCCACCCGAATCTCGGACGGATTCCAGTTGCGAATGCGTTCGAGTTCCTTGATGCAGTAATACGCCCCGCGTCCCGTGGCATCGTCGCGACCGAGACTGCCTCCCAGCGGAATCGGCTTGCCGGTGATGACTGCGGGAGTGCGCTGACGGCGAATCTTCGAGTATTCGTCCATCATCCAGCCCATGATCATGGCGTTGGTGTAGACATCCGGGGCGGGGACGTCGGTCTCCGGACCGATGAAGTCGGCGATGCGTTCGATGAATCCTCGGCTGAGTCGCTCCAGTTCCAGCCGCGATAGCTGCTTGGGGTCAACGATCACACCTCCCTTGCCGCCCCCGAAGGGGATGCCCACCACCGCGCACTTGCACGTCATCCAGAATGCGAGGGCTTTGACTTCGCCCACATGCACATCCGGGTGAAAGCGAATGCCACCCTTGGTCGGCCCCCGCGTATCGTCGTACCGGACACGGTATCCCTGAAAAATCCGCAACGACCCATTGTCCATGCGTACCGGGATCGACACCTCCAGCAGTGAGCGAGGTGATCTCAGCCTCAGCAGTGCTTCCGCGTCGATGTCCGCGAACAGCGCGGCACGATCTAGCCGCTTGATTGCGTCAAGAAAAATGTCATCGGCAGACGATTCTGTCATGAGAAGCTCCAGTGAATTGTGGAAAACTCATGTGACCTTGGTGAAACAGTCCATGTGCGAAAGTCATTGGGAACGCTGTGGGGGCATGCGACCGATAACTGACAACCCGACTTTCAGCACTCTTGGCCGTCCACGACACATTTGCATTCTGCCAAGCCGGCGGAACACCAGTTTGACTGTTCCATGCTCCCCGATTGGACGTTTGGTATCAGGAAGAAACCGATTGTCGCCTTCTCGTTGGAACGATAACTCAGAACGATGTCGAGATGTTGTTCACTCAATCCAACAGCCGTTACTGGCTTTCCTCTGGTGGCGAGGCTTGAGGTTCTGTTGCTGCGTGATCGGATGGCAACATTCCGATCAGGGTTTGCCGTTGTTCGTTGGAAAGGACTCCAGCGGCTTCGCCGACTGCGCGGATGAACGCGATCCGTTTTTCGGCGTTGAGTTTGGCGATCTCTCCGATCCGGGCCTCGATCTTCGTGGCGTCTGGACTGTCAGAACTGGTGAGCATCCACAACTGCTGCTCAGACTCATCGATCTGTCGATCGTAAGTTCCCTGAGCGAGCAGTGCTGTCTCCTTGATCTTGTTCAGCTGGATTTGCTGGTCCGATGACAATGTGATGTGGTCGGCGTGATCCAGGAAGAAGCCCGTCGCCCCGACGTGATAGATGTGCGAAGCTCCGGGATAGCCGGGCAATGCCGACTGCATCAACATCTGGCCCATGCCTTTCATGCGGCCCATCATGCCCATGCCCATTTGCTTCCCTCCGCCCTTGCCACCCCCGCCCATGCCGGACATCATCCCGCCGCCGCCCGTTCCAGACTTCATCACTCCTCCACCCATGCCCGACTTCATGCGACCGCCACCCATGCCCCCACTCATTCCCATCGCGGAACCCTGACGGGCGTGTTTCTGCTTGAGTGCTGCTTCCAAATGAGCCACCTTTTCACGCAGCTCGCGAAGCTGTTCTGCAAGAGGCCGCGCATCGGCTTCATGGGATCCATGCTGTTGTGGAGCCGCAGACTGTGGTGCGCCTGGCTCACGACCCGTACTGACCTGAGCGACCCCGCTCGACGAGAGCACAAACAGGACTGCGATTGAAACCGACGCCACGGCCAAAGCGCCGAGAGGTTTGATGCGTTTCATGTGACATCTCCAAATGGGGTGTTGCGGTTGACCATCTCTCCCATTGCGAATGACATGCCATTCCGAATCCCTCTGGAGAGCAGCGTATGCCGCCGAGAAAGTCGCTGATTCATCAGGTATTAACATGGTCAATGAGCCACCATGTCTCTGCGAGGGGCGTAACCGCTCCTCTCCATTCCCTGGCGTTTGGAACGGTGCCAGCTCCTGACTCATGGTCAGGCTGATGCCGGAGGTGGATCGTGCTGGGCCAGCGACCACTTCAGCAGCGGAGGGGTCGCGATAGTCGTCAACATCACCATGACGACGAGGGCTGAAAACGTTGCTGCATCAAGGAGAGGTTGCCCGTTGACGCGCAGAGACAAACCAATTCCGGCGAAGATCAGTCCGACTTCTCCGCGTGGAATCATTCCCAACCCGACCGTGAGTCGTTTGACACGAGGCTGTTGCACGCCCCATCCACAGATGATCTTTCCTGCAATGGCCGCGACGGTGAGCACCGCCGCCAGCCCAAGCACTCCGGCATCCATGAAACTCGACAGTTCAACGCGGAAGCCCATCATGACAAAGAAGATCGGCACCACGAAATCTGCGATCGGCCGCAACAGTTCGTGGAGCGGTTGGTGCTCACTTGCGATCAGTTCGCGATATTGCACTCGTTCCAGGATCAAACCGGCGGCGAAGGCTCCGACCAGCGGCGCCAGTCCCGCGAGGCTCGCCGCCCAGGCGAATCCGAAGCAGATCGCCAACGCGGTGCAAATCAAGAGGCCGTGACCGTGCAAGACGCTCGCGACCTTAAACAAGTCCCGACTGATTCGCGGACCAAGCAGGATCGCCAGCACCAGGAATCCGATGGCTTTCGCGGTGATGAGCAGCAGATTCATGGCATCGATCGTGCCGGCGGAACTCTCCGAATCGAGCGTCAAGATCATGCCTTGTACGACGCTGAGTACAATCAAGGCCAGGACATCGTCGATCACGGCCGCTCCGAGGACGATTTCCGCTTCGATGGAATCGGACCGTCCGAGGTCTTCAAACACGCGTGCCGTAATCCCGACGCTGGTGGCGCAGAGGGCGGCTCCGAGAAACAAATGAAGCGGCCAACCCCCCGATGGCAACAGCACATACATGCTTGCCATGCCTAACACAAACGGAGCGATGATCCCCAGTATGGCAACGAACAAGGATGAAAGCCCGACGCGGAACATCCGTGTGACCGAGTTCTCCAGTCCCACCTGAAACAGCAGCAACAACACGCCCAGTCGAGCCAACGCATCAATCGCCACTCCGGCACAGTGCTTCGCATCCTTCAGATCAAGCGTCGTTTGATGAGCCCAGTCCACACGCAGGAACTCAAGCTGGTGGAATCCCAGAAGAGTCAGATTTCCAAGCAATACACCAGCCAGCAGTTCACCGAGGACGGACGGCTGGCCAAGGGACTCTGACAAAGAGCCACCGAGGCGGGCCGTGAGAATGATCACGACGATACTCAGCAGCAAGGGGGCGATTGGGCTTGTATGGCTGAAAGCATCGGCAAGCATGCCGGCCAGTCTCCCGTACGAGAAAGTGATTACAAGTACGGACAGTGAATTCCGAGTGACTCGTAGAAAGCATGCGGGACAGGGATCAGAATGAGGAACAACGTCACCAGCGACGCCACCCCCAAGCTGTAGCGACCAGTTCCCAGTGGCACGAGGTCATTCTGACTGGCGATCCCCTTGTTGCCGGCCAGGAAGAAGGCAATCAGCGCCCACATCAGCAGACCGCTCCACACGAACAGCCCCAGGAACAACAACGCGAACAAGGCGACCGTGCTGATCGTCGCGCTGCGTCGAATGCCGAACATCGCATCGGAGATATGGCCGCCGTCGAGTTGACCGATGGGGAGCAGATTCAATGCGGTGACAATCAGCCCGAGCCACCCGGCAAATGCCAATGGATGGAGCGCAATGTCGTGTCCCTGCGAAATCGCATCGCCCAATGCCAGTTTGGCAATGAATGCGAACAAGACTGACGATCCCACTTCCGTGCCGTGGTGCAACATCGTCACGGCTGGCTCACCAGTGGCTTCGACAATCTGAGATTGCCCCAGTCCGAACCATAACGCCGGAATGGCGAAGACCAACCCCGCGAGGGGACCGGCAACAGCGACGTCGAACAAAGCACGACGATCGGGTGGCAGCGACTTCATACTGATGAAGGCACCGAACGTCCCCAATGCGAACGGCACGGGGATGAAATACGGCAACGTCACCTTGACTCCATGAGCCCGAGCGGCAAAGTAATGACCGAGTTCATGAGCCCCGAGGATCAACATCAACGTCAACGAGTACGGCAGCCCGACAGCAATTCGCTCGGGTTCCTGCAGGAGGTTGACTCCCTGATGTAAGGCTCCGGCCCATGTGGTCGTGGCGATCGTCGCGATGAACAACAGCCAGTGGATCAATGGACCACGGTTCGGCCGTCCGTCTTCCAACGAGCCGGGCAATAGCACAAGCCTCGCCTGACCGTACTCGTCTTCCTGGAGAATGGGTGTGACATTTTGTCCTACCAACCGTTCTTTCACCTGCTGAAAGGCCGCTTCCGGTTCTTTCAACAACTCGCCTTCGATCACACGCGCAGGCCCAAACCGTTTCACATGCGCGCTGCCGAGAACTTCCGACGTGTCAATCAGTTCATCGTCAACCTCATCGCCGGACTCAGGACCTGCGACTTCTTTGCCCTGTGAGTTTCCGTGGTGATGTGCGTGCCCTCCTGCACTCATGTGTCCGGCCATGGCCAGCCAGCAGAGGATCATGAGCAGCAGCAGAATCATCGGACTGATGACGATCCCCATCGCAGCGAGCGTATAGATTGCCACGATCGGCAGCAGACAGCAAATCATCATCCAGATGGCAGCCGGCAGGCCACCTTGCTTCTCATCAGGCACAGCTTGTCCTTTCGCATATCAATGAGTCGACGCAACAACATGAGACGCCAGGAGGACGCGATACGAACATCCAGTAACATTGTAATTGCACATACCATGCCGGACGACACTGGTGAATCGGAAGCTGCACTCAGCATGCAGAAATGCTGAGCGACAGACATGATGCCGCAAGTCTGACGACGCAGTAGCGAGATCACCCGTGTGGATGAGTTGGGAGGTGTGCGGATTATGTACACGAGTGAGCGAAACCGCCCTTGAGCTTCAAGGTCGATCACAGGTCGGTCAGCTTGTTACGAACTTAGAACTCCAGCAAGAGCATCGTCAGATCGTCCAGCTGAGGTCTGTCGCCACGAAATGTTGCCAGTTCCCGGCTGATTGATTGGAGAGCGTCTGTGGGAATCTCGCCGGCCGTTTTGTTCAGGAGAGTGAGGACGCGATCGCGGCCGAACATCGTTTGATTCCCATTGAAGGTTTCAGTGAGACCGTCCGTGAACATCAGAAACCGATCACCTGGAGCCGTTTCAAGCTCTGCAATGGACCAGTCTGCGGAGGAGTCGATCCCGAGCAGAAGCCCGGAAGATGAGCACTCTTGAATTTGGCCATCCTGCGAGCGATAGAGGCCCGCGTCGTGCCCAGCATTGACGATTTGCAACGTTCGTGTTTTCGGAGAATACCGAACCAGAATTGCCGTCGCGAAGTCCTCTGCCAGAGAGAGTTCGGTAAATCGACCGTTGATGTGTCGAATGATTTCGAGGGGGTCCGTATACAGCTCCGAGGCTTCAGCGAGATATACCTTCAACAAGGTGGCCGTCATCGCTGCGGGAATTCCGTGTCCCGTCACGTCTGCCATCAAAGCCAACCAGCTTCCGTCCGGCAGCGTATGCACGTCATAGAAATCGCCAGCCACATCCTCAGCCGGCTCATAGAAAACGGCGAGTGTTGCCCCGGTCAGCACTGTACAACTCGGCAAGAGATTTTGTTGAATGCGGCGGGCCTTTGCCATTTGGGCGCGGCGGTTGCGATCACTGTCAGCGAGCGACTGACTCATTCGGTTGATCGCACGTGAGAGGTAACTCAATTCCTGGCTGCGAAAGCCGTTCGCTTGTTGGCCAAAATGCCCTTCGCCAACCTGCTCAACGACGGAGACGAGCCGTTCCAGCGGACGAACGACAATTCTCAGGAGCACGAAGTTGACAATGACCGCAGCAAGCAGCCCGAGAATCGCCGAGCCTCCGAGCCGCCTGAGACTGTCACGCGCAGCTTGTCGTTGTACGGAATCGACATATTCCGAAACGTACACTGACAGATCGGGATCCTGGGATGTTCCCACGATAAAATCGCGGTCCATGACGTGGCCGAGCCGATTCGATGTGCCGGCAGCCTGCTCCAGGGCTTCCAGCATGGCATGACTTTGGCGTTCGTGAGCCCTGGCCTGCAGAACATCATCTCCGATGCGAACAGCAATATGATGTCCCGGCGACCGCCCCTCTTCCATGCGTGCGCAGACACGGTCAATGTATTCCTGGAGCGCACCATGACCGTGATGCTGCAGTTCCCGGACCGCTTCTTGCGTCGTGACGGCCTCGTCATGCAAAGCGATTTGCTTGTCGTCCAGTCGCCGTTGCAATTCTTTCTGATAGTCGTATACATGGAAGACGAGCACGAGACCAATGCAGACTCCATTGACGGCCAGCAGGAGTTGCTTCCCAATCGACCAGTGAGACTTGTCGAATGAGATCTGCGACTCGGAATCGCCCTGTGAATCTGTTGAGTCGGTCTGTTTCTGAGACATAGACTGCCTTGATTGACGCCACGACTCCATCGCAGTCGTGAAGAGAGATGAACGAGGTGCGACAAGATCAGGCAAGAGGCAGACGAGTGAATTTGCTCTCCGTTGTCGATCACTTCTGGATGGTTGTCGGATCCGAAGTCAGCAGTGGTCGCAAAACTCATTCCTAATAGAAGAGCAGGCGATGTTGGGCGGGGAATTGCGAGTGATAAACACCACTTGTGCTGGCTGGGAGCGAATTCGCACATTGGGGGGGGGCGGCGATCGGGCACACCCCTCGTTGCCATTGTCACCGTATTCCACTGAGTCGATATGAGAGAACGAACAACGTAATCCGAGAACGCTCAACTGCGAACGGCTTGTGCGCAGATCAGATGACCCCAGGACCATCAGCAGTCTCGAGACTCCGTTTACTGAATGGTGAACACGGAATCGAAGTTCTCGGGTTCACGCAATCTGTGAATCGGCAACACGCCAAGTTCGTTATCGTCAGTCTCGTCGCCGACATCTGTGTCCGACTCATTTTCATCGGGAGCGCGCAGGGCCGGTCCGGGTTCAAAGTCTTCGATGGGCACGATTTGCACTTCCGGTAGTGTCGCCAATTGGCAACCGACCACTCGCTCCAGAGAAGCCAAGGTTTGATTCAGGTTGGCTTCAAAACGTGTCACTTGCAAGTGGAACATCAGCAAGTCCGACCAGTTGTCAAGTATCTGCTGAAAGTCAACTTTGTTCACACGGTAATCGGCCGCCGAGACTTGCAGCGCCTGTTCAGTCTTGGGAATGATCCGATCTCCAAAGAGGTCAATTTGCTGTTCGGTCGCCTCGGCTTGCACGACCAGGCGGCGAACCATCCGCATGGTATCGTCCCGCGAGGCATCGTAGCGTCGTGCGGATTCCAGCATTCGATTCTGCGATTCTCGAACACCGGCATCCAGCTTGTCACGCCAGATGGGCACATTCAATCCAATCATGAAGGAAACGTTGTCATTCCCAGTGGTTACTGGCGAGATGGCACTGTCATTGGTGATCGCTTGCCAGCCCAACCCCACGTTGAAGTCGGGGTAATAGTTGAGTTTCGCGAGTTCTTCCTTGCGTTCGTCCCGAATGATGGCATGGAGACGTTCCTGCAGTTCGGGGCGGCAGCGAACAGCCGCGTCATACAGTGCGTCGATCTGCTGAGGAACCGGAGGCAGAACTCTGTCAATTTCGGCCAGGAGATTGGCATCGGGCGAGGTATGCACGACCTTGGCCAGATCTGCCTGGGCTTGCTCAAGCTGTCGCCGCAACGTGATGAGACTGTCTTCCAATCGATCGAGCTCAACCTGAGCGACGAGCACATCCTGTTGACTCGCTGCACCAGTGCGATATCGTGCTTCAGCAATCTGTAACAACTGTTCCAGCAGATCCCGGTCGCTTTCAATGATCTCGATCGCTGCCTGATTGTAGGCCAGCTCGTAGTATGCCAACTTCACGTCTTCAATCACCTTGAGTTGGGACTGAGCCAACCGCGTTAAAGCGATCTTCGCATCCTGCTCCGCGACTTCTCCTCGCACTCGGAGCTTGCTCAACCAGGGGAGCTTTTGTGTCACCGTGAGAGTATTCGGGCCACGACCGGCGGCCGTCTGTACGCTGTGACGATCAATCGGTTGAAACGTGTCGGTCACGATCGGATCATCAAGCGCTGTGACTTGTGGAATCACATTCGCCTGTGCAGCGACCCCTCGCTGGGCCGCCAGAATCTCGGGATTCCGTTCGAGCGCAATTTGCACGAAGAAGTCGACATCCTGCGGACCATCGAGAAATGGTTCCTCAGGCAGCGTGACCGGTACGCCGGTCTCGACTCGTGCTGAAGCAAGCTGGACCTGGTGCTCGGTCATCGCGGCCCGAGGTTCTGGAGCCGGAGGCGTGGCGCAGCCCGTGACCAGAGAAGGCGTGATCAAGCCAACAATCAGAACGTGGCGGATGGTCATCGGTGGCAGACTCCTTCTGCGGTACGACACTTCAGTGAAGTGCTCTCACAATCCATTGCGTACCGGTGAAATCGGCGATGACACGTCGTGCGCTTGATCGCATTGCGCTTCCGGAGACGGCTGCCCCGATATCGCCGGTCTCACAACCGGAGCAACCCGAACATCAGGGACAAAAGTCGCTCACAGATGTGAAGATACGGGCGGATTCGCTCGTGTCATTCGGCCCACACGGAAGTGTCAGAAACGTGCTGCGCGTAGAATCACGCTGGATTCAAACCGGCTCTTGCTTCTCGAAGAGCGTGTCCTTCACACCGATTCGCAGCTTGATTTCTTTCACCCAGCAATAGAGGACAGGCACGACCAGCATGGTCATGATTTCGATGGTCATGCCACCGAAACTGGGAATGGCCATCGGGACCATGATGTCGGAACCACGACCAGTCGATGTCAGCACCGGGATGAGTGCGAGGATCGTTGTCGCGGTCGTCATGAGGCACGGGCGCACTCGCCGTTGTCCCGCTTCGATCGTCGCCTTGCGCGCATCTTCGATCGTGCTGATCTGCTTCGTCCGAAAACTCTGATCCAGATATGTCGTGATCACCACGCCGTCGTCGGTCGCGATGCCGAAGAGAGCGAGGAACCCGACCCACACGGCGACGCTCAAATTGATGGGGTGAATCTGAAACAGCGTCTGCATCTCAGTCCCGAACACGCTGAAGTCCAGGAACCACGGCTGGCCGTACAACCACAGCATGATGAAGCCACCCGCCCAGGCGATGGCGATTCCGGTGAACACCAGCGATGTCGTGATGACCGACTTGAACTGGAAATACAGGATGATAAAAATGATGAACAGGGCCAGTGGCAACACGACCATCAACGTCTTCTGCGAGCGTATCTGGTTTTCGTAGTTGCCGGCGAACGCGTAACTCACGCCGTCGGGTAAGTTGAATTCGCCGCTGTCGATCTTGTCCTGCAAGTATCGTTGCGCGTCTTCCACCACATTCACTTCCGCCTCGCCGGGCTGCATGTCGAACAAGACGTAGCCAATCAGGAATGTGTCTTCACTCTTGATGACTTGCGGTCCTCGGACGTAGTTGATCGTGGCGACCTGGGTCAGCGGAATGTGCGAGTCGCCCTTTGTCGGGACCAGAATCTTGCCGAGCTCCTCAATTTCGTCTCGCAGCTCGCGCAGGTAGCGGACTCTCACGGCGAACCGCTCACGGCCTTCGACCGTGGTGGTAATTGGCATCCCTCCAATCGCGACTTCGACGACATCCTGGACGTCCTGGATGTTTAAGCCGTAGCGGGCAATTTTCTTGCGGTCGAAGTCGATTTCCAGATAGGGTTTGCCCACGATGCGGTCTGCGATGACGGCTGAGGCCTGCACGCTGGGGACTTCTTTCAAGAATCGTTCGATGTCCAACGCGACCTTCTCAATGGTCGCAAGCTCTGGTCCTTTCACCTTCACACCCATCGGTGCCCGCATCCCGCTTTGCAGCATCACAATGCGTGCGGCGATGGGTTGTAGCCGAGGAGCCGAAGTCGTGCCCGGCACTTGGGCGGCTTCCACGATCTCGTGCCAGATGTCGTCCGGAGTGACGACCCCTTTCCAGGCATTACGCCCCGGATTGAGGGTTGGGTCAAGCGCTGCGCGCCACTGGCGAAACGGCACGCCGCCTTCGTCTACGATCAACTGACCGTCGTCATCGCGGGCAAATGCTCCCTGGACCTTGTAGGGCTTCCCGTCATCTGCAGGCAGTGGCATGCCGGCCGCATCGCGGAAGAAGTCTTCCTCATCCGGATCGAAGCGGTACTTGATCCGGTGGCCGTCTCTGTCGACGACATATTCCGAGTGATAGTTAATGACCGTCTCGATCATGGAGATGGGCGCCGGGTCGAGCGGACTTTTCACACGACCAAGTTTGCCCACGGCCAGCTCGACTTCGGGAATCGCGTTGATGCGACGGTCTTGAAGCTGCAGCACGTTCATGGCCTCCCCGATAGACGCGTGCGGCATCGTGGTCGGCATGTAGAGAAACGAGCCTTCGTCCAGTGGTGGCATGAACTCTTTGCCAAACCCCTCCCAGCCTTGTGCGATGGTCCACTTGATCTTCGTCCAGAGTGGTTGAACGGCCACGTCGTTGTCCCAGGTCAGGGAACGCACACCGGCCAACTCGTATTTGAACGCCTCCAGCGACGACAACTGTCCCAGATCTTCTTCTGGCATGGATTGGGCATCATAGTCCTCCGAAATCCTGCCAAAGATGACGGCTGGTCCAAGCCAGGCGGTCAACCCCAGCAGCAACACAATCGCTGGAAGAGTGAGAAACAGCAGCTTGTGGTCAAGACACCAGCGGAGCAGCGGTGTGTAAAGGTATTTCTGAAAGACCTGGAAGAAGGCCAACAAGCCTCCGAGCAGGAATCCGACGAAGGCGAAGTTGCGCAGAAAACCCTTCTCTGGCCCGAGCGGCAACCACTCCTCAGACAGCAGAATACCGACCAGGAGGATTGCTGCGCCATTGGCCAGCAGCATGCCCGACGAGTGCATTGGACTTCGCCAGCCGTCCAGCCGCTTCGGCAGTGACTCTTCAACGAGTTTGAAGAGACCGAGTCCGGCGATAATCACCCCCGCCCACCAGACCGACCAGACGCTGATTGCAATACCGGCAACAATCAGGCTGGCGAACAGCGCTTGCTTCAGGACGCGCGTTTTGACGCGTGTCGTAAACAGAACATGCGCCACCGGCGGGATGATGGTCAGTGCAACAATCACCGACGCCGCCAGGGCGAAAGTCTTGGTAAACGCCAGGGGTTTGAACAACTTGCCTTCGGCCCCGATCATCGTGAACACAGGAAGAAAGCTGACAATCGTGGTGGACACGGCTGTCACCACGGCACCGCCGACTTCGCTTGATGCACGAAAGACGACTTCGAGTCGGTCTTCGTTTTCGTCCGCCTCGTCGAGATGGCTAAGAATGTTCTCGCAGAGAATCACGCCCATATCGACCATCGTGCCGATCGCAATCGCGATGCCGGAGAGCGCCACAATGTTCGCGTCCACTCCGAACGTCTTCATGGCGATGAAGCACATCAACACCGCCAGAGGCAAGAGTGCACTGATCACGATCGAACTGCGCAGGTGCATGACCATCACGAGAATCACGATGATGGTCACCAGGATTTCTTCGGTCAGCGCCTTGTTGAGCGTCCCCAGTGTCTCGTAAATCAGCCCGGTCCGATCGTAAAAGGGCACGACCGTGACCTGACTTGTGGTGACCCACATGGGCCACTCTTCCCGTGGGGTCGATCGCAAATGTTTGACCCATGAGTCGTGGTCCAGCAGATCGTCGCTCGCGAATGCGTCGAAGCCATTCTCGTTGGCATAGGCGGCCACATCCTGACGTGCCACTTGCCGATAGTTGATGACCGCTTTCGTCGGCAGCCCGTCATCGAACTCATCGATTTTCTGTTTGATGTTCTTGATCGCTTCCAGGGGATTGAAGCCGTACCGCACGACAGCGACACCACCGACAGCTTCCGCTCCGCCTTTATCCAGAGCACCACGACGCAGAGCCGGCCCGAGTGAGACGCGGGCCACATCTTTGACGTAGATCGGGACGTTGTCATTCATCGCCACGACGCTGTCTTCGACGTCTTGAACGTCCTCGACGAATCCGAGGCCGCGAATGAAATACTCGGCTTTGTTGATCTCAATCGTGCGGGCTCCGACATCGACGTTCGACCTCTTCACCGCCATGAAGACGTCATCAATGCTCACCCGAGCGGCCCGCATGGCATCGGGGTCGACGTCGATCTGATATTCCTGGACGAAGCCGCCCACAGAAGCCACTTCGCTGATACCCTCCGCCGAGAGCAGGTAATAGCGAACGTACCAATCCTGGATGGTCCGCAATTCATTGAGGTCCCAGCCCCCCATCGGATTCCCATCGGGGTCGCGACCTTCGAGTGAATACCAATAGATCTGCCCCAATGGCGTGGCATCCGGTCCCAAAGCCGGCTGCACTCCTTCGGGGAGCGTGCCCGAGGGCAGGCTGTTGAGCTTCTCCAGGACTCGCGTGCGCGACCAATAGAATTCGACGTCCTCATTGAAGATCACATAGATACTCGAAAAGCCAAAGAACGAATAACTACGGATCGTCTTCACGCCGGGCACGCCCAGCAGCGCGACAGTGAGCGGATAGCTGATCTGATCTTCCACATCCTGGGGCGAACGGCCCATCCATTCGCTGAAGATGATCTGTTGATTCTCACCGATATCGGGGATGGCATCTGTCGGCACGGGATCGCGTGGCAGTCCGCCCAGGTCCCAATCGAACGGCGCAACCATCGCCCCCCAGGCCACCACAACGATGACCAACAGCCCGACGACGAGCTTGTTTTCGAGACAGAATCGAATGACCTTGTCAATCATTGACAGCTCCGACAGAAGCAACAATCAGTGTTGCGAATGATCTTGATGTGACTCTTGCTCGTCCTCGACAGCCGCTTCATCGTGAACAACTTGATCGACTCGGTCGGCACACTTGAGCATCGAGGCGCCGTAGTACGGGTTTCGTACTTGATCATCACTCTGGTACCACACGGCTCCTTGCCCCTGGAATGCCATGGGGCAATGCAACTCGAAAACCGGTCCGGCTTCTCCGAATCCGAAGGACTTGGCCAGCACGCCGACTTCCTCAGAGAGAGGCTTGAATGCGGTTCGCATCGCTTTGATGTCACTCGCAGACTTGAGGTTCTCAATCAGCTTCGAGAGGTTGGCCGATTCCTTCTGCCAGACCTCTTGTGCATCGCTGGAGAGCGAGGAGCCGTCCACGGTGGTGATGGCCGCTTCGAGACGGGCCAGACTTTCCTGAGCCGGCTCAAATTCGTCGGCAGCGAGCTCTTTCTGAATCGCCAGATAACGCTCCCAGACCACTGCCAACTCCGACTGGAACTCCGGTGTCACCGCAATGTGTTCGACGTGCCGTGGCTCGTTCGGCATGATGCCCAACTGATCACGCATGCGTCGCATGTGTCCCTTGAGAAGGAGAAACACGCGATCTGCCTCCGCCACCTGATCGACGTCGCGACCTTCGACCGCGTCGTTGCCCAGTAGCATCGCGAACTCCTTCCATTGCATGCGGGCGTGTCCGGTCAAAACCGAACCATCGACGGCACTGAGCGCCTGATCGAACTGCGCGAACGCAGGCGTGACCTTGCCGATGTCGCTCTCCTCGACGAATTGGGCAACCTGTTCATAGGCAGCCTCAAGCTCGCGAATCTGATCGCTGAACTCCCTCGGCAGCGCCATTGCGTGGCCGGCGTGTTCGTCACCGCTGGGCGTCTTTGTCGCACCGCCACCATCGCCATGATCGTGGCCCCCGCCTCCGCCCCCTTCGGGCGTCATCATGCTGGGCTTGGCCTGAATCTGAATCTCGGCATCGATCTTGAAGTTGCCTTGCGTCACAACCAGTTCGCCTGCTTCTAACCCGTGGCGCACCAGGTAGAAGTTGCCCGCACGCGGACCCAATACAATCTCGCGGCCTTCGAAGGTGGGCTGACCGATCGGGCCGAACTCTTCCCGCAAGGAGTCAATGATCGTCTCGATGCGAGCGTAAACCTGCTGTGCATCATTCATCGACTGCACACGTTTGCCCGCCAGGGCCGGTTCTGCCAGTTGATCTGCATAGCGATCCCACAGCCTTCGGGCATAGTCTAATCCCGACTGAGCGTACGGCTTGTCGAGCACGGTGCTGAACACGTCGAATGCCTGACGCACCTGGTCAAGACTCCCTTCGTCAATGGCCGCACCGATGCCCTGGAATGCCGTCTCCACGCCGTCGGGCATCACAGGCAGTTCGACGTAAACGATGGCCCGCCGGCCCGTGACCAGCGCGGCTGAATACGGCATGACCAGCGGCGGCTTTGCCTCGTCAGCATTCGGTGTGACATAGCCCAAAGTCTCAGCACGGACGAGCGGCATGCCGCAGATGTCACAGTTGCCCGGTTCGTCTTTGACGATTTCCGGGTGCATGGGGCTGATCCACTTGCCAGCCAGACTGGGATCCATGACTCGTCCCCCCGCAGCGACCCGGGGCTTCACTTCAGCACGGACGAACATGTCCGGTTTCAGTTTGCCCTCCGGATTGGGAACATTCACACGCACCTTGACGGTGCGTGTCTTGTCGTTGAGGACAGGCTGGATGAAAGCGATTCGGCCATGAAATTCCTCACCGGGATAGGCTTCCGTGGTGACTGTGACATCCTGTCCATAGCGAATCCACGGCAGATCCGCTTCATAGGCATCCAGGTGGACCCAGACCTGATTCAGGTCGGCCACCGTATAGATCCGCTCTCCCGTCTTGACGTAGTCCCCCTCCTGTTTCAGTTTTTCGATGACGATACCGCTGGTGGGAGCATAGATGGTGAGGTGATCGGTCGGTTTTTCCTGTTGTTCAATCTCCGCAATCTGCTGCTCGGTCAGCCCCAGCAGACGAAGTTTCTCACGTCCGGATGCCACCAGATCGATTGTGTCTGTCAATCGCCCACTGGCTGCGCTTCGTTCTTGGCGATACTTCAGGGCCTGGATCAACTCCTCCTGTGCGGCATAGAGTTCCGGGCTGTAGATCAAGACCATGTGGTCGCCCTTATCGACCTGGACTCCCGTGAAGTCGACGAACAGGTTATCCAGCCGTCCTGCCACCCAGGCGCTGATGTAACCCACTTTGGTCTCGTCATAGTCGACCTTCCCCACCATCGGAATCTCGTGCGAGACATACCTGCGCTCGACGGGCGTCGACGCGATGTTCATCAACGCTTCGGTTTCCGGACTGATCGTCAGCGTTCGCAGCCCTCCGGACGAAGTGGCGACCGGAATCAGATCCATCCCACAGATCGGACAGTCGCCCGGATTCGGCTGACGAATTTGAGGATGCATGGAACACGTCCACATCTGCGGACCGGCCGCTTCGCCATGATCGTGTGCGGTCGATGCTTCGACCAACGACGTGCCCGGTGAGCCAGTACGACTGAACAGTTCACTGACAAAGACTCCGAGCGCGAACACGGCAACAAGTTCCGCTAGTAATATCCAGGCACTCGACGGTTTCAGGAGCCGTTGAATGAGAGGAGGGCGGTTCTTCGACATTAGACAACTCCAACTGGTAGCCACTGAGCGAAAGCACTCTCGAATTGTACGAAGCCAAGACCCTGACGGACATGGAGCATGAGTTGTGCCGTCCACTCCCCAAGGCCGGTCTCGACGCAAGAAACGATGCACAAGGCCTCCACGCGACAACGAGATTCAGCATCCGTGGTCGACTCAATCTCCCGGAAGTGGTCTCTCATGAGCAAGCGTGATGGAACATGTCGCCGCCGCAAGAATTGGGGGCGAATTGGCCCGGCGGCGAGCGTATTCGCCCACACCTTGGCAGATTCGCAAAGTTGCTTCAATTGCTATGGCTCTCGCTTCGTATCCCGTGTAAAAAGTCGCAACACCAATGACGATCAGGTTCTCGATTGTCGAACTGACTCGATTCTGATCAGCAGGAATCAAATGTCTGATCGCGGGTCGAGGTTTTGGCCGATCAATGTCAATAGAGAGATTCAGTATTCGAGGATGACATGTTTCGCGGAACTGTGACAAGATGGTTGACGACTCCACTGCTCACGATGGCAGTGATCGCTCAATCATTCGTTGTCACGTCGCCAGCGATGTGTCACTGTTCGACCTCGGCAAGTTCTGTTTCTGCCCAAAGGTGTTGCTGCTCTCCAGAGGCGCAAGATCAGAATTCTTGCTGCTGCTCAACGACCAAGGATGACATTCAGTCGTCCAGACTGGATCGCAACAAGAATGGCACGAGTTGCTGTGCGTCTTACGTAGCGGGTCAGACATGCCAGTGTGGTTGCAGTGATCGGCACCCCGAACCTGTCACGCCGACGCCATCCAGTCTGCTCGATATGAACTGGGAGTCGCTCTTCGTCGCCTGCAGCAATGCAACGATGACGGTCTCGGCGGAGCCACGAGTGAGTATGACACCTCGCTACGATGGCTTCCGGTCGTTTGCATCGGCTCTCTCCGTGCAAGTGCTTTGCTGCATCTGGCTGACCTGATCTCGTGACAGCGCCCCCGTGCGCGCTTCACTTGAAGATCATGTTTGTTTTCAACGGCTATCGCAATGAGTCGCTTAGCGACATCAAGCGTGCGTACGCCAGTTCCGCAACCCATGCGGTTGATGTGGAACGTAACGTCTTGAACCCCTCGTACGTCTTGGGGTTCAGGGACTCAATCTCGATCCCATTCGATCCACCGGAGAGACTCATGTCGAGCCAATCCATTGAAACACAGAATCCCCCGACACAGGATGCCTCTGCACAGGATGCACCGAGTCTTGAGTCCGCTGGCACCGCAGACGCGGCAAGACGACAGCGAGTCGAATCGCGTCGCTGGTGGATCAAGCTGATTGTGCAGCCGATGCTCCTGCTGGTGTGCGCTGCAGTCGCCATCGCAGGACTTGGTCTTGCTCAACGACTCGGTTGGATTTCTTCCGGGACGGGTGGTGGTGGTCAGTCGACAACCGCAGTCGCTGCGGCTGTCGACTACATCTGCCCCATGATGTGTACTCCACCACAACAGGAGCCGGGACGTTGTCCGGTCTGTGCAATGGAGTTGGTCCCCGCGACCACAGGTGGGAAGAATGGCGATTCGCGG
Organism: Planctomycetaceae bacterium; assembly: GCA_029259815.1. GTDB lineage: Bacteria > Planctomycetota > Planctomycetia > Planctomycetales > Planctomycetaceae > JAHBXU01. The sequence continues at coordinate 344 of JAJDEJ010000248.1, read as the reverse complement.
TCCATCGAAGTCGATCCAGCCAGTCGCCGGGTCGCCAATATCCACACGGTATCCGTCAAAAGCGTGCCGGTGAATCGCACGATTCGTGCCATCGGCGAGCTCGCTTACGATGAAGGTTCGCTCCGCACAATCGCCGCCTGGACGGATGGGCGACTGGAACGTCTCTACGCTGATTACACAGGTGTTGTCGTGAACAAGGGAGATCACCTGGCCTTGGTCTACGCACCGCAACTGTACTCCGGACAAGTCGAGCTGTTGCTGTCGAAGAGGGCACGTCGCAGAAATGGCAGTGGCGGAACACAGCGGGACATTCTTTCAAACGACGATCTTTACAGTAGTGCGCG
>JAJDEJ010000247.1 GCA_029259815.1 Planctomycetaceae bacterium | reverse complement strand
AGCCTGACCGACTTGGTTAGAAAGAATTAAGTCCAAACGGTTGCTCGCCAGGGTGAACTGGTTCGTCGTTCTCGATGGCATCGAGTGCCCTGCGACTGTGATCGGCCGCCGGCGTTCCTGTGTGCTGTTCCAGCACGGCTTTGAGGCTCTCAATCGCGGCATCGAGTTGCTTTTGAGCAGCCGTGTCCTGCGTCTCCAACTCGTTCGAGATCTCGGTCGTTCGCTGTTCCAACTCCTCGTCGCTCCAGCGCTCCGCCATCCGGGCGGCCAACTTTGTGTACGTGACAAGTCGTTTCGTTCGCTCATCACTTTCGGAATTGAAACTGATCGAAATTTGCTGAGAACTTGAATTCGCTTCGCGAACTCGGGAACTACGTGCAGGCGCTTGTACCGACCCAAACGGATTGAACGCTTCTGCAAGCGTTGGCTCCGCATACACATGCAGAATGTCGAACTCCGCCTCCGCAGTCACAGAAGGAGGAGAAGCCTGCAAGTTGGACATCGTATATGTCCATCCGTGAAAGCACAGCACGATCGCAACCATCGCAAGCAGCACACCGATGAGTGGTCGAAACATGACAGCGACTCCTTTGTGTCAGTGGGAGGTCCGTGAGTTTGTAGGATGACGGAGACATCGTGATGCCGTCAAGACGTCCTGTCATATACGGCGGTCGGCGTTGCCTCCCGGGTAACACGATTACGAAACGCACATTAGCCGCGAGCCAACGGCCAGCGCACCGGCATCGTCTGTTCGTTCATTCCGTGTCGATTACTCTTGCTGCCGCTTGAGCCACGACTTGTACTCCGGGCGCTCCTTCCACGTTTTGAGGTATTCCCGATACTCGGGCATCTCATGCCAGGAACGAGGCTCTGGATCGGCAGGCACGACCTTGCCTTCAGGATAGTCATGACCGGCGATGCTCGCCTCGACGGATTCGTTCCACGACAGGAATTCTTCTCGGAGGCGTGCATCGACGTCTGCATGCTTCGCCGACACGTCCATCGTTTCATGAGGATCGCTGGCAAGGTCAAACAACTCGTACTCTCCACGGTCGATGTCGAGCGTGACCAGTTTGAAGTCGTTGTCGATCAGTGCACCGCGATTCTGATGACGGAACGGGATCGGCTGCTCGCGTTGGGACAATTCTTCGGTGAATAGTTGACGCAGGCTCGTTCCATCCCGCGGTTGCAGCATGACATCGTCGGAGAGTCCGGCGACATCGGCCAGCGTGGGGAAGATGTCCATCGTGACTGCCGGGAACTCGGTCACACGCGGCTCGGTGATGACGGCGGGCCACTCGATGATCGCCGGCACACGCAGCCCGCCTTCGTAGACCGTATTCTTAAACCCTCGCAGTCCGCCGACCGTATCTGGCTTGATCTTCGGCAGGCCGCCGTTGTCGCTGCAAAACCAAAGGAGCGTGTCATCCGCAATGTCGAGGTCACGCAAGCCCTGACGCAGAGTGCCAATGCTGCGGTCCATCGCGACGAGTTCGCCGTAATGGTGCTGCGATATTTCGTCGAGATGGGCGAAGGCGGTCCGATCCTCCTCGCTCGCCATCCACGGACTGTGTGGCGTGCCATACCAGATGACCGTGAACGATGGTTGCTCAGCTTCTATCTGCCGACCGATGAACTCCAATGCTTGCGTGACAATGATCTCCGACGAATCACCTGCAAACTCGACGACCTCTCCCTCGCGGCTGAGAAGTGGATTGCGGTCGAAGAAATTGGTGACAGACAACCATTCGTCAAACCCGAACACGCCGGGGTGACGAGCGTCGCTTGCCAGAATCGGTGCACCGGGTCCGCGCAGTCCATTGAGGTGCCACTTGCCGAAGTGTCCCGTTGCGTAACCGGCGTCTCGCAGTGCTTGTGCGATCGTGCGTTCCTGCAGACGTAGCGGATATCCATGATTCTGCACCCCCGTGCGATCATTTGATCGGCCAGTCATCACGGTCGCGCGCGTTGGCGAACAGTTGGGAGCCCCTGCATAGAAACGATCAAACCGCAGGCCATTCGCGGCCATCGCATCGAGATTCGGCGTCTTCAATACCGGATGGTTGTAGTAGCCGGTCTGTCCCCATCCCATATCGTCAGCCATCACGAGCACGATGTGCGGTCGTGTCGCAGCCCCGGGCAGTGTTGTCGAGAGGACAGTCATCACGACAAGTGTCTTCAAGATGATTGGCATGGTGACTCTCCAGACGATCAAGGGACGTCAGTCCCCCGATGACTCCAATTTGCTATTCAATCCGCTGCACTGTCTCGGCGTTCCCCAGTTCGACGACGAGATTCGGTCGCACGCGAAAAGTGCCCCGGTCCCATCGGGGGACTAATGTCCCCCGCTCGCCGGTTGTGAGCAATTGTCGCAGACCGAGACTCAGACGCCCCATCGTCCAACGTGCGTTCACATCCTGCAAGGGTCGCACCCTGATCTGTCCGTCGACCGCGCGATATCGCATGGCGTCGATGCCCAACGGACCGAAGTAGCCCGCCCGCTGAGCGATGCCTGCGGCCTTCTGCCCTGCACTCACTGCGTCTGCCCAGTGAGAATCATCACCAAGCGACGGTGTGAACTCACAGCCTCGGAAGCGTCCCGTCTCATCGACCAACAGGCGTGTGACCCCTTCCACAGATGGCTCGCCGTTTCGCGGCACGGTCAACTGCACACCCACCTCGTCCACCCGCTCAACCCAGGGCTCAACGAACAATGCGTGGCCGCGCGCCAGCCGTCGCTGAGCCCAGCGTGTGAGTGTGCTGATGTCTGGAAGCTGCTGACTTCGATGCACGAATCGCTCTCGGGACGAGTTGCTGAACTCGGCCTTCACGACCCAGCCACTGCAAGTGGAGACGAATTGTTCGATAGACGCGATCAGATCCGATACAGACTCAACGAGTGCTGCGCCGGGCAATCCAACTCCGAGTGTCTGCTCTTGCTCATGAGAAAACCGTCGCGAATTCAGCATCAGTACAACGTCGAGTGGCGGTGCCTCGATGATTGCGCTGACAGTTTCGCCGAACTCGATGACCTCCCTGGTCCACCCCCAGGGGACCAGGGTCAGGCCAGGAGGAACCTCGCACGTGCGGGAAGCGAGAGTGAGCGGGGGCAACCCCATCTCCTGAAGTCTCTCAAGAAATCCCTCATGAATTGGCTCGGGACACCAGAGGACGTCACCCTCCTCGGCAGCGACGCCCCAACAGCACGCCAACTCTGCGACGATCCAACGCAGTCCCGCCGGCGACTGCTGTCCTCCGGAGACGAGCGTATGTTCGAAGTCGAAGTTGCCGATGAGGAGACGGGGCATGCGATCCTGTTCGAGTTGAGAGAATGACGATCAGCGAAGTCGGAAAACGGGGTCAGGCACCAATTCGGGGGATTGAGGACCCTCACGACAATCAGTCCGGGACTTCCCCGAAATGGTGCCTGACCCCCTGTGATCCAGTCGTCGCGCCCGTATCGACTGCACGACACTTGCCGGAGTGTCTATCATCTTTCAACGTTCATAGTTCGTCATCTGTTTTACATTGAGAGACAACCCGTGAGCCATCCCTATGATGCGATTCTAATCGTCGGCTTCGGTGGACCCGAAGGACGAGACGAGGTGATCCCGTTCCTGGAGAATGTTCTGCGGGGGCGTAACGTACCGCGAGAGCGAATGTTAGAGGTCGCGGAGCACTACTACCATTTCGAGGGCATCAGTCCCATCAACCAGCAGGTCCGGGATCTGCTTGACGTCTTGAAGCCCGAACTCCATCAGCATGACATCGACCTGCCGGTCTATTGGGGCAACCGCAACTGGCGACCGATGCTCGCTGACACGATGCAACAAATGGTCGACGACGGGGTCCAGCGGGCTCTCGCCGTGGTGCTTGCCGCGTACAGTTCCTACTCCAGTTGCCGGCAGTACCGCGAGGACATTGGTCGGGCACAAGAGGCTGTTGGCGAGAGAGCGCCGCAAGTCGACAAGGTCCGCGTGTGGTACAACCATCCAGACTTCATTGCTGCCAATACCGACAACTTGCGCCAGTCAATTGAGAAGTTCGCTCCCGACACTCAAGCGTCGCTGCACATCGCTTTCACGTCACATAGCATCCCCAAATCAATGGCCGATCATTGCCGCTATGAGGAGCAGTTGACGGAGACATGCCGCCTGATCGCAGGGGAGTTCGGCATTGGCAACGACCGTTGGCAACTCGTCTACCAGAGCCGTAGCGGCCGACCGCAGGACCCCTGGCTCGAACCGGACATCTGCGATCACCTGCGAAACTTAGGAAAACAAGGTGCCGAGAACGTCATTGTCCATCCGGTTGGTTTTCTCTCCGATCACATGGAAGTGCTGTACGATCTCGACGACGAGGCGGCCGAACTGGCGATTGAATTGGGTCAACACATGCAGCGAGCCGCGACGGTCGGCACGCATCCGACCTTTGTCTCGATGCTTCGCAAACTGATTGCCGAACGTCTCGATAACAACGTCGAACAACTCGCGGTCGGGGAATTTGGCCCAAGTCACAACGTGTGTCCCATCGATTGCTGTCCCGCTCCCGTGCGACGGTGATGAGTTCAGACCCCGTTGGGGTGGTGGGTCAGTTTGGAGCGATGGTCTTGCGGGGTGGCACGCCCTGACGTCAGGATGGGCGTGGCGAATGGTTCTGTCGCCTTCAAACGCTCGTTCTGCGCTCGCCACGCCCATCCCGTTGGTCTGAGCGTGCCACCCACTCTTCCGACAACTAACCCACTCCCCCCGTTGGTGCCCCGTTGCGTGCTCTTGGGGCGATGCGTAAGATTGAATCGGACTCAGCACTCTCCTCGGCGAAACAGGTGCGATGGATTTTCAGGACCGGCTCGAACGAGCGATCAACCGCGGCAACCGCACTGCTGACGCCCGCGTGCAGGCCGAGGTTCAGAAGACGATGTCCGCCGAAGAGTTGAAGACGCTCCATTCACAGAGCCGTCTCGAGCTTTCTGACCACATTGAGTCCTGCCTGAAGATGTTGGCGGATCGCTTTCCAGGCTTTGAGTATGCCTCGATTCTTAACGAGGAGGGCTGGGGGGCTCGGATCACACGCGACGACATCAGCGTGCAGCGCGGCTCAGGGAGCCAAACCCTCTACAGCCGTCTGGAAATGATGGTCCGCCCGCTCGGTTCGGTCTCGATCGTCGAACTCGTTGGTAAGGCGACGATTCGCAACAAGGAGGCATTCAGCCGCAACCATTATCAGCGGCTGGAAGAAATCGATGTCGACTCATTCCGCGAGATGATCGACCTCTGGGTCCTTGAGTTCGCCGAACAGTTCGCTGCCGCCGCAAAGTAGCCATCACGCTCCGTCGTGATGAGCGGTTCAAGAGTAGACTTCCGACAAGCTCAAACGCGTGCGAGCGAAAGCGTCATCACGGCGGAGCGTGATGACCACAATCTGATTGCTCACAGGGACGTGTCAGTCCTCGAACGCCGCGTCGAAGCGGCGACCGGATGGTGCGAAGTCAACGTTCTTGCAGAATTGAGCAGCCTCTTCGGCACCTGCTTCACGGTCCATGCCGGAGTCTTCCCATTCGACAGAGAGGGGCATGTCCTGTGGATATCCTGCTGCATTAAGGGCCCGGATGACCTCCTCGAACCTTACGCCTCCGCGACCGACACTGCGGAAGTCCCAGCCTCGCCGTTGATCACCGAACGGCAGATGACTGGCGAGGATACCTGTCTTCCCGTTGAGCGTGACGGCCGCATCCTTCATATGTACGTGGTAGATCCGGTCCGGAAATGCCTGGATGAACTCGACCGGATCGACCCCCTGCCAGATGAGATGGCTGGGGTCGAAGTTGAAGCCAAACTCCTCGCGATGATCCAGCGCCTGCAGTGCCAACTCAGATGAGTAGACGTCAAAAGCGATTTCCGTCGGGTGGACTTCCAACGCAAACTTGATTCCGCACTCCTGGAAGACATCAAGGATCGGATTCCACAACTCGGCCAGCAGTTGATATCCCCCATCGATCATGTGTCGAGGGACGGGAGGAAAGTCGTAGAGGAGGTGCCAGATGCTGCTGCCGGTGAATCCATTGACCACACCAATTCCCAGCTTCTGAGCAGCACGAGCCGTGTTCTTCATCTCCTCAACGGCCCGTTCGCGAACCGCTGCGGGATTCCCGTCGCCCCAGACATACTCTGGTAGAATTGCTTGATGTCGCTCGTCGATGTTGTCCAGCACGGCCTGCCCGACGAGATGATTCGAGATCGCAAACAGTTTGAGGTCATGCTTTTCGAGCAGATCACGCTTCCTGGCACAGTAGGTGTCGTCAGACAGCGCCTGATCGACCTCAAAATGGTCACCCCAACAAGCGAGTTCGACACCATCGTATCCAAACGCCTTGGCCTTCTTGCAAAGTTCCTCAATCGGCAGATCGGCCCATTGGCCGGTGAAGAGAGTGACCGGGCGTCCCATGGTGCAATTCCTAACGTCTTGTCTGAAAATAGGTTCGGTACCGCATAAGCACAGATGTGGCAAGTCGCGTTTCCGCGTGACTCATCACGGTACTCAACGAGGAACGCGATTTCAATCTTGGGCGCACCTTCTCTCAATGTGACCAAATGGCAGACTTGTCAGCCGTAGCGTCCTGTTCAAGGACATTTGCCGTCCGGTGTCACCTTGCGGGGCGGACACGTTGACGAAAACGCAGTTGTATTACGTTCACCTGCGGAGAACCCCTCCCTGTGTAGAAACACGCATCGTCAGCATGCGTTGACCTACAACGTGTTAAGACGAGAGTACAATTTGTCGCTCGCGGGAGATTCAATGGTCTGCCACCCCTCAGTCCTGCGAAACATCCCATCAGTCAGCGAATGAACTTGAAACCTGCGTGATAAATACCTACGCTGCAGAAAGCCTGTTAGTAGACAGATGTCACCTTTCATTCGTCGCCAACGATGGGCCACTTGAATCGGGCTGCCCCCATCAGGTCTGAGTGGGCTGAGCAGTTCACTTCATCCTGTTCACAGTCTCAGGGAGGCAGGCATGCTCACGCAATCGTTCAAGATCGCAATCATTGATGAACATCCCATGTTCGTCGAAGCCCTGACTCAGCGGATCGGTCAATCTGACGAAATGGATGTCGCGTTCACTGCGGAGGACTCGGAAACAGGACTCCGTCTCGCTCTCGAACATCAGCCGGATCTCGTGTTGATTGCGATGGACATCCCGGGACGGGGAGTCTTTACGCTGGCTGACGAGCTTGCGAGGCGACTTCCCGCTGCTCGTGTTGTTTTTCTTGCGGATGTGGTCACTGATGTCTTTCTGGACGAGGCGTTGCGATTAGATGCAGCCGGCTTTCTGCTCACCAGCGATCCCGTTGAGCGGTTGATCGACAGTATCCGTGCTGCCTGTCAGGGAGGAACGGCATTCTCGGATGCGGTGACCGATCGGTTGGAGTACGACCCAGAAACCAAGAAGTATGCGGCGAAGGTCACCAGCTATCTGTCCACACTGACCAGCCGGCAGACAGCCGTGCTGCGACATCTGGTGCGTGGAGAGAGTGTGAAGGAAGTCTCGCGGACGATGGCCCTGTCTGAGCGAGCAATCGAGAGTCACAAGTACCGGATCATGCGAAAACTCGGCATTCACGACCGGGTGGAACTGGCCCGCTATGCCATTCGTGAAGGTCTCGCGATACCATGAGGTAGTGGTGCGTCAATGCTTGATTTATCGGGTGGCGGAGTCAGGAGCACAGCGGATGGCCCCGGTGTGAGGACGCGGAATGTCAGGGCCATCCCGTTGGTCTGACCCTGCCACCCAACCCGAATTATTCGCTGTGACGCACCACTACTCACCCCATTGCCTCTTGTGTCGAGACAATCGATGAATCAACCGACGCTGACCCGCCGAGAGTTTGGTGCTCTGCTCGCAGGAGCTGCCGCTTCGACGGCATTCGCTCGCCCGTCATCAGCCGCAGACGATCCCGACTTCCAGTTGCGGTACATCGTCGCCTCGTGCATGTATGGCAAGGCACCGCTCGTTGAGATTCTGCCTGAGGTTCGTAAGACCGGGGCGGAGCACATCGAGATCTGGGCCGAACGGCACGGCAACCAGCGTGAACAGATCGACGATTTGGGTGTCGAGCGGACACGCGAACTGCTCGATGAGCATGATGTCAGTCTTGGCAGTTTCACCTGTTTCAAGTTCGGCATCTTCAACATGCAGGAAGAGATGCGGATGGTCAAGCAACTCGGTGGAGACATGGTCATCTGCAACACGGGTGGCCCCAAAGACCTCTCAGGCGCTGAACTCAAGTTCGCAGTCAGTGATTTTTCGGAGAAGCTGAAGCCACACGTCAAACTCGCTGAGGAACTGGGCATCACGATTGGCATTGAGAATCACAGCGGAGGGCTCATCAGTTCGCCCGAGTCACAACTGATGGTAATGGACGCCCTGCCGTCCGATCGACTGGGCATCGCGATGGCCCCGTATCATCTTCCTCAAGACACGGACGTCATCAGCGGCCTCATTCGCGAACTGGGCGATCGGTTAGTCCACATCCAGGCGTGGGAGCACGGCATGGGCTGCATGCAGAAGTTGCCCAAGGATCAGGAACTCATGCAGCTGCCTCATCGCGGGCCGCTCGACTGGGTGCCCGTCCTCGCCGCCCTGAAGGACATCGACTATCAAGGCCGCACTGAAATCTTCATGCACCCAGTCCCTCGTGGTATTCCCATCCTTGATACGACCACCGAGGTGACCGCCGAGATCAACTCCGCGAGAGACTATCTGAGCGATTGTCTGACAAAGATCTGAAGGATCTCGTATCAGTTCTATGCAAACAGCTCCATCACTGGTTGCCCCAATCCGTCTTTGGTCGCGTAGAACGGACGTCGTTCAACTTCGTAGGCCGTCTTGGGGCTGATTCCCATGGCGGTAAAGATCGTCGCGTGCAGATCGGTGATCGAAACCGGGTTCTTGATGGCGACACAGGGACGTTCCTCGGCAGTTTCACCATACAGCAGACCGCGCTGCATACCGCCGCCGAACATCAGTACGGACGTGCCCCCAGTGAAATGGCGGTGCAGTCCATAGTGCCTCATTTCCTGCAACGTATCGGTCTTGGCTCGCGACTGATCGTTTGCCGTGCTGCCGGGCACACCTTCGATAATCATGTCGCGGCTGAACTCACTTGCAAGAACAACGAGTGTGCGGTCGAGCAGACCACGACGTTCGAGGTCGATTATCAACTGAGCGATGGGCCGGTCGATTTCCTGCTTCATACGGGTCACTGTCGTGTGACCGTTCTCGTGTGTGTCCCAGTGCAGAAAGGGGACGTACTCGGTCGTGACTTCGATGAACCGAGCCCCCGACTCGACCAGCCGTCGTGCGAGCAGACACCCCTGGCCAAAGCGGCCCGTGTCATACTTCTCGAATGACTCCTTTGGTTCGAGCGACAGATCGAAGGCGTCCTTGTGCTTCGATTCGAGCAGGCGGTGAGCGTTCTCCATCGCGCGGACCATCGACTGCTGCTGAGAGTCACTGGCGTACTGACCTTGAGGCGACTCCTGCACCAGCTTCTGGTAGGCACGAAAACGATTCTGGAAACGTCCGATCTCCATGCCCTCGGGCGGTCGCACGGCGAGTGCCGCCTGGGTGGGGTCGGGAATGTTGAACGGCCCGTACTCACTCCCGAGAAAGCCGGCTGTTGTGAACGCCTTCAACTCCTGAGACTCGCCGTTCCCTTCGATCTGTTGGCCGATGTTAATGAAGGGCGGGATGACCGGGTTGATCGGGCCGAGCACCCGCGCCATCCATGCACCGATGTGTGGAGCCGCGACCGTCTGTGGCGGGACGTAACCAGTGTGCCAGTGGTACTGGTGCCGCGAGTGCAGGATGTTCCCCAGGTCGGCCTGCACGTGTGATCGCACGAGCGTGGCCCGATCCATCACGCTTGCGATGGACTCCAGCCCCTCGGTGATCTTGATGTCATCGACCGCCGTATCAATGGCCGGGAAGGTGCTGATGATCTCCTCAACGGGCGTGCCCACCTCGAACGGACGATACCGTTTGGGATCGAACGTATCCGGTGCCGCCATGCCACCCCCCATCCAGAGGAGAATGCACGAGTCGGCCTTCGCAGGCGGGGCGACAACTTCGTTCGCCCCGAGTGGCAATGGCTCGCCGGCTATCATCGCAGCGGCAGTGGAGGCGGCCATCGTCTTCAGAAAATGACGACGGGTGGCGTGATCGTATTGGTGTGTTGGACTTCGCATGAGGAGAGACAGTCGTTGAGTGGGTCAAAGAGAGCGGTTGAATCCATTATCGGATCAAATGGAATTCCGGCAACATGAACACAGCCCACAGGAGGTCTTCAACGCCGTTTTGTGTCGTCGGTTCGCCCAACAGTTCGAGCGAGACGTCTTTTTCAATACTGGTCGGTCCCCGTGCTAGTGTGGCCAGGAACAGGGAATCGATGAGGTGATGGGCGTCATTTGGGTGCTGCGTGAAGACTTTGTCTGCCGCTTGCTGGATGAGGCTCGACACATCTTCGCCATTGGCCAGACTGATGGCCTCCAGCGTCGTCAGTTCGGTGGGGCGAGTGGTGACGACTTGTTCGCGATTGGGACGCCCTAACGTCGACTGAAGACGATCCTGGGGCCGGAGAGCCGCACGGACTGGCCGGTCCCCCCACAGTCGCCTCCAGTCGTGAATGACCGAATATCGGGAGTCGTCGAAGGTCGACTGGAGGTTCCACGGAGCCATCGTGGGATCTCCCAACTCGACCGCCGGTTCCCATGTGCTGGCGTCGAAGTCGCTGAGTTCCCAACCGTTGGAAGCATCTGCGGACCAGACCCATTGGTCACCTCCATCCTCGACC